>DAORNH010000015.1:6346-10880 GCA_035440865.1 Hyphomicrobiaceae bacterium | reverse complement strand
CATCCATTCGACCATGGACTCGGTCCATGAGCCGGTGTCGGCGTAGTAGCCGTGCGTTGCGCGCCCGACCTCGCCGGCGAGCACCGCCGTCACGCCGGGCGGCGCCGGAAAGTCCATGTCGGCCACCCACATCGGGATCGCATCGGGCGCCGTGATGCCGGAGAGTTTTGCCATGTTGTCCCACTTCGACGCATGGGTGCCGCGGCGCTCGATGACGCGATCGAAGTCGAACATGGCCAGTCTGCTCCTCGAAGGCTCGGTTTGCAGCCTACTGATGCGGGCTCACGCGGGCTCGGTCAAGGGTCGCAAGGTCGCCGGGCGGACGAGATCCGTGCAGGCCCGCTCAGGCCTTGGGGGCGCTCGCGGCCTCGAGGAGATCGGCCATGGCGTCGACCGCGAGCGGGTAGCCCTTCACGCCGAGGCCGCAGATCAGGGCCGTTGCCGCCTGCGTCACGTACGAATGGTGGCGGAAGCTCTCGCGCTTGTGCGGGTTCGAGATGTGCAACTCGATGATCGGCCCCTTGAACATGCTGAGGGCATCGAGAATGGCAACCGAGGTATGCGTGAATGCCGCGGGGTTGACGATGATGCCCGCCGCAGTCGAGATCGAGCCCTGGATCCATTCGACGAGCTCATACTCCTTGTTCGACTGGTGGAACGAGATCGCATGCCCACGTGCCTTGGCCCGCGCCTCGCACATCGCCTTCACCTCCATGAGCGTCGTCGCCCCGTAGATGTGCGGCTCGCGCGTGCCGAGCATGTTGAGGTTCGGGCCATTGAGGATGAGGATCGGCTTCTTGGTCACGAGGGTCTCCTTCGGCGTGCGGACAATGACGATTTCCATGGGTGATAGCAGCCCGGTGCCGCCCACGCAGCTCTGATACGGAAACTTGCATAGCCTTGAGGCCGCCTTGGCGCTCGCGGAGTCTCTTGTACGAGCGGCATGCTTGCCTCGCGGCGGTCGCCGCCCGATAATGGGCGCGGCTCGAATCAGGGTCGATCGGGAGATGCGAGCGGATGAACCGGGCCGATGATCGGGAGCTGCGCGAGTTGCTGCTGCGGCTGCGCGCCGAGCACCGCGACCTCGATGCCGAGATCGTCGTGCTCGAGACGAGTTCGACCAGCGATCAGTTGCAGATTTCCCGCCTGAAGCGCCGCAAGCTGAAGCTCAAGGACCAGATCACGGCCATCGAGGATCGCCTGACCCCTGACATCATCGCCTGAGCAGGCGCCTGCGGCCTCCATTGCACGGCCCGATCTTAATGGCTATCAAGCACGCACTTTGAAGACTGCAGCGCGCTGAACGCGTGCGCCCGCGCCTACCCGCCTCACAGTCGACGAGGATCCGAGCCATGCGCCTCTCCCGCTACTTCATGCCCGTGCTGCGCGAGACGCCGAAGGAGGCCGAGATCGTCTCGCACCAGCTCATGCTGCGCACGGGCATGATCAAACAGGCTGCGGCCGGCATCTATTCCTGGCTGCCGACTGGGTTCAAGGTGCTGAAAAAAATCGAACAGATCGTGCGCGAGGAGCAGAACCGTGCGGGCGCCATCGAGGTGCTGATGCCGACGGTGCAGTCAGCGGATCTCTGGCGTCAGTCGGGCCGTCACAACTCGTACGGTCCCGAGATGCTCCGCTTCACGGATCGCCATGACCGCGAGATGCTCTATGGTCCGACCAACGAGGAGCAGATTACCGAGATCTTCCGCGACGGCGTGCGCTCCTACAAGGACCTGCCGCGCAACCTCTACCACATCCAGTGGAAGTTCCGGGACGAGGTACGCCCCCGTTTCGGCGTGATGCGCGGCCGCGAATTCCTGATGAAGGACGCCTACTCCTTCGACCTGACGGAGGAGGGCGCACGCGCCTCCTACAACCGGATGTTCGTCGCCTACCTGCGCACCTATGCGCGCATGGGGCTGCGCTCCATTCCGATGGCGGCCGATACGGGGCCGATCGGCGGCGATCTCAGTCACGAGTTCATCATTCTTGCTGATACGGGCGAGAGCCAGGTCTATTGTCACAAGGACCTGATCGAGGGGGCGATCCCGCCTGCCGGCACCGACTTCAACGGAGACCTCTCGCCGATCATCAAGGCGTGGACGTCGAAGTATGCCGCGACCGACGAGAAGCACGATGCGGCAGCCTTCGATCGCGACGTGGCGAAGGACAAGCAGGTGACCGCGCGCGGCATCGAGGTCGGTCACATCTTCTACTTCGGCGACAAGTACTCGAAGCCGATGGGCTGCCGCGTTCAGGGCTCGGACGGCAAGCTCGTCAACGTGCAGATGGGGTCCTACGGCGTCGGCGTCTCGCGGCTCGCCGGCGCCATCATCGAGGCGCACCACGACAAGGACGGCATCATCTGGCCGGTGCCGGTCGCACCGTTCGAGGTGGCGCTCGTCAACCTGAAGGCGGGCGATGCCGATACCGAGCGCGTCTGCGGGAGCCTCTACGAGAAGCTGACGAACGCCGGCATCGATGTCCTCTACGACGATACGGACGAGCGGGCGGGAGTCAAGTTCGCGACCATGGATCTGATCGGCGTGCCGCACCAGCTGATCATCGGACCAAAAGGCGTCAAGGCGGGCGAGGCCGAGATCAAGGCGCGCAAGGGCGGCGCGCGGCGCACCTTGCCGATAGACGCGGCGCTCTCGGCCGTGATCGCGGACGTCACGTCGCAGCGCGTGCTCGCTTGATCTGCTTGCCACAATCGGCTGCCAGTGTGACGTGAAGGGACGGTGAGCCGGTGTCGGGCTCGCTTGTCGCCGCCGGCTCCACAGTGGGGAGAAACCTGGGCTCATGACGGCCGGACATCACGCCACCGCCTCTGCTGCCGCGAGCCAACCTGCCGAGGCGGCCCCGCTCGCTGCGGCCCGCATGTTCGCGCCGGTCGAATGGCGCATGGCGATCCGCTATCTGCTGCCGCGCCCGACCTGGCGCTGGATGCCGCCGCTGCGCACTTTCCTCTCGTTCCTCGGCGTCATGCTCGGCGTAGCTGCGCTCATCATCGTCATGGCGGTGATGAACGGCTTCCGTCAGGAACTGCTCGAGAAGATCCTCGGCCTCAGCGGCCATGTCGTCATCCAGAAGATCGGTGCGCCTTTTGACGATCACGCCGACGCCGTGAAGCGGCTCACGGGCGTGCCTGGCGTCAAGTCCGTGGTGCCGCTGGTCGGCGGGCAGGTGATCATCGCTTCGCAATCGCAGACGCTCGGCGGCTTCGTGCGCGGCATGAGCGAGGCCAATGCCAAGATCCTCCCCTCGGTCGGCAAGAACATCAAGTTCGGCTCGCTCGACAACTTCGACAGCGGCGAGGGTATCGTCATCGGCACGCGGCTCGCCCGTGATCTCGGTGTCACCATCGGCGATGGCGTGACACTCATCGCGCCGCGCGGCGCGCAGACGCCGTTCGGCACCGTGCCCGCGAACAAGCGCTACACGGTGACCGCGCTCTTCGAGATGGGCATGTCGGAGTACGACCGCACGGTCATCTTCATGCCGCTCGGCGAGGCGCAGCGCTATTTCCGCAAGGGCGCCAACATCGATGCCATCGAGGTGACGGTCGATAACCCGCAGGCCATGGACAAGGTTCTTCCGTTCATCGAGATGGCGGCGGGGCCGAGCCTGCATCTCGCCGACTGGCGGCGGCAGAACTCGGAATTTTTCACCGTGCTCGAGGTCGAGCGCACGATGATGTTCATCATCGTCTCGCTGGTGGTGGTCGTGGCGGCCCTCAACATCGTCTCCGCCCTGACGATGCTCGTGCGAAGCAAGAGCCGTGACATCGCCGTCCTGCGCACGATGGGCGCCACCAAATGGTCGGTCATGCGCATCTTCCTCATTGCGGGCGCGACGATCGGCGTCGTCGGGACGATCGCAGGGCTGCTCCTCGGGATCGTGTTCTGCCACTACATCGACCAGATCCGCCTGTTCGCGCAGTGGGCGACAGGGGTCGTGCTCATGAATCCGAAAATCTACTACCTGACGCGCATGCCAGCCCTCATCGATGTCGGCGAGGCGACGCGGAGCGTGATCTTCGCCATCACCATGGCCGTGCTCGCAGCCCTCATCCCCGCCTGGCGCGCCTCGCGCCTCGATCCGATCGAAGCCCTCAGGTACGAGTGAGGGAGGGGGCAATGGCAATCCTCGAGCTCGTCGATATCAGGCGCACCTTTCGGCAGGCCGAGCGCGACCTCCATGTGCTGGTCGGCGCCTCGGCCAAGCTCGAGCCCGGGCAGGCGGTGGCGCTCGTCGGGCCGTCGGGCTCGGGGAAGTCGTCGCTCCTCCATGTCGCAGGCCTCCTCGAGCGGCCGACGGCAGGGCAGGTAATCGTTGGCGGCCGGGATTGCGCCGATCTCGATGACGGAGCGCGCACGGCCATGCGCCGCTCGACGATCGGCTTCATCTACCAGTTCCACCAGCTTCTCGCCGAGTTCAGCGCACGTGAAAACGTCATGATCCCGCAGATGATCGCAGGGAAAGCTCGCGGCATCGCGGCCGAGCGGGCGGGCGAGCTGCTGACGCTCATGGG
>DAORNH010000015.1:6118-6336 GCA_035440865.1 Hyphomicrobiaceae bacterium | reverse complement strand
CGAGCGCCTCGACCACCGGCCTGGACAGCTTTCAGGTGGCGAGCAGCAGAGAACGGCGATCTGCCGCGCTCTCGCCAACGCGCCGCGCATCGTGCTCGCCGACGAGCCGACCGGCAATCTCGATCCTACCACGTCCGAAGGTGTGTTCCGCGAGCTCATCGGCCTCATCGAGCGGACGGGCGTCGCGGCGCTCATCGCCACCCACAACCTCGAGCTCG
>DAORNH010000015.1:0-5991 GCA_035440865.1 Hyphomicrobiaceae bacterium | reverse complement strand
ATGTCGGCACCAAGCAGGAGATCTACCAGCTCCTGCGCAAGCTCGCTGACGAGGTCGCGATCGGGTGCCGCGCCGAGGAGCGCGATGTCGCGTGCAAGACGAGCCCGCACGGTCTCGAGCGCGTGGACCCTCAGCTCCAATGCAGCGGAGCGTGCGAGGAGGGTCGAACGAGCTTCGAGACCATGCCGGCCGTGTCTTATGTGATAGGCGAACGATGCCGTGAGCCCGAGACAGATGAGCAACACTGGGAGCCGTCCCAAGCGACGTCGATGCCGATCTGGATAGACCACGATACGCAACACCCGAGACGCGTGAACAGGATTGGGGTACGCCGTGAACACTATGCCGGCGACCTTAAGGACAGGTAAAGCCGCGCAACAAACTGGGAGGCCTGGTTCGCATGAGCCAACGCGCACTGCCGCTCGACGGCATCAAGGTGATCGAGCTCTGCCATGTCGTGATGGGGCCGACCTGCGGCATGATCCTCGGCGATCTCGGCGCCGATGTGATCAAGTTCGAGCCGGCGCCCGACGGCGACAATACGCGCCGGCTGATCGGTTCAGGGATCGGCTTCTTCGCAACCTTCAATCGCAACAAGCGCTCGATCGCGCTCGATCTGAAGTCGCCGGAGGGCCTCGAGGTGGCGCGCCGACTGATTGCCTCCGCCGACGTCGTCACCGAGAACTTCCGGCCAGGCGCGCTCGATGCCATGGGGCTCGGCTACGACGTGTGCAAGACGGTCAACCCGCGGCTCATCTACTGCTCGCTCAAGGGTTTCCTCACGGGTCCCTATCAGGAGCGCGCCGCCCTCGACGAGGTCGTCCAGATGATGGCTGGCCTCGCCTACATGACCGGACCGCGCGGGCGGCCGCTGCGCGCGGGCTCCTCTGTCAATGACATCATGGGCGGCATGTTCGCCGCGATCGCCATTCTGGCGGCGTTGCGCGAGCGCGACCGGACGGGGGCTGGCCAGAAGGTCGTGAGCGCGCTCTTCGAGAGCTGCGCGCTGCTCTCGGCCCAGCACATGATGCAGTATGCGGTCTCCGGAAAGCCGGCGCCGCCCATGCCCGAGCGGCTTGCGGCGTGGGGCATCTACGACGTGTTCGATTGCGCGGATGGGCAGCTCTTCATCGGCGTCGTCACGGACACGCAATGGAAGCTCTTCTGCGAGGCTTTCGAACTCGCGGACATGTATGCGGACCCGGGCCTTGCGACCAACGTGAAGCGCTGCGGCCGGCGTGACGAGTTCATGCCTCGGCTGCGCGAGCAATTCGCGTCGTGGCGCCTGGCCGATCTCGAGGCTGTCGTGGCGAAGGCCGGTCTCCCCTATGCGCCGATCGTGCGCCCCGAGCAGCTGTTCGATGACCCGCATCTGACCGCATCGGGCGGGCTCTTGCCGATCACCTTGCCGGACGGGCGCGAGACCGTGACGCCGGCGCTGCCCATCGAGCTCGACGGTCGCCGGCTCGGCGTCCGCCGCGGCCTTCCGGGGATCGGCGAGCATGGCCGCGAGGTGCTCGCCGAGATTGGTATCGGGGTAGCGGAGATTGAACGCCTCGAGGCAGCCGGCACGCTCGGGAAGCGGTAGGCAAGGTAGTCCGTCGCCCGCTGGTTCCCCGGAGAGCGCGTGGGCGCTCGTCAGGGGCCGTGTGCGTCTGTGATGCCGCTTGGTCAGGAGGTGGCCGTCCCTATCGCGAAACCGGGTCAACCACGATGTGGTGATGGCCCGCTTGGCGCGACGTATCGGCGAAAAGCGCTTCCTGAAGATCGTTCGCGCCGTCCTCAATGCGGGGATGATGCAGGGTGGTGTGGTGATCGGGCGGCACGAGGGTACGCCAGAAGGTGGCCCGCTCTCGCCGGTGCTCGCAGAGCTGCTGCTCGACGATCTCGACCAGGACTTGGAACAGCGGGGCCATCGCTTCTGCCGCTACGCCGACGACTGCATCATCTACGTGCGGTCGAAGGCGGCGGGCAAGCGGGTGATGGCGTACGTCACGGCCTTCATCGAAGGCCACCTCCGGCTGGAGGTCAAAGACAAGAAGAGCGCGGTCGCACCCGACGAGGAACGCTCCTTTCTCAGTCATCGCTACCTGAGCAGTGGCGAGGATCGGTCTCGCACCGAAAGGCCTCACCCGCGCGAAGCAGCGGCTTCGACGGTTGGCCCGGCGCAACCAGGGCATCGCGTTGGTGCGGATGTTCGGCGAATTGAACGGCTTCACGGCGGGATGGGTCACGTAGCTCCGCCACGCCGCCTGGAAGGGCGCTCTGGTCGGGCTCCACGAATGGCGTCGATGCAAACTTCGGTCTCTGCGCAACTGGCGCGCGTGCTGCCGATCTCGGCGGCTTCAGGATCGCCTCGGGCATCGGCTATCGGGAGGATAGCGAGTTCAACTGGACGAACCAGCTTTTCAATGCGGCTGGCGTGCTGTGCACATCGCAGTGCGAACGGCTGCAGAGGGTCGTGATGGGCTCGACCTCTGTGCTTCATGTGTCCTCCGGCCTCTTCCTCACGGGGGTAGGCGGGTGGCGCAAGGACGAGAACCATCGAGAGCTGATCGGCGCCTGGGACAATCGCGAGCCGGATTCGACCTTCTGGCACCTCGACGGCGGTATCTCGAAGAACGACCTCGGCATCGGCCGCACCGTGTTCGACGGCGAGTACGCGCCTCACACCGACGGTATGCGCCACCGCTTCAGTGATGTCGTGAGCAGCGACGTGATGTTCTGGGGCCTGGGCATGGTGCAGCACATCGATGCCGCCGCCTCGGAGCTGTTCATCGCCGACAAGCACCATGACGCGACCTTCACGCGCAACGCCGGCACGCTGGCGGCGCCCGTTTTCGAGTCCGTGGCCGCCAATGATTTCTCGGCCGTCGTTCTGGGAACGCGCATCAAGTTCTGATGGCGTCGTGATCGGACAGGCATCCGATGACGATCTCGGGGGCTGCCGCTGGCGGCTCCTTTGCATTTGCAACGGTCGATGACGGCTGGCGGTTGCGATCGATCGAAGCCTTAGGCTGGACAGCCGCGGAATCGTCCCTCACAGTAAGGGCCAAGCGAGGCGTCAGTCCTCGCAGCTTCGAGGAGGAACAGCGTGGACGGCACGGGTGTCAGCGGCCAGGGCGTGCAATCTGGCGCGGACCTGGGAACGATTGCGACGGCGGCCTCGGGCCCCGCGGTCATCTCGGTCGATCAATTGTCGCTGGCCTACGGTCGCAATGCCGACGCCGTGCTCGCGCTCTCGGACATCTCGTTCTCGATCGCTGATGGCGAGTTCATCTCGATCGTCGGGCCCTCCGGGTGTGGAAAGTCCACACTGCTCAAGATTCTCGCCGGCCTGCTGCCGCCGACGAGCGGCGAGGCGATGCTCAAGGGCACGCCAATCCGTGGCGCGCGTCGCGACATCGGCGTCGTCTTCCAGAGTCCGGTGCTCTTTCCCTGGCGGAGCGTACTCGGCAACGTGCTGCTGCCTGCCGACGTGCAGGGCCTCGACAAGAAGGCGATGCGCGCCCGCGCCCTGGATCTCGTGCGCCTCGTCGGCCTCGAGGGCTTCGAGAACCGCTATCCGCGCGAGCTTTCGGGCGGCATGCAGCAGCGCGTCGGCATCATCCGGGCGCTGATCCACGACCCGGCCATCCTGCTGATGGACGAGCCGTTCGGCGCGCTCGACGCCATGACCCGCGAGACGATGAACGTTGAGCTGCAGCGGATCTGGATGGAGAGCCGCAAGACCGTGCTCTTCATCACGCATTCGACCTCCGAAGCCGTCTATCTCGCCGACCGCGTCATCGTCATGACCTCGCGGCCAGGGAAGATCGGCGATGCCTTCAAAGTCGAGCTGCCGCGCCCGCGCAAGCTCTCGGTGATGAACACCGAGCTGTTCGGCGGCTATGTGCGGCGCATCAGGACGGCGCTCAACGCCGACGGAGGGCTCGACTGATGGGTGGCGTCAAGCACTTCTCTCTCCGCCTCCTGCTGATCGCCGCCGTGCTCGGTGCCTGGGAGTTGCTGGTCAAGGTGTTCGCCATCGAGGCCTACATCCTGCCGCCGCCGAGCCAGGTGTTCCGCGCACTCTACGAGGGGATCGCGCGCAACATCTATCCCGAGCACCTCGGCGTCACATTGCTCGAGACGATGCTCGGCTTCCTGCTCGCCTGCGTGCTCGCCTTCAGCCTCGGCATCCTGGTGGCGCTGAGCCGGCGCGTCGAATATTTCCTCTACCCCTTCATCGTCATGTTCCAGGCGATGCCGAAGGTGGCGCTGGCGCCCCTGATCATCGTCTGGTTCGGGCTCGGCCTCAAATCCAAGGTGATCAACGCGGCGCTCGTCGCCTTCTTCCCGCTGATGGTCAACACCATCGTGGGCTTGCGCTCGGCAGAGGAGGACCGCATCAACCTGATGCGCTCGCTCGCCGCCAACAAGTGGCAGATCTTCTGGATGCTGCAACTGCCGAACGCGCTTCCGTACATCTTCGCGGGGCTCGAGATCGCCATGATCTTTGCCCTCATCGGCGCCATCGTCGCAGAGTTCATCGGCGCCGAGCGCGGCCTCGGCATGTTGCTCCAGAGCATGAACATGAACGTCGACGTCGCCGGCCAGTTTTCGATCCTGCTCATCCTGTCGATGGTCGGCCTCATCCTCAACGGGACGGTCGGTGCCATCCGCCGTCGCCTCCTCTTCTGGGATCCGGCGCAGGCGGCCGAACAGGGACAATCGAAGTCTTCCAAGGGAGGTAGCGTATGAAGAAGATGATGTGGCTAGCCGCCGTCGGCGCCACGGCGGTGACAGCGGTCGCGACCGCGCCGTCGGCCAGCGCCCAGGTCGAGACGGTCCGGGTCGGCTGGTGCGCCAAGACCGTGAGCTCGGCCGCCGCGCCCTTCGCGATCGCACTCAAGATGGGTTGGTTCGAGAAGGAGGGCATCAAGGTCGAGCTGGTGCCGCTGCCGGGCTCGGGCGAATGCGTGAAGTTCGTTGCGACCAAGGAGATCCCGTTCTCGCTGCCCTCCGTCGAGCCGGTCGCGGTGCTGCGCGCCCAAGGCGCCAAACTCAAGTTCTTCTACACGGCCTATCAGGGCAACGTGTACGGCATGGCCGTTCCCGCCGACAGCGCCTACAAGACCGTCGCCGACATGAAAGGCAAGAAGGTCGGTGTGATCTCGATGGCCTCGGCCAGCGCCATCATCGCCCGCGCGCTCGCCAAGGAAGCGGGGCTCGATCCCGAAAAGGACATCACCATCGTCGTCGCAGGCGAGGCGGGCCAGACGGCGGCGCTCCTGAAGAACGGCTCGGTCGACGTGCTGTCGCAGTTCGACACGCAGTATGCCCTCGTCGAAAACGCCGGGTTCAAACTGCGGCGCCTCTCGCATCCCTCGATCGACAAGTTCCCGTCGAACGCGTTCCTCGCCCTCGAGGAGACCATCGCCGCCAAGCGAAAGCAGGCGGTCGCTCTCGCCAAGGGCTACGCCATGGGCACGCATTTCGCCGTGACCAATCCGGAAGCCGCGATCCGCATCATGTGGGAGATCTGGCCGCAGACGCGGGCGACCGGCAAGGATGAGGCGACGGCACTCCGCCACGACATCGCGACGCTGATGGCGCGCGCGCCGGCCTGGAGCCTCGAGAAGGTCGGCGCCAAGAAGTGGGGCGAGCACCTCGTCGCCAACTACCAGGCCTATCTCGAGTGGCTGCTCGCCAACGGCATCATCAAGGTGAAGGCGAACGCGGCGGACTTCCTGACGGATGAATTGCTCGCCGACGTGAACACGTTCGACGCCAACGCTGTCGCGGCCGCCGCAAAGGCGTGGACGGTCAAGAAATAGCAGGGTCCGGCGATTGACAATCGCCCGGCGACGGCCGAACTGAAGGAGCGAGCGAATGCACGTCTCGCCGGCGCATGACAGGCAAACGGCACAGCAGTTGCATTCGTTCACGACTGTGTGATAGGCGACTGCTATCGCACGAACCCCCGCCGCCGATCAGCGGCGGCAGCGG
>DAORNH010000014.1:29361-31254 GCA_035440865.1 Hyphomicrobiaceae bacterium | reverse complement strand
GCCCGCAACCAGCGCGCGGAACACGGCGCGCCATTCCCTCTCGCCCTCCTCGTGGCCGATGCCGAAGACCGAGAGGCGGTCATGGCCGTTGCGGCCGATGCGGTCGTCCGCCTTGCCGAGCAGCACGTCCATCACGTAACTCATGCCGTAGCGCTGGCCGGTGCGGTAGACGGCCGAGAGGGCCTTTTGCGCGAGCACCGTCGCATCGACGGTCTCGGGCGGCGTCAGGCAGTTGTCGCAGTTGCCGCAGGGCTCAGGTAGCGTCTCGCCGAAATAGGCGAGCAGCGCCTGGCGGCGGCAGGTCGCGACCTCGCAGAGCGCCACGAGCGCATCGAGCTTCTGGCGCTGCACCTTCTTGTGCTCGTCGCCGGCTTCCGACTGCTGGATCCACTGGCGCTGCGTGACGATGTCTTGGATGCCGTAGGCCATCCAGGCATTCGCTGCCTCGCCGTCGCGGCCGGCGCGACCCGTTTCCTGGTAGTAGGCCTCGACCGACTTTGGCAGGTTCAAGTGGCCGACGAAGCGCACATCCGGCTTGTCGATGCCCATGCCAAAGGCGATCGTCGCGACAATGATGAGGCCGTCCTCCTTGAGGAAGCGCTCCTGCGCGATGCGGCGGGCGTCCGGCATGAGGCCGGCGTGGTAGGCGAGCGCCTTGCGGCCACGCGCGGCGAGGAACGCCGCCGTCTCCTCGACGCTCTTGCGCGAAAGGCAATAAACGATGCCCGCGTCCTCGGGATGCTCGCGGGAGATGAAGCGCCAGAGTTGCTCGCGGCCGCTGAGCGAGCCCATCTCGGCGATCGTATAGCGGATGTTGGGGCGATCGAAGCTCGCGACGAACTGGCGGGCGCCTTCGAGGCGGAGCTCGTGCACCATCTCATCGCGCGTCCGCGCGTCCGCCGTCGCCGTGAGGGCGACACGCGGCACGCCGGGAAAGCGCTCGGCCAGCGCCTTGAGCTGGCGGTACTCGGGGCGGAAATCGTGTCCCCACTGCGAGACGCAATGCGCCTCATCGATGGCGATGAGGGCGATCTTCGCCTTGTCGAGGAGGGCAAGCGTACGTTCCTGCAGCAGCCGCTCGGGGGCGATGTAGAGGAGTTGCAACTTCCCCGAGAGGAGGCGGCTCTCCACGTCCTGCTGCTCGCGCCAGCCGAGTGTCGAGTTGAGGAACTGTGCCTCGACGCCGAGCTCGCGGAGCGTGTCGACCTGGTCCTGCATGAGGGCGATGAGGGGCGAGACGACGATGGCCGTTCCGGGGCGCACGAGTGCCGGCACCTGATAGCAGAGCGACTTGCCGCCCCCGGTCGGCATCAGGACCAGGGCGTCCCCGCCGCTGATAATCGTCTCGACGATCTCGGCCTGATGCGAGCGGAACGCCTTGTAGCCGAACGTCGTCTCGAGGACGGCCAGCGCCTTCGACATCCCATCACCAGAGCTCGGCATGCCCCCTCCGCCGCGTCGCCTGTCGAGGAGCTACAACGTTCGCCGTTCTGCCGCCAGCCGACGCGACAATCGGAATGTGGATGGGGTCGCGCAGAAAAATCGCTCTGGCCGTCGCATGGTTCGGGTAAGCCGAGAGATGCCCCTCCCCCATCGCCTCGGTCCCTGGCATCGACTTTCCCCCGGGTCGATGCCCCATTGCGATACCTACACCTATTGCAGACGCCTGTTTCGCTGTTTGCCGAGCGGCGGATCCGAAAGGGTCCGCCGCAATTCGCTGCTGGCCGAGGTGTCGTGTGTCGGGGTCGATATCGGGAGACGCAATCAGTAGAAGAGGCTCGACACACTCTCCTCGCGTGAGGTGCGCAGGATTGCCTCGCCGAGCAGCGGCGCGATCGAGAGGAGGCGGATATTGCGGGCCGCGTGAACAGCCTCGGTCGGCAGGATCGAATC
>DAORNH010000014.1:27174-29251 GCA_035440865.1 Hyphomicrobiaceae bacterium | reverse complement strand
AGTGTGCCGCCCGAATCGACGATGTCGTCGACCAGGATGCAGCGCTTGCCGGCGACGTCGCCGATGACGTTCATGATTTCGGCCGAGCCCGGCTTGTCGCGGCGCTTGTCGCAGATCGCGATCGGGGCGCCGATGCGCTTGGCGAGCCCGCGTGCGCGCACCGTGCCGCCCGTATCCGGCGAGACGACGACGACGTTCGACACGTCGAAGCGCTCCTGGATGTCGCGCATGATGACGGGTGCGGCGAACAAGTTGTCGGTCGGGATGTCGAAGAAACCCTGGATCTGGCCCGCGTGCAGGTCGACTGTCATGACGCGGTCGACGCCGGCCCGCTCGATGAGATTGGCGACGAGCTTTGCCGTGATCGGGGTTCGCGGGCCCGGGCGGCGGTCCTGGCGGGCGTAGCCGTAGTAGGGGATGACAGCGGTGATGCGACGAGCCGAGGAGCGCTTCAGCGCATCGACGACGATCAGCATCTCCATCAGATTGTCGTTGGCTGGAAACGACGTCGATTGCAAGACGTAGACGTCCTGGCCGCGCACGTTCTCATGGATCTCGACGAAGATCTCCATATCGGCGAAGCGCTTCACCACGGCTTTGGTGAGCGGAATCTTCGTGTGCTGTGAGATCGCGTCGGCGAGCGGCTTGTTGCTGTTGCCGGCGACGAGCTTGATTGACGGGGGAGCCCCGTTCGGATCGCGTGAATCGAAGGGCATCGGCCGGCCACCTCTGGCTCATGATCGAAGGCCTTCTAACAGGGCCGATCGGCACTGGCAATCACCCGCGGATCACCCCTCAGCCGCCAGCGGGCGACTGCCCGTGGGTACGTAAAAGCGGCGCCAGAAACCTGCGTCTGGCACCGTCACTCTAGGTGCCGGCAGGATGTGGGTTGCTGAGCTCGATCGTACGATCCGTACGCACGAGCTGAGCGCCAGAGGCGAAAACCCAGCCATCCAGCGCCATCGGCACTTTCATTCACTCACAAGAATTGTGGGCGGTGCAGGTGTCCCTTTCACCCTCAACCCTGAGGCTTGGCCTTCGCCGTCTTGCCCTTGGGCGCGCCCTTGCCCTGCGCCGCTTTGGCGGCGGCGACCTCGCGCTCCACGGGCGTCACATAGCGCGGGAACACGGGCGCGGGCTCGGGAAGTGCCGCGCCCGCGCTGAGACGCCCGGCCGTGCCGAGGCTCGCGAAGTTCCGCCGATCGGCCGGCACCGCGAGGAGATCGAGCAGCGTCCCCGCCGCTGCCGGTGTGATCGCCTGCGCCAGGAGCGCCACCTGCCGGAGGACCTCCGCCGTCACGTAGAGGATCGTCCCCATGCGCGCGGGGTCGGTCGCCTTCTTGGCCCAGGGCTGCTCATCGGCGAAGTACCGATTGGCATCGGCGACGACGCTCCACACGGCCTCGAGATAGAGGTGGATCGCCTGCCGCTCGATCGCCTCGCGGGCGCGCGCCAGCATGCCGTCGGCTGCGGCGAGGATCGCCGTGTCTGTTGCCGTGAACGCGCCCGGCGTCGGCACAACCGCTCCGCAGTTCTTGTTGATCATCGACAGCGAGCGCTGGGCGAGGTTGCCCAAGTTGTTGGCGAGGTCCGCGTTGATGCGATTGACCAGCGTCTCCTTCGTATAGGTACCGTCCTGGCCGAAAGAGGCCTCGCGCATAACGAAATAGCGGATGGCGTCGACGCCGTATTCCTCGATGATCTCGGAGATGGGCGGCGCGCCTTCCGACTTGGAAATCTTCGTGCCGGCCTTGCCGAGAAGCAGCCCGTGCGCGAAGACACGTCGCGGCGGCGCCACTCCGGCCGACATAAGGAAGGCCGGCCAGTAAACGGTGTGGAAGCGCACGATGTCCTTCCCGACCATGTGCAGATCGGCCGGCCAAAACTTCTGGAAGAGCATGTGCTTTTCGTCCGGGAACCCGGCCGCTGAGATGTAGTTCGTCAGCGCGTCGAACCAGACGTACATGACGTGGCTCGGATCGCCCGGCACCGGGATGCCCCAGTCGAGCTTGGCGCGCGAGATGGAGAGATCCTCGAGGCCGCGGGTGACGAACGAGACGACCTCGTTGCGCCGCTC
>DAORNH010000014.1:9934-27037 GCA_035440865.1 Hyphomicrobiaceae bacterium | reverse complement strand
CGTCGGGACCGACACTCGTCTCGCTCTCGTCGAAGTAGGCCTCCTGGCGCACGGAATACCAGCCGGCGTAGCGGTCAAGATAGATGTCGCCGGCCGCGGCACAGCGCTTCCAGAGTTCCTGGCACGAGGCGATGTGGCGTGCTTCCGTCGTGCGGATGAAATCATCGTTGGAAATGTGGAGCTGCTTGCACATCTCGCGGAAGCGCGCCGAGAGCTCGTCGACGAGGGACTGCGGCGTGATGCCCCGGCCCTCAGCCGTCTGCTTGATCTTGAGGCCGTGCTCGTCGGTGCCGGTCAGGAAGTACACGTCGCGCCCGTCGAGCCGGTTGAAGCGCGCGAGCACGTCGCAGGCAATCGTCGTGTAGCCGTGGCCGATATGCGGGACGCCGTTCGGGTAGTAGATCGGCGTCGTGATGTAGTAGCGATTCGACGTGGCCATCACCGGCCTCCTGCTGCAGTCCTCGCGGCAGGGGAGGCTCGCCTCGGCCGACGCGCCGAGCGCCGACGGATTGCGCTTCGCTGCCTCACGGCCGGGCTGCCGACTGCAGCCGGGATATGGTCTCGATGATCAATGTTCTGCGATCGAGGTTCAACGCAAGCGTCTCGGCCTTCGAGCGGACGACTGTTTCCCACACACCGGCCCAGGTGGCAAGCCGAGCCGGAACGCCGAGCTTCGCGGCCAGCGCGAGGCCCTCCGCGCTGCCGCTGACCCCGCCTGCCGCGCGCACGAGCCTGGCGATCTCGTCGAGCAGGAGATCGTAGAACGACGTGAAGCGCTGCTCGGCCTGCGGCGAGGTCAGCTGGTCGGCGAGCTGCTCGACCGCCGTCCAGTCGACGACCGGCAGCGACGTCAGCAGCTTCATGATCGCCGCATGCTGCGCAAGTCCCTCGCTTTCGAGGAGGCCGAGGAGGCGGCGCACACTGCCGTTCGCCAGGATCTCGAGCCGTGGCCAGTCCTCGGGCGGGATCGGCCGGCCGTCCTGAAATACGCCTTCCGAGGCCTTGCGCAGGTCGGCGCCCGAGAGCGGCGCGAGCATCAGCGTGCGGCAGCGCGAGCGGATGGTGACGAGCAAGCGTCCGGGCTCCGAGGAGACGAGCAGGAATAGCGTCCTCGGCGGGGGCTCCTCGAGCGACTTGAGCACCGCATTGGCGGCATTCACGTTGAGTTCGTCCGCCGTGTCGATGATCACGACGCGCCACTCGCCCTCGCCGGCGGTGTGACCGAGGAACGCGCGCAGCCGACGCACCTCGTCGACGGGGATCGAGGCCGGAAAGCGCTTCGTCTTCGCATCGTAGGTCCGGCGGATGACGGCGAGGCGCGGGTGCGCGAGCTGGCGCACCAGCCGGCTCGTGCGTGCCTCCTGCGGAATGGCGAGCCCCGCCTCAGGCCGCTCCTCGGGCGCCGCGAGCAGGTAACGCGCAAAGCGGTAGGCGAGTGTCGCCTTGCCGATGCCGGCCGGGCCGCCAAGGATCCAGGCGTGATGCATGCGCCTCGACCGGAATGCCGCCTCGAGCTCGGCCTCGGCGCCGACATGGCCGACGAGCTCACCGGTCTCGCGCGGATGCGGCGCACCGTCGAGCCGATCAGCCTCCGGCAGCGCCTCGACGTCCGCAATCGTCTGCGCGCGCGCCATCAGGGTGCCTTCAAACCGAAACGGCGATCGACGAGGGCCGCGATCTGCGCGCCGACGGCTGCCACCTCACGGTCGCCGTCGATGACGGCAACGCGCGCCGGCGCTACTTCGACGACGGTGCCGGGCGGCTCGTTCGCGTCCTTCGAAGGGATCGCGCTCCGCCGTGGCATTGCGGGCGCCGGCACGCGCGAGGCCGATATCGACGGGGAGATCGATGACGAGGGTCAGATCGGGGAGCGTCGAGCCGGGCACGATCGCCTCGAGCCGCGCAAGAACGTCCGGGCTGAGGCCTCCGGCGGCACCCTGATAGACGCGCGTTGAATCGGAGAAGCGGTCAGAGATCACCCAGCGCCCGGCTTCGAGTGCGGGGCGGATGGTCCGGCTCAGATGATCGGCGCGCGCGGCCGCGAAGAGGAGCGCCTCGGAAAGCGCCCCGTGCGAGGGCAGGCTGCCGGAGAGCAGGAGGCGGCGCACCTCTTCGGCGAACGGAGAGCCGCCGGGCTCTCGCGTGACGACCGACGCAATGCCGTGCCGCGCCAGGTGATCCGCCAGCCGCCGCGCCTGCGTCGACTTGCCCGCACCCTCGCCGCCTTCGAGCGTGATGAACCGGCCGCGTATCATGCCGCGGTCTTATCTCAGCTCACGATCCGGCGAAAGCGATCTCACATCATCCAGCGGAAGGCCATCATCATCATGCTGTCGAAGCCACGGCGCACCATGCCGGCCGGCTCGACATCCTCTGCGGCATAAAGCGGCGTCTCGGCCGTGGCGCCCGACGACGACGTCACACGCAGCGTCGCGACTGCATCGCCCTTCTTGAGCGGCGGCTTCAGCGGGCCCTTGTAGATGAGCTCTGCCTTGAGCTTCTGGCCTGCCGGGAAGCGCGGCAGTACTACGGCGACGGCGCCGCCATTCAGACCCGAGAGCGGCACATACATGCGCGTACCGCCCCAAACCCTCGCCTGGCCGACCACCTCGCCCGCCTCGAACAGCTTGAATTCGCCGAAACTCCGAAAGCCCCACTCGAGGATCTTGACCGCCTCCGCCTTGCGCTCGTCGGCGCGCTCGTGGCCGTTGATGACGAGGATTATGCGCCGGTTGTCCTGCTTGGCCGAAACGACGATGCCGAAGCCTGCTTCCTTGATGTGCCCGGTCTTGATGCCATCGACACCGATCGGCAGCCCGAGCAGGGGATTGCGGTTGAAGAAGCGGTGCTTGCGATAGAGGAACTCCCGCTGTGAGAACCACGGATAATATTCCGGAAACTGAATGACCAGATGGCGCGCAAGCAACGCGAGTTCACGCGCGGTCATCTTGTGCTCGGGATGGAACAGTCCGATCGAGTTGCGGAAGGTCGACTTCGTGAGGCCGATCCGGCGCGCCTCCTCCTCCATCATGCGCGCGAAGGCCTCTTCGCTCCCGGCGATGGCCTCGGCGATGGCGATCGAGGCGTCATTCCCCGACTGGACGATGATGCCGAGGATGAGCTGCTCGAGTTTCTCGCGCGTATTGACGGGAACCATCATGGCCGACGTGTAGGAGACGCCCCCGCCCTTCCGCCAGGCGTTCTCGGACATCAGGATGGGCTCGTCGAGCTTCAGCGTACCCGCTTTCAGCGCCTTGAAGATCACGGCAAGCGCCATGATCTTGCTCATGCTCGCCGGATACATCAGGTCGTCGGCATTCTTCTGGAACAGGACCGCGCCCGAATCGGCGTCGATCAGAATCGCCTGTTTCGCCTTGATCGGAAAATCGACGGCGCGCGCCTCCGGCGCACTGGCAGCAATCAGAAAGACAATCAGGCCCAAGAGACTGAGCCCGCGAGTAAAGACGGCGGTCATGGATCTGCTGGAGAGAATATCGAGCCAAGGCATCGGGCGATCCTAATAGTGCGTCACCGTTTCTGGCCCCGGACTATCATCCCCGCCCGGAGCCTAGTCAATCGCAAGACGATCGACGATGGCAGCAGTACACGTGTAAGCAGTACGCCTGCAAAAGCGCAGCGGTTTTGACCCGACTGGCGCTCAGCCGTGCGTCGGGCGGAACGCCCGCTGCAGACGCGCGCACGGCTCGCGGCGATGGCAACTCAGCAGATGATCGTTGACGAAGCCCATGGACTGCATGAACGCGTAGACCGTCGTCGGTCCGACGAAGCGGAAGCCGTGCTGCTTCAAGGCTTTCGAGATGCGCTTCGATTCAACCGTTTCGGCGGGTATATCCTTCATCGAGCGCCGCTCGTTGATGATCGGCCGGCCATCGACGAAGTCCCACAGGAAGGTCGAGAGCCGAGTGCGCGCGTTGAGGTCCAGATAGGCGCGCGCGTTCGAGATCGTCGCCTCGATCTTCGCCCGGTTGCGAACGATGCCTGGATCGGCCATCAGCCGAGCGACATCCGTCTCCGTAAAGCGCGCGATCGCCTCGGGATCGAAGCGGGCAAACGCGGCCCTGAAGGTCTCACGCTTCCTCAGGATCGTGATCCAGGAAAGCCCCGCCTGGAAGCCTTCGAGGATGAGCTTCTCGAAGAGCGCCCGGTCCTCGCTGTTCGGTACCCCCCATTCCTCGTCGTGGTAACGCGTGTACTCGGGATCATCGATGCCGCCCCAGGCGCAGCGGGTCACAGCCTCCGTCATAGCGGCGCCTTGCTCCTTGCGTCCCGCTCCGCCGTCTCGCGTCTGTAGCGATCGAGCGTGTCGGCATCGATGGTGATCGCAGTGCCGCCCGAGGTGAGCGACGGCTCCGCTTCGAGCGCGCGATCGAGCCTCACGAGCGCGAGCCCGTCACGTCCCTCTACCGTACCGAGGCGGCCTATCTCGACCTCGCCAAGGAGGACCGGCGCTCCGGCCTCGAGCGGGCCTGCGCCGCTGACGCGCACCAAGCGCTTCCTTACGATCGTTTTGTGCTGCATGCGCGCGACCACCTCCTGGCCGACGAAGCAGCCCTTCGTGAACGACACGCCGCCGATCCGGTCCCAGTTCGCCTCATGCGGAAAGGTGTCGCCGAGCGGGTAGTCGCGGCTTGCCTCGCCGATACCGAGGGCGATGCGGCGGCGGTGGTAGGGGCCCTCATCGCTCAAGTCTGCGGCGAGGCCCGCGACGGCAATGATGCGATTGCCGAGCCCTGGCGCACGGGGGTCTGGGAACCTCACGCTGCCTGCTCTTTGCTCAGTGCCGCCGTCGAGTGCCACAGCGACACATGCGTCCCCCGAGCGATCCTCGATCCCGACCTTAGCCCGCAGCTTGTACATGCTGAGGCGCTTGGCGAGTGCCGGCGCGGCGTCCCGCCCAGTCTCGAGCCAGAAGCCGTCATTCGCCTTCACGACAAGCATCTCGAACAGGATTTTCCCCTGCGGCGTCAGCAGCCCGGCGAGCAGCGCGGGCTGCCGCTCCAGCACCGCCATATCGTTCGTCAGCAGATTGTCGAGAAAGCCTGCCGCTTCGGGCCCCGTGACGGAAACGACACCGCGATCGGCAAGGCGGATCCATGCGGCCATGGCCAAGCTCCTTTCCGTGAGAAGCTGGAGTGCTATAGACCGGGCCAAGGACTGAGACAACGCACAACCCTCGGATGGCTTTATGTCCGGCACGCCAAGCGCAGACCTCATCATCAGCGGCGCCACGGTCGTCAATCACGACGGCGAGGGCATTCGCGACATCGCCGTCAAGAACGGGCGCATCATTGCCATCGGCGCGCTCGGCGCCTTGAAGGCTGCCGAGACAGTCGTCGCCAAAGGTCTCCACATCCTCCCCGGCGTGATTGACAGCCAGGTGCACTTCCGCGAGCCGGGCCTCGAGCAGAAGGAGGACCTCGCGACCGGCGCGCGCGCCGCCGTGCTGGGCGGCGTGACGGCCGTGTTCGAGATGCCAAATACAAAGCCGCTCACGACAACGGCGGCCACTCTCGCCGACAAGGTCGCGCGCGCCCGCAATCGCATGCACTGCGATTTCGCCTTCTATGTCGGCGGCACGCGCGAGAACATCGCGGATATCCCACATCTGGAGCGGCTTGAGGCGTCCGCCGGCATCAAGGTGTTCATGGGCGCGTCCACTGGCGATCTCCTGGTCGAGGACGCACCCTCGCTCGAGAAGATCGTCGCCCGCATCTCGCGGCGCGCCGCCTTCCATGCCGAGGACGAGATGCGGCTCCGCGAGCGCGCAGGGCTCAGGCGCAAGGGCGATCCGACGTCGCACCCCGAGTGGCGCGATCCCGTGGCCGCCCTCATGGCGACCGAGCGCCTTGTCGGCTACGCCGAGAAATACCGCCACCGCGTCCACGTCCTGCACGTCTCGACGGCGGAGGAGATGGCCTACCTCGCCGACCACAAGGCCTATGCCAGCGTCGAGGTGACGCCGCATCATCTGACCCTCGTCGCCCCCGAGTGCTACCAGCGGCTCGGCACGTTCGCGCAGATGAACCCGCCCGTCCGCGACGAGGCGCACCGGCGCGCCATCTGGGCCGGCATCGCCAACGGCGTCGTCGACGTGCTCGGCTCCGATCACGCCCCGCACACGATCGAGGAGAAGCATCACGCCTATCCCGACAGCCATTCCGGCATGACCGGCGTGCAGACGCTGCTGCCGATCATGCTCGATCACGTCAGCGCGGGGCGCCTCTCCCTGATGCGCCTCGTCGACCTCACCTCGCACGGGCCGCAGCGCATCTTCGGAATTGAGGGCAAGGGCCGCATCGCCGTCGGCTATGATGCTGACCTCTCGATCGTCGACCTGAAGCGCCGCGAGACCATCACCAACGGCTGGATCAAGTCACGCGCCGCCTGGACGCCCTATGATGGCGTCACCGTCACCGGCTGGCCGGTCGGCACGATCATTCGCGGCCGCCGCGTCATGTGGGAGGGCGCCATCACCTCGCCCTCCGGTGGAGCGCCGGTGCGGTTCCTGGAGGGCGCGCTGGCCTAGCCCGTCATTGTCACACGGTCGTCATTTTCACCCCGCCCTACTGGTCGCGTCGGCGCGGCGGCTCCGGGCCTTGCGCGCCTCAACCGTAAGCCCGCGCTACGCTTTCTGGCGCGCACCTGCCGGCTCTGCTCGCGCGAGCGCAGTGCCGGTTCGCGAGAGTATGGGAGGGACGGACTAAGCCTGGGGCACGACAAAGGCTCCGAAATCGCCGTTTGCGACATCGAGATCGACGCTCAGTTTGCCGAGACCGATGTCGAGAGGCCCCAATTGGGCGATCGACCAAGTCCAGTCGCCGAGGAAATCCTTGGTGCCCTCGAAGCTCCAGGAGGCCGCAGCCAGCCACGTGTGCTTGCAGATGCCTTCATTGGCCAGTGTCTTGCAAACGATGCCATCGCCATACACGCCAATGGCATACTTGCCGCCGATTGCGTCGCGAACTCCGGCAAAGTAGTTCCGGATCGCCGGGAGGTCGCCCGACTTGTAGCCGCTCGGCAAGCCCTCGACCGCAAAATAGATCGTGCTGCCAATGGGCTGCTTGATCCGGACCGCCTGCTCCAAGGCGCTGGTCCCATCGACCTTTCCCTGCGCTTTCGTCAGAACGAGCTTGCTTGCGAGGCCATAGTCTTCGAAGATGGCGAAAATCTTGAGGCCTGCTTTCGAGAGTTCCTTCGCCTCATCCCGCGTGATCACCCACTCCGGGTGCGTCGCCTTGCGATAATAGCGGCCGACAGTGTCGATGTTCCATTTGATGAGCTGAGCGGACATCCCAACGCAGCTGATATTCGTATCGATGATCATTGGACAGGCTCCCCTGACGATATACGCAAGGCGTCGAGAGTATCGGTTTTTGGCGAGCGGCGACGTCAGTCAATCACGTCCCGTGTTCAGCCACAAGAAATGTAGGCCATGCAATTCATGCGCGATGAACTGCCTCGGCTCAGCCGTCCTCACCGCGCTAACCATCAGCGCAGCGCGATGGCCACAGGTCGTGTCTCAGGCCAGCCTCGCAGTCGACGCTCTCAGTCGACGCTTGCCCAACCCTCCCGAAACTGCCACCCTGATATACGAAGCGGCCGGAAGAGCCGTTGGCCTGCTCCGGTGGGCAATCGTTCCGACGTGAAACCAATCTCCCGGGAGGAGACCTCATGAAACGTCTGAAGTGGGGCATGGCCGGTGCCGTCGCGCTCGGCCTTGCCGGGGCGGTGCCTGTCGCGCCGGCGGCGGCTCAGGAGAAGAGCGTCAAGATCCGCGTCCAGGCCGTCATCCCAAAGACGGCCGATGAAGTGCGCATGTTCGAGGTTTTCGCCGCCAACGTGTCGGCGCTGACCAGAGGCACCGTTACGTTCGAGGTGCTGCCAGCAGGCGCAATCGTCGGCGTCGCCGAGACGCTCGATGCCGTCGACAAGGGCCTCGTCGAAGCGGGCCTCGCCTGGACGCACTTCTGGTCCGGCAAGCACCCCGCTGCCATGCTGTTCGGCTCGCCGATCGCCGGCGCCGGCCTCGGCATCGACAACTTCGCCTGGGTCTCCTGGTACATGAATGCCGGCGGCAAGGCGCTCTACGAGCAGCTCTGGACGGAGATGAAGGTCAACGTCAAAGGCATCATGCTCCAGCCCGTCGGCCCGGAGGCGCTCGGCTGGTTCAAGACGCCGATCAAGAACATGGACGACTTCCGCAAGATGCGGTTCAGGACTCCGCCCGGCATCCCGGCCGAGAGCTACAAGGTAATGGGCGTCGCGGCCGTCGCGATCGGTGGCGGCGACATTCTCCCCGCGCTCGAGAAGGGCGTGATCGACGCCGCCGAGTGGTGCTGCCCGAAACCCGATATGACCTTTGGCTTCCACAAGGTGCTCAAGAACTACTACATGCAGGGCCTGCACCAGGTCGTCGTGAATGCCGACATGTACTTAAACAAGAAGGTCTGGGACAGCCTCTCCGAGCACCAGAAGAAGGCGATCGAGGTCGCCGCTGACGCCTCCCTCATGCAGACCGTCGCCTACCGCATCCACGAGAACGGACTTGCACTGAAGGAGCTCGTCGAGAAGCACGGCGTCATTCTGCACGACACGCCGGCCGACTACTTCACCGAGTACATGAAGGCGAGCCAGACGCTGATCGCCAAGTACAGCGGCGAGAATGCGTTCTTCAAGAAGGTCTTCGAGTCCATGAAGACCTTTGCGGGCACTGCGGTGCCGTTCTGGGCACAGGCGCAGCGCGCCAACACGAACCTACTCGAGGCCTACGCGGCAACCCTCAAGAAGAAGTAGGCGTGGCGGCCCCGCCGGTTCGGATCGCGGGGCCACTCATCAATCGGCAGCCACGACAGCGACCCTCGAGGGGCATTGGCGCTTGAGGGCGATAGTCGGGCCGATTTGGTTTCCAAAGGCCAGGGCCTTTGGCGGGGTGCGGGGCGGCGCCCCGAGACGCCGGGCACCACGTGCCGGGCATTGGGGAACGACACATGGCAGACCCAGACGCGGGACAAAGCGCGAGCCCGCCCGTAGCGCGCGGACCCGGCGGCTTGCCCGCCGACATGCCGGCCTGGATGTCTTGGCCTATCCGCTCGATCGACACCTCGAACCGCTTTATCGGCCGCCTCGTCAGCTGGCTGGTCGTGCCGCTGATGATCGCCATGGTCTACGAGGTCGTCGTCCGCAAGACCTTGACGCCGACGATCTGGGCCTACGACATCTCACGCATGCTTTACGGCGCGCTGTTCATGCTTGGCGCCGCGTACGGCCTCTCGCGCGGCGTGCATATCCGCTCAGATTTCCTCTATCGCAGCTGGCCCGTCCGCCGCCAAGGGCTCGTCGACGCCCTCCTCTACATCGTTCTCTATTTCCCGACGATGATCGTCTTCCTCTGGGTCTCCTACGCCTATGCCTTCAAGTCGGTCGTCGAATACGAGCGCGGCATGGAGACCGCCTGGATGCCCTACCTCGGGCCGATCAAATCCTGCATCCCGCTTGCAGCTCTCCTGCTCGTGATTCAAGGCATCTCAGAGCTCCTTAAGAGCCTCTATGCCGCGCGCACCGGCCGCTGGCCGACCGAGTCCGGGAGCACCGAGACATGAGCAACGAGATCATCGGCCTCGGCATGATCGCGGCCATGATCGGGTCGATCTTCATCGGCTTCCCGATCTCCTTCACGCTGCTCTTCCTCGGCATCGTCTTCGGCTACCTGGGCATGGGAGATCTCGTCTTCTACCTGATGACGCTGAAGTTCAACGAGACGATGATGGAGCAGACGCTGACCGCAGTCCCGCTCTTCGTCTTCATGGGACTGATGATGGAGCAGGCGAACCTCATGGAGCGCCTGTTCGACAGCATCCAGAAGATGTTCGCCGCCATGCGCGGCTCGCTGTTCATCGCCGTCATGTTCGTTGCCACGATCTTCGCCGCCGCGACCGGCATCGTTGGCGCCTCAGTGACCATCCTCGGCATCATGGCCGGCAAGCCCATGATCCGCTCGGGCTACGACGTCAAACTCTCCGCCGGTCTCATCACCGCCGGCGGCACGCTCGGCATCCTGATCCCGCCCTCGGTCATGCTCGTCGTCATGGGGCCGGTGCTCGAGGTGCCGGTGCCGGTGCTGTTTGCAGCCGCGGTGCTGCCGGGCTTCCTCCTCGCCTTCATCTTCACATTCTACGCCATGATCCGCTGCTGGATGGATCCCTCGCTCGGCCCCCCGCTGCCGAAGGAGCTGCATCCGACCAGCATGAAGGAAGTTTGGAACGACTTCTTCTTCGGCCTCGTGCCGCCGTCTGCCCTCGTCCTCGCCTCGCTTGGCTCGATCTTCTTCGGCTGGGCGACGCCAACCGAAGGTGCCGCCTGCGGCGCGCTCGGTGCCATGCTCATGACGCTCGCCTACGGCCGCATGACCTGGGCCAAGCTTTCCGAGGCACTCATCAAGACGCTGGAAATCTCCGTCCTGATCCTGTTCCTGGTGGCCGCCTCCAATTTCTTCGGCGCTGTCTTCGCCAAGCTCGGCACGCCGACCATGCTGACCGATTACCTGCTGACGCTGAACCTCAACCGCTGGATCATCCTGATCATGATCCTGGCGCTGATCTTCCTGCTCGGCTGGCCGCTCGAGTGGGTGCCGATCGTGCTGATCGTCGTGCCGTTCCTGCTGCCGCTCATCACGAAGCTCGACTTCAATCTCACCTGGTTCGGCATCCTGGTCGCCGTGAACCTGCAAACGGCGTGGCTGTCGCCGCCTGTGGCGCTCTCAGCATACTTCCTAAAAGGCGTCGTGCCGGCCTGGTAGCTCACCGACATCTACAAGGGCATGGTGCAGTTCATGGTTCTCCAGCTCATCGGGCTGTTCCTCATCATGATCTTCCCCGAGATCGCCCTCTGGCTGCCGAGGCTCTGGTACGGCGAGGTGAAGTAGGCGCGCCGACCCGTCGAGATGGCGACCGCGCAGGCTTCCGGCCGCGACGGGGGAGGTGCACCCGCCTCCGTCGCCGCCGCCAGACACCACGATGCACCACTATGAGGCACCGGCCTGGCCAATTTTGTTTGCCTCGCTGCCTCGGCATCTGTTAGACGATGCGCTGACCGGCTGACGCCGGGCGTCTGCCGCACTCACCCCCGAGTGCGGCCCGAGTGCAGTAAGCACCGGAAGGACCAAAGGAATCGGCAAGCCAAGCGCTTGTCCGTACCAAGAAGCGGAGCGTAGCGCAGCCTGGTTAGCGCACCAGTCTGGGGGACTGGGGGTCGTGGGTTCAAATCCCGCCGCTCCGACCAATTAAATCAAGCAGTTATGAACCTAGCGACCAACCCTGAAAAACAGCTAGCGACCAATTAGCGACCATGACAGAGCTGGATTCTTGGGGTTCCTGACAGCTTTTGTCGTGCCATCTGCGACAACCGGCCACCGGCGCGAACAATGCCTTGAGCCACCGCCAGCCGCGATTATGCCGGCGCCATGATCAGGTCAGGCACTTCGAAAAGCACCAGGTAGACGAGCCCAGAGATCATCGCGACAGCCTGCAGGACAGCGACCATGTCGCCCATGCGCACTCGCCGCTTCGGCGCGTGGCGACTGTGGACGCACATGCAGCAGGGACAGATCGGACTGCCCTCGTCGCCGTTCACGACGCACTCATTCGGCGCTGAAGTGCGCCATCGTCATACAGGGTGAGCCGGCAGTCCTGCTCCTCGGCGAAGCAATTGAACACGCGGCCATCATGCAGCCGGAACCAGACACCGTCGCCTATGCCATCTTTGTGGATATGTACGGCTGCGACCATCGATGCCGTGAACGGAAATCGCGGAGCAGGCAAGCCGAGTCCGAGCGCATCCGACCGAGCGCGCAGTATCAAATGTTCTATCTGCGGAAGCACAAGATTCATTATAATCGGTATGCGCTTCAATCGAGAGAATGCAAGCGCTGCCAAAAGGATGACGCACTTAACCGTTGATCACTTCGGCTTGTTCCGTCGACTCCCCTAACTGGTTGAGTTACCTAAGCTCCATCGAGGCGCTGACGGGTAGGTCGGAGGGGTGGCTAACGAAGCCGATACATGCCGCAGATTGGTCACTCCCAAGCTGGTTGCAGCTGGCTGGGATACGGACCCGCACGTGCTCCGCGAGCAGCATCCCATCACCGACGGGCGGATCATACCGGCCGGGAGCCGCTACAAACGACGCGCGCCCAAGAAGGCCGACTACCTCCTGAGCTATCGCCGCGATACGCCAATCGCGGTCGTCGAAGCCAAGGCTGACGATAAACCAGCGGCCGAAGGTTTGCAGCAGGCTAAGGACTATGCCGAATTGCTGGGACTCAAGTTCGCCTACGCCACGAATGGCCTCGAAATCGTCGAGTACGACTACACGAGTGGCCTCGAAACACGGCTGACCGCCTTCCCGGATCCGGAGCTTCTGTGGCGCCGCTATTGCGCTGCCGTCGGCATCACGACTCCGGAGGCTGAGGATCGCGTTCTTACGCCCTTCAACCTGTCCCTGAACAAGCCCCCTCGCTACTACCAGACTATCGCTATCAATCGGGCGGTCGAAGCCATCCTGACCGGCCGCGATCGCCTGCTGCTGACAATGGCGACCGGCACAGGCAAGACGACGACGGCCTTTCAAATCTGTTGGAAGCTCTGGTCTTCCCGCTGGAACCGAAAGGGAGAGCATCGCCGCCCGAAGATCCTGTTCCTGGCCGACCGCAATTTTCTCGTTGATGGCCCGATGACACGGGACTTCGCACCATTGAAAGAGGCCATTCACAAGATCGGTGATGGCCCAGTCTCGCTCGGTCGGGAAATGTATTTCGGCATCTATCAGGCTCTCGCCGAGGACGAGCGTCGCGATGGGCTATTCCGCCAGTTTCCGCGCGACTTCTTCGATCTCGTGATCGTTGACGAGTGCCATCGCGGTAGCGCCCGTGCCGACAGCTCTTGGCGCGAAATCCTGAACTACTTCGAGACGGCTGTGAAGCTCGGCCTGACCGCCACACCGCGTTACGAGGGCAGCGTCGACACCTACGGATATTTCGGCGATCCGATTTATCAGTACAGCCTGAAGCAAGGCATCGAGGACGGGTTCCTCGCGCCTTACCGTGTCCATCGCGTGGTGACCGAATGGGACGCTACGGGATGGCGGCCGACGCAGGATCAGCTCGACCGCTACAATCGGCCCGTCCCGGACGAAGAATACCTGACCAAGGACTTCGAGAAGGTCGTCGCGCTGCGTGCCCGCACGCAGGCCATCGCGCGCCACCTGACCGAGTTCATGGCCAAGACCGATCCAATGGCCAAGACCATCGTGTTCTGTGTCGATCAGGAGCACGCGCTCGACATGGCCGAGGCCATCGGCAACCTCAATGCCGAGCGGCGCAAGACGCGGCCGAACTACGTCAGTCGGGTCACCTCGAACGACGGCGCCACAGGGCGAGGGCAATTGGAAAAGTTCGAGTACGTCGAGCTTCGAGACGACTCGCCGATCATCCTGACGACCTCTCAGCTTCTCACGACTGGCCTCGATGCCCCGACCGTGAAGAACGTGGTGTTGGCCCGTGTCGTCGGCTCGATGAGCGAGTTCAAGCAGATCATCGGCCGTGGAACGCGCGTCCGCGCCGAGTACGACAAGCTCTGGTTCAACATCATCGACTATACGGGCACGGCGACCGAGAAATTCGCCGATCCAAATTTCGACGGCGATCCCGTACGCGTCGACGTCACGAACGTGGACCAGCCCGTCGAGACACCGGAGCCTCCCAAGCCGACGGGTGGGGATGAGCCGGTACCCGGTCCCGATGATCCCCCTGGACCGCTCGATCCGCCGGGCGGTGCCCTTCCGCGCAAGTTCTACGTCGACGACGGCGAGGTGCGGATTGTCCACCATCAGGTCCAAGAGCTCGACCCCGATGGCCACGTGCTACGCACGATCCGCTACGAGGACTATGCCGCCGGTCGCGTGCGGGTACTTTGCCCGACGGTGTTCGACTTGAAGGTCAAATGGGCCGATCCGCTCGGCCGGACGGAAATTATTCAACGGCTCAAAGACGAAGGCATCGAGTTCGATGCCTTGCAAGAAGCGTTGAACCAGCCGGACGCCGACCCATTCGACCTGCTCTGTCATCTGGCTTTCAACACACCATTGCGCACGCGTCGCGAGCGCGCCCGCATTCTGAAGTCGAGCCGTAAGGACTTTTTCGACAGCTACGGACCGAGGGCGCGTCAAATCCTGTCCGACCTGCTCGACAAGTACGCCGACCACGGCGAGGCGGAATTCGACATCGAGGAAGTGTTCGCTGTCGATCCCCTGGCGCGTCACGGCACCTTCGACGAAATCGCACGCGCGTTCGGTGGCCCCGAGAATCTCGGGAAGGCCGTCCGTGACTTGCAGACCCTGCTTTATCAGGAGACCACCTAGCGAATGGCCCGCAAACCCGCGAGCAACGGTGCGACGCCGACCACGGCGCAGGCCCTGGGCAGCCTCCTGAAATCCGCGCGTGACATCATGCGCAAGGACAAGGGGCTCAACGGCGACCTCGACCGTCTGCCAATGCTCACCTGGATCATGTTTCTAAAGTTTCTCGACGACCTCGAGATGCAGCGCGAGAGCATGGCCAAGGCGAAGGGCGAGAAGTTCCGCTCCGCCATCGAGGCGCCCTACCGTTGGCGCGACTGGGCCGCGAGATCCGACGGCATCACCGGCGACGATCTGCTAGCCTTCATCAATCAGGATCGCGACGTCACCCGCCCCGACGGCACAAGCGGCGCCGGCCTCTTTGCGTATCTCAAGAGCTTGACATCGACCAATGGCGATAAGCGTCGCGACGTTATCGCGACCGTGTTCAAGGGCGTGCAGAACCGGATGATCGACGGCTATTTGCTGCGCGATCTTCTGAACAAGGTGGACGGCATCCACTTCACCGCAAGCGACGAGCTGCACACACTCGGCTCGCTCTATGAGTCGATGTTACGGGAAATGCGGGATGCGGCCGGCGACTCCGGCGAGTTCTACACCCCGCGCGCCGTTGTGCGTTTTATGGTCAAGGTTGCGGACCCTCAGCTCGGTGAAACGGTTCTCGACCCCGCCTCGGGGACGGCAGGCTTCCTCGTGGAAGCGTTTGAGCATCTGCGCGGCCAGGTGAAGAGCGTCGCCGACCGGCGCAAGCTGCAATCGGGCTCTCTGTTTGGTTGCGAGCCGAAACCGCTGCCATTCCTGCTCGGTCAGATGAACCTGCTGTTGCACGGGCTTGACGCGCCGGAGATCGATCCCGGAAATTCGCTGCGCTTCAAGCTCGCCGAGATCGGCGAGAAGGAACGCGTCGACGTCATCCTTACCAATCCCCCGTTCGGCGGCGAGGAGCAGAAAGGCATCCAGGCCAATTTCCCGCCCGACCGGCAAAGCTCGGAAACGGCGCTGCTGTTCTTGCAGTTGATCATGACGAAGCTGAAGCGGACGCCGAGCCTCAAGGGGCGGCACGCGCGCGCCGCCGTCGTTGTACCGAACGGCACGCTGTTTGGTGATGGCGTATGCGCGCGGATCAAGGAGGACCTGCTCAAGCAGTTTAATCTGCACACGATCGTGCGGCTGCCGAACGGCGTATTTGCGCCCTATACGTCGATCCCGACCAACATCCTGTGCTTCGACCGCTCCGGGCCGACGGAGCACGTCTGGTACTACGAGCAGCCGCTGCCCGAGGGACGGCGCGGTTACACCAAGACCCAGCCGATGCAATTCGAGGAGTTCAAGGACTGCCTCGACTGGTGGAGCAAGCGCGAGGAGAACGAGCGGGCGTGGAGGGTGCCCGCGGCCGAGTTGCTGGCGGCCGGCAGCAACCTCGATCGCAAGAACCCGCGCGCCAAGGTGGATATAGAGCACTTGCCGCCGGAAGAGCTGGTCGACAGCATTATGGCAAAGGAAGCGCGAATTGCCGAGCTGATGCGCGAGATCAAGTCGGCGCTGAAGGTGAGCGCCTGATGGGAAAGACCTGGGACAGCGTTCTGCTCGGCCAGGTGCTGCGCCCGGCGCTTGACCCGCACAAGGTCGACGCGTCCCGCAGCTATCCGAACCTTGGCATCTACAGCTTCGGCCGCGGCGTGTTCCAAAAGCCGCCGATCGAGGGCACGAACACGAGCGCCTCGACACTCTACCGCGTGCGCGCCGGCCAGTTCATCTACAGTCGCCTGTTCGCGTTCGAGGGTGCCTACGCGCTGGTGCCACCCGACCTGTGCGGCAGTTACGTCTCGAATGAATTCCCGACGTTCGACTGCGATCCGCAGCGCCTCGACGCCGGCTATCTGTCCTGGCTGTTCCGGCGGCCGACGCTATGGCGCGACATCGCCGCTCGGAGCACGGGCATGGGCGATCGCCGTCAGCGCATCCATCCCGAGCAGGTGTTGGCTGAGGCTATCCCGCTCCCGCCGCTCGACGAGCAGCGCCGCATCGTCGCACGCATAGACGCCCTCGCCGCCAAGATCGCCGAGGCGCGCGGGTTGCGGGAAGGGGCTGGGCAGGAGATAGGAGCGGTGCTCCCTTCAGCAATCGACACGATCGGTGCTGGAGATTGGCCAGTCGTCGAGCTTCACTCCGTCTGCGATCCAGAACGGCCGATCACATATGGGATCGTTCAGGCAGGGGAGCATATCCCAGACGGCGTGCCGTATATCAGAGTGAGCGACATGGCGAGGCCCGAGCTTACGCAAGTTGGGATGTTGCGCACAGCCCCGTGGATCGCCGAGCGGTATACGAGGTCTGCGGTCATAACCGGCGACATAGTGTTTGCCATCCGAGCGACGATTGGAAAAATGCGGTTCGTCCCGGCAGAGCTGAACGGAGCAAACCTGACGCAAGGAACCGCCCGGATCGCAGCTTCCGCCGACGCCGATCCGAGATACCTGTATTGGGAGCTGCAGAGCCGCGCAGCGATCGAAGCAATCGAGAAAGCGAGCAAGGGGTCGACGTTTCGAGAGATCACACTTGGTCGGCTACGGACAATTCCTGTGCGACTACCACCCCTTCACGAGCAACGCCGCATTGTCGCCGAGCTGGACTCGCTGCCGGGCGGCATGGGTTTGACGGCGTGGCTGAACC
>DAORNH010000014.1:6065-9924 GCA_035440865.1 Hyphomicrobiaceae bacterium | reverse complement strand
CGCGCACGCCATGAAGGTGTTGCAATGACTTCAGAAACCGCCGCCGAACTCGACGCCCTCCTCCCCGCCATTCTCGACCGCGCATTCAAGGGGGAGCTGTGATGGCAGACGATGCCGTCAAGAAATCTCGCCGTTCGATAAGCGATGAAGAGATCGCGCTGATCAAGGCCATGCTGCGCCGAGGCATGGGCAAAACGACGATCCTGTCATATTTCACGCACCCTGACCGGCCTGTGAACTACGGGCGCATTTCCAACATCGAGCAGGGCACCTATGGCCCAGATGTTGTGGCGGCGAACGATGCCGAGTTGGACAAATATCTGGAGGAGTGGCACCGACGGGGCGAGGTCTCATCTCAGGTCGTAGCTGAACATGCGGTGGATGTATCGTCCCTTGGGCCTGTCGATCCCAGACGGTTGGCTACGCTTTTTGATCTCGGGGACGATGGCCGTTACATACTCCGTGGAGGCGAGACAGACGAGGTCGAGTGCAAGCAGAGCTTTCACGGACCGGGTCATGATCGTCTTCTTCGCGCCGTGGCGGCACTCGCCAACAACAAGGGCGGCTACGTGTTGTACGGTGTCGAGAACGCGACTGGCGTCTTGTTGGGTCTAAAGGACGATAGGCTAAAGAATACGGACCCGAGCCAGTTCACACAAGCAATCCGCAGCGCCATGGAGCCGTGCCCACGATTCGAGGTCGGTTCCGTCGAACTCGGTAGCGCGAAGCTCGGTGCAATCTACGTCCATCCCGAGGCAGAAGCCCCCGTCATCTCGACCAAGGATGCGGACAGCTTCAAGGCCGGGGTCGTCTACTTTCGTTATCCCGGCGAGAGTCGCGCAATTTCCGGACCGGATTTTCGGCGCCTCCTCGCGTCTCGCGACAAAAGAGCCCGCCAGGAAGCTGCGGAACTCGCTCGGCGCGTCGTTGAGCTGGGAAGCGACGCAGCCCTGCTCGATCTGAAGAGCGGCCAGATTGAGGGCCGAACAGGGTCGCTGTTCGTCAGCCCCGACTTGTTGCAGAAGATGCAGTTCATTCGTGAGGGCGAGTTTGTGCAGAAGGACGGAGCTGCGGCGCTCCGCATTGTGGGCGATGTCTCAGTGGCGAATTCACCTGCTGATGTCCTCGTTCGCGAGAAGATCGTTCTCCACGGCATCACAGATTGGGACGTCTTGGATCATTTTTTGAAGCAGGAACGCGTTCAGCATCCGGCTGCATTCGTGCTGCACTCATGCCATTCGAACAAGAGGTGGCTGCCAATTTTCTTTTACGTTCGCCAGATTGGTCGCCCTACCGAGGAAATCGTCGAGTTGGCGAGGATGGAGGAAACGACGCACACAGCTGCGCGCGGCGCGCTGCTAGATCGACTTGGAGGGCGCGTATCCGCCCATACGAGGCCGTCACATGCATCGGCCACGATCATCAAGCAAATTGGGGATGGCACGTTGCCACGAGCCGAGACGCTGACCGAAATTGGAAAGCAGGCGGTGGCAATCCAAGGATGGACCGATCGTGGCTTCGATCTGGAGCAGCTTCTTCAGGTTCTCTCAGCCCTTAGGGCAAGAGTGAAGGAGCTATCGTCCGACGCCAATCGGTCTTCTCAAATTCGAAAAGCAGCGGCTTGGCTGGACGAGCTATATTTTCGCGATGCCACACAAACCGCAAGCGCGGGATGAAAGCATGCCACCGCAAGACACAGCTCGGCCCGGCGAGTCCATCCGCCTCTTTCTGGTTTCCGGTCGTCCCGATGGACTGATAACTGCAGAACTGATCAATTGGACGGGCCACACGCTTGTCGGCGGTATTGATGATCTTGCCGCACTCGTCGGCCGCCCCGAGGCATCACGACCCGGCGTCTATTTTCTGCTCGGCGACGACGGGGATCCGACGAGTCCTAGATTGTACATTGGCGAGAGCGAGAACGTCGGTGTGCGCTTGGCCCAGCATGAGCGCAGCGATGACAAGGAGTTTGCCGAGTGTCAATCGGATTGGAACTTTGACCCCGGACCGAAGTGCAATCTTGACCCCGGGTAGATGCGGGTTTTGCGGGTGGCGTCCAGGGTGTGTCCCAACTCTTGGCAGCGCGTTTCGCTGACGCGCGCAGACGCCGTCAAGGTCGGCCGGCACGCAGGTCTCGATGCTGGGACAGCCGCTTCCAGGCCGCGCCTTGAGGGTGGCGAGCACGTTGGCATGCTCAGCGCCGAACGTTGGGGCGCCGCGTGCTGTAATCAGCGGCGGTTCTTGAAGCGCCAGCTGTCGTTGCCGGTCTCGACGATGTCGCAATGGTGCGTGAGGCGATCGAGCAGCGCGGTCGTCATCTTCGGATCACCGAACACAGCGGCCCATTCGGCGAAGGCGAGGTTCGTCGTCACGATGATCGACGTGCGTTCGTAGAGTTTGCTGATCAGGTGGAACAGCAGCTGTCCGCCCGATTGTGCGAACGGTAGATAGCCAAGCTCGTCGAGCACCAGCAGATCGACGCGGGTGATGCCATCGGCGATGCGGCCGCCGCGACCGAGCTTGGTTTCGGCCTCGAGTTTGTTGACCAGATCGACGGCGTTGAAGAAGCGCGCCTTCTTGCCGGCCCTGATCACGCTGCGCGCAATGGCGATCGCAATGTGGCTCTTGCCTGTTCCGGTGCCGCCGATCAGCACGACGTTGCGCTTGGATTGCAGGAAGTCGCCGGAGGCGAGCTGTTCGATCAAGCCAGCGTTGATCGGTGTGCCGTCGAGCACCAGATCGGCCAGCTCCTTGGCCAGCGGCAGCTTGGCGATGCCCATCTGATAGTTGATCGAGCGAGCATGCTTCGCCGCGATCTCGGCCTTGAGCAGCGCGCCGATCACCTTCTCGACGCCCTGCTGACGTTTGACACCGACAGATACGATCTCGTCATAGGCAGCCCGCATGCCAGCAAGTTCCAACACGCCCAGCATGTCGAAGATCTCAGAGCGCTCCACAGTGGACCTCCACAGCGTTCGTTGCGGGGGCTGTTCGCAGCCCATCGTAGCGGGCGCAGTCGGCGATCGGCGGCAGGCTGAGCGTCAGCCGCTCCGGCGTCTCGACCGGTGGCGGCGGAGCAGCTTGCTGTCGTCGGGCCAGCGCATTCAGGATCACGCTGGCGATGTTGGCGTCGAGCGATTCCGCGCAAGCGGCCTCGACCGCCGCCAGGCCGTCGGTCAGCACGGCGGTCAGGATCTTGACCATCTGACGGTCGCCGTCAGCACTCCCGGTCAGCTTGCGCCGGATCTTCTCGATCGCACCGGGCAGTGGCCAGTCCTTGAACGGCGCGCCATTCCTGAGCGCTCCCGGCTTGCGCGCCAGCACCGGAACATAGTGCCAGGGATCATAAGCCGTCTGGTTATGGCCGAACTTGCGCGCGTGTTCGCCGACCACAACGCCGTCCTGCTTCAGCACGATCCGATCGGCGTAGGCATGGATGTCAATGGGGCGGCCGACCGCGCGCGACTGCACCGAGTACTTGTTGCGATCAAAGCGCACGAGGCACGTCTTCGACACTGACGCGGTTGTCGCATGGAAGCCGTCGAACGCGCCGGCGTACGCCATCAGAACCGGGCGCTCGGCTTCGAACATCTCGAACACCGTCTTGTCCGTCTGTTCGGGATGCGGTTGCACCTTGGCATAAGCCACGCACTTGTCGGTGAGCCAGTCGTTCAGATCTTCCAGAGTCTTGAACGACGGCCGCGGTGCAAACAATCGCTTCCGCACAACACCAACCTGGTTCTCGACCTGCCCCTTCTCCCAGCCGGCTGCCGGCGTACACGCCGTCGGCTCGACCAGATGATGGCTCATCAGCTGCTCGAAGCGTCGATTGAACTTGCGGTCCTTGCCAAGGAACACG
>DAORNH010000014.1:5078-5927 GCA_035440865.1 Hyphomicrobiaceae bacterium | reverse complement strand
CATACGGCTGTGGCATAGGCGGATCTGCGCCACCTTCACCGTGATCGTGATGCCGTCGAGCACGACGATCTCGTGGCTCCAGTCAAACTGGTAGGCTTCGCCCGCCGCAAAGCTCAGCGGCACATAGGCCGCCGTAGTCCGCTCGCCTTCGCGCACCGCCCATGCCCGCGCGTGACGCCGAACGTTGTCGTAACCGCCCTGGTAGCCGGCCAGACGCAACTCCTCGTACATCCGCTGATAGGTCAGACGCTCACGCATCGGCCGGTCCGCATTCGCCGTCAGCATCGCGTCCAGCGCCACAACGAACGCGCCCAGCTGAGGGAGAGGCTGCTCGCGGCGAACGTACTTGCGCGAGGGCGCCTCACCGCCGGAACCCGCACGCACAATGTCGCGAACAGTGTTCCGCGCCAGCTTCAGCTCGCGCGCGATCGCCTTGATCTTCCGGCCCTGGACGAAATACGCCCGCCGAACCCTGCCAACCGTGTCCACAGTGATCATCCCCGACCAGACCTCTGCGCGACGCACGCACAGCAGGTCATCTGCACCGAACGGGAGTGGGGTCAAAATTGCAGTTCGATCACCCCCGTAGAGGGGTCAAAATTGCACGCCGGTTCACATGCTGCTCGCAATCCGCGACAGCTTTGTCTCCAGTGACCGGACCTATGGCGCGCGACGCGTCTGGCACGACCTTCTGGAAGCGGGCGTTGCCTGCGGCCTGCATGCCGTCGAGCGGCTGATGCGTCTCAATGCGCTGCGGGCCAGGCCGAGACGCCGCCGTCTGCCCGTTGACACTGGCGAGCGCCCCGCCAACGAGCTGGCGGCCAACGTGCTCGATCGACAGTTCGATGC
>DAORNH010000014.1:368-5068 GCA_035440865.1 Hyphomicrobiaceae bacterium | reverse complement strand
AATGGGTGGCCGACTTCACCTACATCTGGACAGCCGAAGGCTGGCTCTACGTCGCTGTAGTGGTCGACCTCTACTCCCGTCGCGTGGTCGGGTGGTCGATGAGCGCGACGATGACCGCAGAGCTGGTTATCAATGCGCTCGTGATGGCCGTCTGGAGAAGAGGTCGGCCGCGCGAGCTGCTGCATCACTCCGATCGCGGCAGCCAATACACCAGCGAGCAGTGCCAGCGGCTGATGGCCGAGCATGGTATCCAATGCTCGCTGTCGCGCTCGGGTAACGTGTGGGACAACGCCGCGATGGAGAGCTTCTTCTCGACGCTCAAGACCGAGCGGACGGCGGGGAAGATCTACCGGACAAGGAATGCCGCGAGGGCTGACGTGTTCGATTATATCGAGCGGTTCTACAATCCCCGACGCAGGCACTCGACGCTCGGCTATCTGAGCCCGGTTGCCTTCGAGGAACGACAGCGATTAGCTTAACTCACCGTCCACAGAACCGGCAGCAGCTCATACTGCGCAAGGGTAGTCGGGAGAACTCTGATTGCTACCGGCGCAAGTTGCAATCGTCACGACACGTGTCGTGTTCAGTGCCGTCCCTCGAGTACCTTCTCCGCTAACCGCCCGAGCGCCCGCATGGTAATCGGCTTCGCCCGGCGAGCAAGATTGGCCAATGGCACATGTCGGCGGCCGCCGGCTGTCGGGGATGCGAGCTTTCGCGGCAACTGATCACGCGCGGCGTCGATCCACACGACAGGCGTCCCCGCCGCGAGCGCATACTCGATGATCTCGGGCGTGCCACCGCGAGCCGCCGCTGGCCTGCCATCCCAGACCGCGACGAGAATGTCTGAGGCCGCGACCGTTGCTCGGCCAACTGCCTCGTAGGCCGCCTTCGTATTGGCAAGTGTTCCCGGCAGTTCCTCGACGTGCGCCGCGCGTGCGAGCAGTGCTCGATAATCCGGCGTAGTCGTGGTGTCGGAGAATGTCGTCTCGTAGTCGGCACTCTTGAAGGGCAGGAGCACCTTGAGCCGGTAGCCGAGCGCAAGGGCCGCCGCGGCAAACAGCCGGTCGGCGCCTTCCGCCAGCGCGGAGAGGGCAACGGGGCGAGCGAGTGCTCCCTTGCGCAATCCGGCGAGCACCAGCGTGAGGCGCCGCTCCGTTCGCGCCTCGCCGATTGCCAGCCTGTTCGGCCGGTGGCCCGTGATGCCGATGGTGAGGGCGCGCGGTGTGGTGCTCATGATGCGGAGCCTATCGCAGGGCCGGCGCGGGTCAATGACAGCGGCGGGGGCTCGCGATATTCTGATTGCGTACCAGGAGCGCCGGCTGGCGGAATGTGTAGTGACTCAGGACTGGGGCGTTGCATGCCGGTGAGAGACGAGGCAGAGGGACGGGAGGAGGCTAGGCGCCGCATCCGCGACTTCCTCGACGGCGACGGCGACACACTCGACCTCGGCGGTCTCCGTCTCACCAGCGTACCGGACGAAATCTACGAGATTTCGAGGACGCAGCGGCTCAAGCGGCTGTACCTTGGGCCGGACGCGGAGGCGCGGGCAGATCGTGAAAGGTACCGACATTATAGCTTTTATGATTCGTGGATCGATCCCTCGCATAGCAACAACCTGAGGGAGCTTCCGCCGATGCTGGTCTGGGCCTTCCCCGACATTGAGGAACTTGACCTCACGGGCAACCTCCTGTCGACACTGCCCGAGTGGGTTGATCAGCTTGGGAGCCTTATATCACTCGACTTAACCTTCAATCAGATTGGCGCTGCTGGGGCGGAATGTCTATCCCGCCTCACTAGACTTGCCTCGCTTAACCTGGAGGACAATAGGGTCGAATCTGCCGGGGCCGAATTTTTGGCGCAGCCTGCGGACCTTACGTTTCTCAACCTTAAAGGCAATCTGATTGGAGATGTCGGAGCCGAAGCGCTGGCGCGGCTCACCAAACTCTCCGCGCTCGACCTATGCCACAATAATATCGGCGAAGCTGGAGCCGAGGCACTGGCACATCTCACTTGCCTCAAATCACTCAGCCTCTCCGTAAATAAAATCGGAGCTGTTGGAGCCGTGGCGCTAGCGCGGCTCACCAGACTCACCTCGCTCGACCTTTTCGACAATGAGATCGGAGATGCCGGAGCCGAGGCGCTGGCGCGGCTCACTGGTCTCGCGTCGCTCAATCTCTCCGAAAATGTTCCTCGCGAGCCGCAGCTCACGCGAGATCGCCTTGATCGACTTCCCCTGAACGAAATGCGCGCGCCGTACCCTCGCGATCGTATCCACCGAGATCATCCCCCCCGCTCCCGTGCCGACGCACGCACAGGAGGAAATCTTCACAGCGACAAGGGTGGGGTCAAAATTGCGCGCCGATCACCCCAAAACAGGGGTCAAAATTGCATGCCGGTTCACAGGCGGCGCCGTCGGCAGCATCTTCGCAGCTTCGCACATTCTGCGCGGAGTCGGGGACGGCAAGATCGTCATGGCCGCATTCGCCTTGGCCGGCGTGCTGCTGCCCGGCATCGGCAAGGCGATCAAGATCGACACACTGATCCGCGACTACGCCGAGGCGGCGGCGAAGTTCAAAAATCTCCAGGCCGAGTTCCGCCGGGCCCGACTGGTGTGGTCGCATAAGCCACTGGCCGATTTCGAGGAAGAGGCGCGCAAGCTCTTTAGGGCGATGAACGACGCTCGCAAGCCGTCACTGACGCCGCCTGAGTGGTGCTTCAAACTTGCGCAACGGAAGATCAAGACCGGTGACTACGATCATGATGCCGGCGGCGCGCCGAAAGCTCCGGGAGACGTGTCATGAGCTTTTCGTCATGTCCCGAGTGCGGCGAGACAAATTTCTACGAGCACTCATACAGCGTCCGGCACTTCGACTGCGGCTTCAAGGGGCAATGGAGCACGCGGACGGCGCGATGCGGCGGCAAGAGGAAGCGCATGACGTCTGCGCCAGCGATCGATGACGCCGCCGCACGCTACAGACTGGCCCTTCTCGATGCGGCGCAGGTTGCGGACACCATCGCTGCCGACATGGCTGGCGCCAATCAGGCTTCAGACTTCATTGATCGGTTGCGGCAGTTGAGCTCGCAGTTGCGGGCATTCGCAGGCCACACAGCACATACGTCATTCGAGGATCTTACTCAGCCACAGGCCGCACGTCGCAGCGGGACAGCTCTGATGGCGGTCATCCGGAGGGCGAAGCCGTGGTAACGCGCTACATTTCGCTGTCAGTGAGGAAAACGGCCGGCTCTGCGTCGCGCACGCTCTCCCGCGCCATGTACTCGCCATGTACTCGCAGGAGCCTATCAACAATCAAGGCTCCGATCCGGCCAGGAGCGAAGCCTATGATTTTCAGAGGAAAATTTGGTTGCGGGGGTGCGCAGCAGGCGATCCAGTGGCGCCATTCCGTTCGAGGTAAGCGCCTGATGGATATATCCTTATAGGCCTATAGGGCAGTTGCAGCTCTGTCTGGTGGGTCGACCGCGCAGAGCGACATGCCGTGCTTCACGGCCTCGGCTTAGCCTGAAGTTTTTTTTTGCGCGTCTTGCGGGGCTTCGGCGGGGACGGCGTGTTGCGCGGTGCGGTGACTTCCTGTGCTGCCAGCGCTTGAGCCCGCCGAATGGCTTCAACGTCCAATAGGTCTTGCGGTCGGCCGGAGGCGAGCTTCGCGGCAATCAGGTCGTCGCGAGAAATCACTTGTGCGGTGATGCCCTGTTGCTCATCGAGGGTGACGGTCACGCGGTTCTTCCACGCCGCATTGAACACCACCCCCGGAATCTTAGCGAGGATATCCACGGCCACGGGCGGCGTGCCCATCATGAACCAACTGTCTTCGTCCTCGAAGTCCTTGGGCGAGAGGGGGCGCTGCGCTGCAAAGCGGTCGGTGTCTTGCGGGTCTGCTTTGGTGCGCAGCGGCGCACCGAATTCCTGCAAAGCCTTGAACACGGCTTGTGCGTTCTTCGGGGCGGGGAGGATGAGGATGTCGAGGTCTTTGGTGGCGCGTGCTTGCGCATGGTAGCCCACGGCGTAGCCACCAATCACGAGGTACTTGGCCTTGTGTTTATTCAGGAGTGCGATGAGGTCTAGGAAGTCTTTGAACATGGATTCCTTTCATGGCGAAGGCTGTAGCGCTGACCTCGGAAATAGTGGAGAACTTCACCGCATCTGGCAGGGTCGCCCAACTCCGATATTCAGCATCCTTCATCGCATCCAGGCTGGCATAGCGCGTCATCGTCCACGTCCGGCGGCGCTCCGCGGCCCGGGCACGGAACTCGGGGCTCGAGGTATCCACTTGATTGCTGGTCGCTTTGGTCATGTTGTCATCCTAGCACGGGAGTCTGCCGAACGCAGGCGTAGCCACGCAGGGCGCCATGATGAAGAAGTGTCCGAGACGAAGCCGTCTTCTGCCTGTGGATGATAGTGCGGCATGCATCACCTCAGCCGAGAGATGGTGGAGTGATGCACGGCCAGGTCAGCGGCCACTGCGCGGCAACTTGCTCCTTCTGTAAGTCGGGCACGGGCGATCTTTTGTTGGTGCTCGGTCAGTTTCGGCCGGCGCCCCATCTTCACGCCCAGCTCCTTGGCGATCCTCCGGCCATCGCTGGCGCGCTTCTGGATGCGCTCGCGCTCATCCTCGGCCAAGGCTGAGAGGAAGGCGAGGAAGCCCTGGCCCATCCTGGTCGACAGGTCGAGGTGCGGCTTGTCG
>DAORNH010000014.1:0-358 GCA_035440865.1 Hyphomicrobiaceae bacterium | reverse complement strand
TGGCAGCACCGCGCGCGGACACGCGCTGCATGATGGTGATGCCGTCCGCCATCGAGCGGGTCGCGCGGTCCCACTCGGCCAGCACCAGCACGTCTCCGGTGCCGAGGGCATCGATGGCCTTTTCGAGCTTCGGCCTGCCGCTCACGTCCCGGCCCGATGCCTTCTCGGCAAAGATGGTCGTGCAGCCGGCGGCCCGAAGGGCGCCGAGCTGGCGGTCGAGGTTCTGGTGGATGGTGGAAACGCGCGCATAACTGCCCATTCCGGCGATCGCGATCAGCCGTTCCAGCGCATCTCGATCAAGCGTTCCGGGGGAACGCGATCAGTGGCGTGTGGGGTGCGTGGCGGCTCCGTTGGATTG
>DAORNH010000013.1:32938-33255 GCA_035440865.1 Hyphomicrobiaceae bacterium | reverse complement strand
GACCACGGCGGCGCCTCGCGCGGCCAGCGCCCGCGCGTACTCCCGCCCGAGCCCGCGCGCGGCACCCGTGACGATCACGACCTTGCCAGCAAAACTCACATGTCGCCCCTTCCCTGCTTAGGACAGCCAGCGCTTGCGCCGCTTGTAGTGCTTCACGTCGCGATAGGATTTCTTGGCGCCGCCCTCGTTGAGTCCGAGATAGAATTCGCGAATGTCCGAGTTGGCGCGCAGCTCGTCCCCCGTCCCCTCGAGCACGATGCGCCCGTTCTCCATCACATAGCCGTGCTCGGCGACCGAGAGCGCCATGGCCGCGTTCT
>DAORNH010000013.1:30719-32877 GCA_035440865.1 Hyphomicrobiaceae bacterium | reverse complement strand
GATGCCGAAGATCTCCTCGACCAGCATCGGCGCGAGGCCGAGCGAGGGCTCGTCCAGCAGTACGACCTTCGGCCGGCTCATCAGCGCGCGACCGATCGCCAGCATCTGCTGCTCGCCGCCGGAAAGGTAGCCCGAGGTCTGCCCGCGGCGCTCCTTCAGTCGCGGGAAATAGGTGTAGACCATCTCGATACCGTCGCGGACAGTCTTGCCGTCGCGGATCAGATGCGCGCCGGCGATGAGGTTCTCCTCCGTCGTCAGATGCTCGAAGACGCGTCGGCCTTCGAAGACCTGGGCGATGCCGAGCTTGGTCACGTCGAACGGTCGCTTGCCGTGGATCGGAGCGCCGGAGAGCGAGATCACACCCTTCGTCACCTCGCCCCGCTCCGTGCCGAGCACGCCTGAGATCGCCTTCAGTGTTGTGGTCTTGCCGGCGCCATTGGCGCCGAGCAGCGTCGTGATCTTGCCCTCGCCGACCTCGAGCGACACACCTTTGAGGACAAGGATCACCTTGTCGTAGACGACCTCGATATTGTTGATGGTCAGCATGGGCGGCGCTTCGGCTCTACTGATGGCATGTGTAACGCCGAGGGCCGATCCATCCGGACCGGCCCCCGCTCAATCAGCTCACTTCTTGGCCTCGGCCGCAAGGTGCTTCTTGATCACGTCGCGGTAGCCCTGGAACCACTCGGTCGACTTGACGAACTTGCCGCCCTTGACCTGCCAGATCTGCACCCAGCCGCCGCCCTCGTGGTCTTCAGGCGTGATCGCCATCGGTGGCACGAGACCGCCGAGGGTGAAGCCCTTCACCATCTCCATGCCCTTCTTGACGTCCTCGCCGTTCGGCGCGGCGCCGCCCTTGGCCTTGATAGCGTTGCGGACCGCCTCGACGTGGAGTGCCGCGACCATCACGCCACGGTTGTAGAAGACGCTCGTCTCCATGGCCGCCGGGGCTGGCTTGTTGTCGGCCTTGTACATCGCGACGATGTCCTTGATAACATCGAAGTCGCCGCCAACGCCCGCGAACTGCATGGCGTTGTAGCCCTCCGCATACGCGAAGCCACCGGCTGCCTTGATGTCTGCCTCGGATGCGCCCCACACCATCGCGACCACCTTGCTCAGCGGGAAGCCCTTCCCCTTCAGCTCCTTGATGGAGACCGACGGCGAGCGCCCGAAGAGATGCGTGATGACGAAGTCCGGCTTGAAGCGGCCCGTGATGTCGAGGATCTGCGCGCCCATCTCGACGCCCGGCGCGGGCACGGCGAACGTGCGCATCTCGAAGCCTTCCGACTTCGAGAGGTCATCGAGGATGACGAGCGGCTCCTTGCCGGCCGGGTTGTCATAGTAGAGATAGGCGATCTTCTTGCCCTTGAGGCTGCCGCCGAGCTGCTTCTTGGCGAACTCGACCGCAGCGGCGCCCTGCGACCAGTAGCTCGCGGCGATCGGGAAGGTGTAGGGGAAGCGCTTGCCGTCAGCACCCGCGGCCGTGCCGAAGCCTGGCGAGGTGCCCAGGATCTTGTCTTCCTCGAGCTTCTTGGTGAGCGCTGCCGTCTGCGGCGTGCCGTAGAGGCCGGTCAAAACCGCGCCGTCCTTCTTGAAGCGCTCGTGCGCCTCGACGGCCGGCGGCACCTTGTACTCGTTGTCGATCTCGACGACCTTGATCTTGAAACCTTCGACGCCGCCCTTCTTGTTCACGAGGGCGATGTAGTCGTGGTAGCCGGGGCAGAGGAACACGCCTACCGTCTGCGTGGCGCCGGTCCTGTCGCAATGGAGCCCGAACACGAGCTCCTTCGTCTGCGCCGAGGCCATCAGGCCGCCGGTTGCGATCGCGCCGACGCCGATCGCTGCGCCGAGCCATCGCTTTGCATGCATTCTCATCGTTACCTCCCATTTTTGGCAGTCACGTCGTTCTCAGTCACTTCAGGCAGTCATGCAGGCGTTCCCGCCGCCGCGCAGCCGCACGTCAGTAGGAAAAGGGCCAGGTGCGGAAGTAGTTCCGGATGTTCCGCCACAGCCGATTGAGACCTTCGGGCTCCAGGACGAGGAACACGATGATCAAGGCACCGAATATGATGAGGCGAAGGCTCGAAATTACGGCGGGCAGGTCCGCCGCCGAAAAGAACAGCGTGCCAAAGCTCTCCATGATCCAGCGGATGACGAT
>DAORNH010000013.1:26594-30653 GCA_035440865.1 Hyphomicrobiaceae bacterium | reverse complement strand
CCCGCCGATGATGATCATGGCGAGGTAGTCGATCGAGACGACGATCTGGAACTGCTCGTAGTTCGCGATGCCGAGATAATAGGTGTACAGCACGCCGCACACGCCCGCGTAGAACGACGAGATGGCGAAGGCGAGCAGCTTGTAGCGGTAGATGTTGATGCCGATGATCTCGGCCGCGATGTCCTGGTCGCGGATGGCGACGAAGGCGCGCCCGATGCGACTCCGCACGATGTTGAAGGTCGCGACGATCGCCAGCACCGCGAAGAACAGAAGGAAGAAGTAGAGCTGGCCCTGCGTCTTGAGCTCCATGCCGAGGAAAGTCGGCCGCGGCACCTGGATCGAGGCCTGCGCGCCACCCGAGATCGCCGGCGTGTGATTGATCACCCACTCGATGATGAGCTGGCCCGCAAGCGTCGCTATGGCGAGATAGAGCCCCTTGATCCTGAGGCTCGGGATTCCGACGATCGCGCCGATCAGCGCCGCCACAAGGCCGCCCGCCGGGAGCGTGATCCAGAACGGCAGGCCGAACTTCACGACGAGATTCGCGGCCGTATAAGCGCCGACCGACATGAAGGCCGCGTGGCCGACCGATATCTGCCCCGTGTAGCCGACGAGGATGTTGAGGCCGAGCGCGCCGACGATCGCGATCAGCACAAGATTGATAATCGAGAGGTAGTAGTCGTGCAGCGTGAGTGGAGCGACGACCGCGAACAGGATGAGCCAGAAGGCGACAGCGGCCTTGGTGATGGGCTGCGGGAACAGCGCCATGTCCGAGGCGTAGCTCGTCTTGTAGACGCCTGACTCGCGGTAGAACATGTGGCCGTCCGCTTTCCTAATTCAAGTCCACTGCAACAGAGGCCTGCGATCACACGCGCTCGATCTTGCGCTTGCCGAACATGCCGTAGGGCTTGAACATCAGCACGATGATCATGAGCACGTAGGGCGCGAAGTCCTTGGTGCCGCCGCCGACGTAAGGATCGAGGTATCCGGCGGCGATGCTCTCGACGACGCCGACGATGACGCCGCCGATGATGCAGCCGACGACCGAGTCGAGCCCACCGAGGATTACGACGGGAAACACCTTCAAGCCGACCAGAGCGAGCTGTGTGTCAACGCCGAGCATGTTGCCCCAGAGCACGCCGCTGATCGCCGACACGATTCCGGCCATCGCCCAGGCGATCGCGAAATAGCGCTCGACATTGATGCCCATGGCCATCGCTACCTGCTGGTTGTCGGCAACCGCGCGCATGGCGACGCCCATCCGGCTCTTCATGAAGAACCACGAAAAGGCAAGGAGGCACAGGAGGCAGACGATGATGCCGACGAGTTGGATCGGCGACAGCGAGATCAGGCCGAGCTTGTAAGGCTCGTCCCCGATCGGCAGCGGCAGCGCCTTCGTCTCGGCGCCGACCGTGATCGGCGGCAGGCCACGCAGGATCGCCGCAAGACCAATGGTCGCCATGATCACCGCGACGATCGGCCGGCCGAGCAGCGGGCGTAGCACCACCCGTTCGAGTGCAAAGCTGAAGGCGATCATGATGGCGACCGCACCCATGATGGCGCCGATCACAGGCATGCCTTTCGCCGCGAGCAGCGTCGCCGCGATGAGGCCCGCGAGCATCACGAACTCGCCCTGCGCGAAGTTGATCGCATCCGTTGCCTTGTAGACGAGCACGAAGCCGAGCGCGATCAGCGCATACATGAGGCCGATCGAGACACCGCTCGTCAGCAACGAAACCAGGAATTCAAGCTCCTGCAGCATTCCCGGCTCCTGTCAGGCGGCCTTGCGGGCGGATGCCGTCGCCGGCACGTCGTGGATATCGATCGTCGCCGTCAGCGTCCGTTTGCGGCCATCCTCGAAGGTGATCTCCGTCTCGAGATCGACCTCCTTTGCGCCGCCGTAGAAGGCCTCGATCACCTTGGCGTACTTCTCGGCGACGAAGCCGCGCCGTACTTTCCGCGTCCGCGTGATCTCGGCGTCGTCGGCCTCGAGCTCCTTGTTGAGGAGCAGGATGCGCTTCACGCGCGTCGCCTCGGGAAGTGTCGCATTGATCTTGCCGACCTCCTCGATGATGAGTCCCGCAATCTCGGGTTTCCGCGCGAGGTCCATGAAGCTCGTGTAGGCGAGGCCCTTCCGCTCGGCCCAGGTGCCAGCCGTCGAGAGATCGATCGCAATCATCGCCGCGACGAACGGTTTGCCGCCGCCGAACGAGACCGCCTCACGGATGAAGGGGCTGAACTTCAGCTTGTTCTCGATGAACTGCGGGGCGACCGGCGTGCCGTCCGCTAGCTTGCCGACGTCCTTCGCCCGATCGATGATGGCGAGATGGCCGCGCGGATCGATGATGCCGGCGTCGCCCGTCTTCAGCCAGCCGTCCGGCGTGATCGTGTCCTTCGTCGCCTCGTCCTGCTTGTAGTAGCCGATGAACACGCCCGGGCCTTTGAGCTGCACTTCGCCGTTCTCGCCGATGCGCACCTCGGTGCCGGCGATCACGCTGCCGACCGTGTTCGGGTCGGCCTGGTCGTCCTTCTGGACGGCGACGATCGCGGCGGCTTCGGTGGCGCCATAGATCTGCTTCAGGTTGATGCCGAAGGAGCGGAAGAAGCGGAACGTGTCCGGGCCGAGCGGCGCCCCGCCCGTTAGACACCAGCGCGCCTTGCGCATGCCGATGTGGTCGCGGACCGGACCATAGACCAGCAGATCTCCGAGCCGATAGCCCAGACGCATGCCGAGCGGCACCGGCTTTCCGTCCGTCACGAGCAGCTCGCGCGCTTCCGCCAGACGGCGGAAGTAGTCATAGGCTCGCCGCTTGATGAACGATGCGTCGGCCGAGCGCACCTGCATCTGCGAGAGCAGGCTCTCCCAGATGCGCGGCGGCGCCAGGATGCCGTGCGGCCCGAGCTCGCGCAGGTCGCGCTGCACCGTCTCGGGTCCCTCCGGGCAGTTGATCGTGACGCCGCCGACGAGTGCGGTCGAGAGCGAGAACATGGCATCGCCCACCCAGGCCATCGGCAGGTAGGAGAGCCAGTTGTCGCCGCGTGATATGCGCTCGTGATCGAGATAATTCTCAGCCGGCGCGATCATGTTGGCGTGCGAAAGGAGCGCGCCCTTCGGGCGCCCGGTCGTGCCGGACGTGTAGGCGATCATCGCCACGTCGGCAGCCTTGCCGAGATCGAGTTCGCGATCGTAGTAGTCGGGATGCACCTTGTCGAAGTCGCGACCGAGCGAGAGCACCTCGTCATAGGACTTGAGAAAGGGCTGCTTGTAGCCCGTCATCCCGCGCGGGTCTTCGTAGATCAGCCACTTGAGGGCCGGCAGCTCGCCCTTCAGCGAGAGCACCTTGTCCACCTGCTCCTGATCCTCGGCGATGATCACCGAGACGTCGGCGTGATTGAGCACGTAGACGAGCTCGGTCGCGATCGCGTCCTGGTAGACGGGCACGGCCATGCCGCCGAGCGCCTGGCCCGAGAGCATCGCCCAGTAAAGTCGGGCGCGGTTGTCGCCAACGACGGAGAGTTTGTGGCCGCGCTCGAAGCCGAGTGCGGCGAGCCCGAGCGCGAGCGTGCGCACCTCGCTCTGATAGTCGCGCCACGAGTAGGCTTTCCAGATGCCGCGATCCTTGTCGCGGATGCCGGGCGTATCGCCGAAGCGCTTGGCGTTGAGCCGGACGAGCTTCGGCAGCGTGTCGGTCTCTGCGGCCGAGACGAGACTGACGCGGCTCATAGGCGACCTCCACCAGCCTTCGTGCCGAGATAGGCTTGGACCACGGCCGGGTTGCCCTGCACCTCGGCGGGCGTGCCCTCGGCGATCTTGCGGCCGCGATCGAGCACGACGACGCGGTCCGAGATGTCCATGACGACACCCATGTCGTGCTCGATCAGGACGACGGTCACGCCTCGCTCCTGGTTCACGTCCAGGATGTAGCGCGCCATGTCCTCCTTCTCGTCCTGGTTCATGCCGCCCATGGGCTCGTCGAGCAGGATGAGGCGCGGCTCGAGGGCGAGCGCGCGGCCGAGCTCGACGCGCTTTCTCAAGCCATAGGCGAGCGCGGCCGTCTG
>DAORNH010000013.1:23301-26513 GCA_035440865.1 Hyphomicrobiaceae bacterium | reverse complement strand
CCCCAATAGAGGACGTTGCTGAGCACGCCGGATTTCATGCGCACGTGCCGGCCGAGCATCAGGTTGTCGAGCACGGTGAGGCCGCTGAAGAGTGCGATGTTCTGAAACGTGCGCGCGACACCGAGGGCTGCGATCTCACTCGGCCGGAACGGCGTGATCTCCTGCCCTTCAAAGACGATGCGCCCCGTATCCGGCCGGTAGAAGCCCGAGATCATGTTGAGGAGCGACGTCTTGCCGGCACCGTTCGGCCCAATTACGGAAAGAATGCGCCCGCGCGGCACCTCGACCGTCACGTCCTGCACCGCCGTGACGCCGCCGAACTTCTTCGAGACGCCCGTGATGGTGAGTTGTGGCGCGCCCATTGGCGCAGCCGTTGTCGCACCAGTTGGTGCACCCGTCGCGAGCTGCCCTGACCCGGGCCGAGCCTCGACACTCATTGCGCCACCGTCCGGCGCGAGCTGCGGCGGTCATGACAATACGTGGCCGTCCGGCCGCGCCGGTTCAACGTCATCAAGTCCCTCCCAGGCGCCGAGCCATTATCGTGGGCTCGTTGTCGGCCAAGTCAGAGCTGCTTCACACCCCGCTCCATCCCGTCATTCAATCACGGAACTGTCAAGCTCCACAGTGTGCGGCGCGCCGAGGTGCTGTTCCCGCGGTTCATCGAGCGCGCATCGACATTGCCGCAAACAGCCGCTCGTCCCACGTTACCGGCGTCTCGAGGCCGGGTACGATTGCGCGCGCTTCGCCGTGCGCCGGATTGATCAACACGTTGCGCTCCTCGCGGGCAACGAAGCACGGCACGATCAGGATGGCCGAACGCCGCTCGCCGAGCCATGCCGCTCCAAAGGCACGCGCTGCATTGGCATCGATCCACGCGGGCAGACTGTCCTTGGTTACAACCTCATAGGTTGTACCGGCTGGAACCTCCGCGGCCACGAAATGCTGGCCCGCCGGCAGCACGCCATTGAAGTGGGCGAGCTTCTCGAGCATCGCCGTGCTGTAGTGCTCGGACGTATAGATCACCTCCTGGCCGCGCATGTGCCAGCGCCCTTCCTGGCGCGCGGCGCCCTCCCCGCTCCAGATCGGGTAGCGCCCGGCAGGATCGCCGATCCTGAACACGCGGAGCGCCCGCTCGAGCTTGCGAGCCACCATCAGACGGCGACGCCGGCGTCGGCCCGGTCGAGGAGCTTCAAGACGAGTTCGGCGCCCGCGATCGAGCCAACCGCGAGTTGCATCGGCGTCTCCCCGCCGAGCAGCGGGTGGGGATGCACCAGGAACTGGGCGCTACGCCCGGTATCGTCGCGATAGATGCGCAGCACCTCCGCGAACACCCGCGAGATCGCAAGAATACGCTCGCTCTCCTCGCGCGAGAGGGGCTGCTGCGCCTTGGTCCGCCGGCTCAGCGTCGATTTCGGCACGATCTGGGTCGGGTCGAGAAAGCGGCCATCCGGGTCGATGCGCTTCACCACCACGCTCGCCGTCTTCACGGGGAAGCCCTTGCGCACGCATTCGACGAGGGCGAGATCGTCGATCGAGCGGGCTCGCGGCAGTCCGAGGAACTCGGCGATCCGGCTTGCCTCGGAGGCGCTGCGACTTGCGATCTCGGTCATGGAACCACCTTGGTTGGACCATATGGGACGAACATAGTCCCGTTTGGTCCGGAATTCAAGCCGCTCTCGATCAGCCGCCCCCGTTCAGATTGCATCGGCAGGGGCCTCCGCCCGGCTCCTTGGGCCATAGTCGCGCTCGACCGCCGCGATCCGTGCGGCGACCACGCCGCGCCCGGCAACGACCGCTTCGATGCAGCCGATGGCCTCGCCGAGGCTCTCGAACGAGCTGAGCGACACCATCTCGCCCGCCACGTAGACGCTCTCGAAGCTCTCGCCGCCATGAAGCGCAACCGCACTCCCCTTGGCCTCCACCGCGACGACGAACCGGCGCCCGGTCCGTGCGGCCTCGAACCCATCGAGGTATTGCATCGGCGATCCCGGCCGCAGCTCGGCGACCACGGCGCCGACACGCAGCCGATAGTCCGCGAAGTGCCGATCGCGCCCCGCCCGTTGCACGCCGCGGTGGCCGGCGTGGTTCCGCCAGGCGTCGAGATGGGTTCGGTCCTGCCAATACTGGTGTGAAAGCATGCGCGCCGGACGGGCAAGGCTCCGATAGCGATTGAGAAAGGTGACGCCGCCGTTACGGTCGAGCTCCGGCCTCAGCTTGGCGGCGAGGTCGAGATAGGCCTGCTCATGCCCGGGATGCGGCTCCACCTCGAAGAACAGTGCGATCATGGTGTGCCTCCATCCCGATGGACGTGCTGGTTCCGCTCTCGGGCGTCGCCGATCGTACAGCATACCCGAGGCGCAATGCTTGTGCCGCGAAAGCTACGTCGGGTGGCTGTTCACCTGTGCGTCCCGGCGAGCCGCGAACCGACCCCGCCAATGTCGGCACGGAGGTTGCGAAGGGCGCGCATGAGCGAGACGTTGGACAGGACCCCACATGCCGCCAGGAGCGTAGAGCCGCAGGGCAGCCGCCTGACTTGACAGGCGACTGCCCCGCCGCCACCAATCTGACGACGCAGCGCGAAGGTGGAGCACGTGGCCGTATCCGAGGGCGCCGATAGCTACTTCCGCCCGGCAACGCTCGCAGAGGCACTCGGCGTTCGCGCGGCCGGCGCGGCGATCATTGCCGGCGCCACGGACGTGTATCCTGCACTCGTGCCAGGGATCGGCCGCGACCTGCGGCCCTTTGGTCGAGGCGCCCGCGCCAGCCTCGACATCACCGGGCTCGCGGAGCTCCGGGGCATCGAGGAGCGCGACGGGCTCTGGCGGATCGGCGCCGCCACCACCTGGACCGAGATCGCTGACGCGCGCTTGCCGCCGGCCTTCGCTTGCCTGAGGCTCGCCGCCCGAGAGGTCGGAGGGCGCCAGATCCAAAACCGTGGCACGATCGGCGGTAACCTCGTCAATGCCTCGCCGGCGGCCGACGGCTTTCCGCCGCTCCTGGCACTTGATGCCGAGGTGGAATTGCAGCGGCGCGGCCATGTTCGACGCCTGCCGCTCAGCCGTTTCGTCTCGGGGCCGCGCACGACCGCACTCGACCCAGACGAAATCCTGACCGCGATCCTCATCCGCCAGTCACAGCGTCCGGCGCGATCTCACTTCCTGAAGCTCGGCGCGCGTCGCTACCTCGTCATCTCGATCGCCATGGTGGCCGCG
>DAORNH010000013.1:17453-23209 GCA_035440865.1 Hyphomicrobiaceae bacterium | reverse complement strand
CCGACCTCGTCGGCGCGCCCCTCGATCACGACCTCGGACGGATCGCCTCGGCCAAGCACATCGCGGAGCTCGCGCCGATCGACGACATCCGCGCGAGTGCCGACTATCGCCGTGAGGCGGCGCTCGTTCTCGTCGGGCGGACACTCTCGGCGCTCGGAGCCCCGCCATGACGGAGGAGAGTGGCCTATCGCCCGGACACATTCAGTTGATGGTGAATGGCCGCGAGGTCGCCGTCACCGGCGGTGCGCTCCGCCGCCTCGCCGACGTGCTCCGCGACGATCTCGGTCTTACCGGAACGAAGATCGGCTGCAATGCCGGCGACTGCGGCGCCTGCACGGTCCTCATCGACAGCGCGGCGGCCTGCGCCTGCCTCGTCCCTGTCGGCCAGATCGCAGGTGCACGGGTCACGACCATCGAAGGTCTCGCGACCGACCCGCTCGGCGCGCGGCTGCAGCAGAGCTTCGTCGCGCATGGCGCCACCCAGTGTGGCATCTGCACGCCCGGCATGATCATGGCCGCGCGCGAGCTCATAGCGCGTTCGCCGAGGCCTGATCGCGGCGAGGTCGAGGACGCGCTTGGTGGCGTGCTCTGCCGCTGTACGGGTTATGAGGCGATCGTCGACGCCGTGATCGCCGCGGTCACGCAGGACGCGGTCTCCGAACCACTCATGCCCGTGGCCGGTGGAGCCATCGGCGCGAGCATCGCCAAGGTCGACGGGGAGGCGCGCGTCACCGGCCGCGAGCGCTACGGCGCCGACGGCATTCCCACGGACGCACTTCACGTTCGCGTCATTCGCTCGCCGCACGCGCACGCGCGCTTCCGGATCGGCGACCTCGACCAGGCCCTCGCACGCCACCCCGGCATTGGGCGCATTCTCACAGCGCGCGACATCCCCGCCAACGGGCATGGCGTCTACCCGACGATCAAGGACCAACCCGTCCTCGCCGACGGTCTCGTGCGGTTCCGGGGCGAGGCCGTGCTGGCACTCATCGGCGAGGCATCGGCCATCGCTAAGATCGGCGAGCACGAACTGCCGATCGCCTACGAGCCGTTGCCGTCGACCGTCGGCATCGACGCGGCCAGGGCCGATGACGCCCCGCGCGTCCATGCCGGCAAGCCTGGCAACGTCCTCGCCGACGGCAGCGTCACCTCGGGCGACGTAGCGGGCGCACTCGGCACGTCCCCGCACGTCGTCGACTTCGCGGTGGAGACGAGCTTCGTCGAACACGCCTACATCGAGCCCGAGGCCGGTTATGCGGTGCGCATCGGTGACACGATCGAACTCCACGTTTCGACCCAGACGCCGTACCAGCATCGCGACGAGACTGCCCTCGTCCTCGGCCTGGCGAAGGAGCAGGTGCGCCTGATCCCGACTGCGTGCGGCGGCGGATTCGGTGGCAAGCTCGATCTCAATGTGCACCCGCTGGTGGCGCTCGGCGCCTTGCTGACGCATCGACCCGTCGCCTATGTGTACAGCCGCCCCGAGAGCATGGCGGCGACCACCAAGCGCCACCCTGCCCGCGTCCGTGTGCGCCTCGGGGCCACGGACGAGGGCCGGATCACCGCTTTCGAAAGCCATGCGGAGCTCGACACCGGCGCCTACGCGAGCTGGGGCCCGACTGTCGCGAACCGCGTGCCCGTTCATGCGCCAGGTCCCTACGTCGTGCCGCACGCGCGGACGCGGGGCACGGCCTATTTCACGCACGCGCCGCCTTCGGGCGCGTTCCGCGGCTTCGGTGTGCCTCAGAGCGCAATCGCCTCAGAAGCCGCGCTCGACATGCTCGCCGACCGTCTCGGGATGGATTGGCTCGAGATCCGCCGTCGCAATGCGCTGAAAGCCGGTGACGTTACAATCACCGGCCAGCGCCTCGACAGCTCCGTTGGTCTCCTCGCCACCATTGATGCCGTCGAGCCCTACTGGCGAGACTGGTCGCAGGCGGCCACCGCCTACAATCAGGGCGACCGCCGCCAGCGGCGCGGCGTCGGCATCGCCTGCTCGTGGTACGGCATCGGCAACACCTCGCTCTCCAATCCGTCCGAGATGGAGATGGGCGTCGACACGTCAGGCCACGTCACACTCTACTGCGGCGCGGTCGACATCGGCCAGGGCTCCAACACGATCCTGGCGCAGATCGCCGCAGATGCCTTGGGCGTTCCCGTCGCGACGATCGCGCTTGTCACGGGCGACACGGCGTTGACACGCGATGCCGGCAAGACGAGCGCCTCGCGTCAGACGCTCGTCTCGGGAAAGGCGGCCGAGCTCGCAGGACGTGATCTCCGCGCGCGTCTCTTCGCGGTCGCCGGGGCGCCCGATGGCCTCGAAGCCGATCCGGCATCACAGCTGTCGCTTGCCAATGGCGAGGTCGTGGTGGCCTCGGCCAACGCGCACTATCGTAGCGCGCTGCCACCCGGGATCGGTAACGTGGTCACCGGCCTCGGCCGGTTCGATCCGCCGACCACGCCGCTCGATCACAGCGGCCAGGGCAATCCGTATTCGGCCTATGCCTTCGCGACGCAGGTTGCCCTCGTCGAGGTCGACCTCGATCTTGCGACGACCCGCGTCCTCGAGATCGCAGCGGCGCACGATGTCGGCCGCGCCATCAACCCGCAGCAGGTGATCGGCCAGATTCAGGGCGGCATCGCGCAAGGTCTCGGCCTCGCGTTGATGGAGGAGTACGTTCCGGGGCGCACCGAGAACCTGCACGACTACCTGATCCCGACCTTCGGCGACATGCCACGCATCACGGCCCTCATCGTCGAGGCCCCGACACCGCATGGACCTTCAGGCGCCAAAGGCGTCGGCGAACCGGCGCTCATCTCGACGGCGCCGGCAATCTACGGCGCCATTTTCAAGGCAACGGGAGTTCGAGTGACGAAAGCTCCAGCTCTGCCGCATCGCCTACTCGCCGCAATGCGGCAGCGCGGGTAGTGCCGAGGACCGTGCAAGTCTACGCGGCTGTCTCGAGTGTCGCGGGAGCGGCACGCGGCGGCGCCTCCGGGGCCGCGCTCATGAGCTTTTTGCTCAGCTTGAAGAACAGCGCGATCGTCGCGACCTGGAGTGCCAGCAATGGCAACAGGACTAGTCCGTGAGCGATCGAATAGAGCTCGATCAGCCCGAGCCTCACGAGCGCGGCATGGACCAGGAACTGGCCGGAGACGAAGAGGCCGACACCAGGACAGACAAGCGCGAAAGAACCCGGCGAACGCGTCCCGCCCGACACGTACTTCGCGAAGTAGCCCACGCGCGACATGACGGCCCAGCCGATGAGGCCGAACAGTAGCTGCGCCGCAACGATCCCGAGGAGGAGCGCGAAAATCTCGCCCGTCGTCACAGGAGAATTGAAGGTGTGCGCGAGCGACATCTTGAGCCGAAAGACCGCGATGCCAAACACGGTGAGGATAGGGATCAGCATCCAGAGCGTCGGTGTCGTCTCCTCGGCTGCGGCATGCTCCATCATGGCGCGGAAGCCGAGCACGAGGAACACGACGCCGAGGATGCCCGCGGCAACGATGAAGAACATCGCGCCTGCAAAGGCCGCCGCCACGATCCACTTCACCTGACTCATGGCTGCCGCCGCCGAGAGGCCGACGCCGACCATCGCAAACGTGAATACCGAGAGCATCTGCCCGAGGCTGTTGTTCTTCGCGCAATCGAAGCCGCCGAAGGCGAGGTTGCGTCCGAGGAAAGCGAGAAACATCCGCATCGCCAAGATACCGATGGCCGCAAACGCCAGGACCGCCAGCGGAAAGAGGAGCTCACGCTGCTCCCACAGACCCGGCACGAACACCGCGCCGAAGATGAAGCCGACATTGACGGCCATGGCGAGTGCCAGCGGCAGTGCCATGAGCTGCGTCTCGGCGTTGCCCGATCGTAGCGCCTCGGCGGCCGGCGTTGCCAACCATCGCGTGCACTGGCGGAGGTTCCAGGCGAGGAGCCGCAGATGCAGGACAGAGAAGAGCGCGATGCCGGCGGCACTCAACCCAATCAACCCTCTCATGACCGGCGTGCCCTCGGCCCAGGTCGAGCTCAGCGAGCCAAAGGTCGGGATGGGCGAGGCTGGATGCGGCGTCAGCCACATAAGGTACATGAAGAAGCTGACGGCGAGCCCACCGGCTCCGAGTGCCGCCAGGAAGTACATCGGCGTATAACGTCCTCCGAGATCGGATGGATAGCGCATGTTTGCCTCGCATTCGACAAGTTCGCTGCGAGGTAGCTCCCAGGTCCGGCGCCAGTCATTGAGTATTCGCAACTGCTAATATAATCTCGTCCAGAAGGCCACGCACGATGCGGCCTATTCGACGAGGCTTCGCAGCCGCGCCACGTCACAGACGAACTGATTGCTGCGCGGCTCGATGATATGCCCCTGACGCTTCAACTCGGCCATGGAGCGGCTCACGGTCTCGGTAGTGAGTCCGAGAAGGGCGCCGAGGTCTTCCCGCCCGAAGAGGTCGCACGTGGCCTCGCCCTGACTCTCGGCGAGCCAGAGGAGCAGACGCACGACGCGTCCGCGCGCGGTACCCGTGTTGAGCTCGCGGATAACGCGCTCCGATTCACTCAACGCTCTCTGCCAGCGAGCCATCAGCTCCGCGCTGAATGCGGGCTTGTGCGCGAGCAGCTCTCGAACGACGCTCAGGGGGATTCGGCACACCTCGGTCTGATGGAGCGCAATCGCGTGATGCTCATAGCGGGCGCCGACCAACCCTTCGAGACCGATGGCATCGCTCGTCCGCATCAGCCTGACGATGCGCTGTGTGCCGTCCGGCAGGTACTGCAGCAATTTCACCAGCCCCACGCGGATCGTATAGACCCAGTCGGCGGACTCCTCGGACCGGTAGACGGTTGTCCCCGGCAGGTAGGAGAACTGCTCGATCGGGCGGTGAATCCGGTTGAAGTCGCTCTCCTCGAGGCCAGCAAACAGCACCGACTGGCGGACGGCACACGTCCGGCAGTTCGCAATCCCGGTCCAGGCATCGCGAGTCGAGACAATCCTCATCGTCGGGGCCTTGCGGTCATCGCGTCAAACGCAATTATGCCCCACGAGCAATACCACGCCACCACCACGAGAGCGACCGCAAGGAACGTGAGCCGCGGAGGCGCGAGCTCGACCAACGCGATCAAGTGCGAAGCGCCGGAGTGTGCCGAATCAGACCCGTGCCTCGATGACGATTGCCTCGCCGTCGCTGCGGATGGCGACGCGCATGCGTGCGGTCTCGGCGAGGCAGGCCGTGTAGTAGGGCTGGATCGACATGGCGTCGAGCGGCGGCACCTTGCCGCCGGCCAGGAACTCGGCAAGGAACAGTGGCGGGCGGTCACCGATTTTGAGGGGGCGGGGCGCGGATTTGCCGTCAGCGCGCCGGTGATCTGGACGTCGATGTCGCCGCCCCGTGGCAGGGCAGCAACGCCGCTGGCGATCAGGTTGAGCAACAGCTTGCATTGGTCCTTGGCCATGTAGCCGGCCGGACCCTTCCAGGCGAGGCGGTGCTTGGCGCGCCCGACATAGCCGCGCGAGACCTGCTCGGCGGTGCCGAGATCAATCATGGCGCCGGTGGAGCCCGCCGCGCCGAAGGCAAAACGCAGGAACTGGAGTCGTGCCGAGGCCTGCTCTGTCGAGTTGCGGATGACGTCGAGCGCAAATGTCTTCGCCTGGGCATCGTCGTCGTCCGACAGGATCTCGAGACCGTTGCTGATGGCGCCGACCGGTCCGATCACATCATGGCAGATCTTGCTGGAAATCAGCGCGGCAAGTTCCAGATCG
>DAORNH010000013.1:16333-17443 GCA_035440865.1 Hyphomicrobiaceae bacterium | reverse complement strand
TCATCTGGCTCTCCGTCGCTCGGCGGGATGCGCGGGCCCTGCTCTGGGGTCGGGACGCGAGCGAACGGATCGGGGCGGCGCAGGCAAATCAGAGTGTCACATACACAGCGTCGCGCGCTCCGGCTAGAGGGAAGCGTGCGCGAGATCGGCTTCATCGCGCTCGAGTTGCATTTTTGTCGAGACCCGGACGGCGGTTGGCAACCCGCTCACAAAGCTTTGCTTATCGACGCGCCTGGAGTAGACGGCTCGACGAGTTGTCCGCTCCTCAAGGTCGAGTACCGGGGACATGTCCATCGTCGCCCCAAACCATATCGCCATGGCCACTTGAACGAGGTCAGTCGCCGATGTCCGATCTCGCCTCAGACCGCCTCGTCGAACGCCTGCTACCGACAGTCCTGGCGGCGGGCGCGCTCGAGTTGCGCTACTACGAGGCAGGCGTCGCGACCGAGCTCAAGTCCGACGAGACGCCCGTGACGGCGGCCGACCGCGAGGCCGAGGCCGTCCTCCTCGAAGCCCTCGCCCGGGTCGCTCCGGGCATCCCCGTTGTCGCCGAGGAGGCCTGGAGCGCGGGTGCCGCCACAACTCCCGGCGACACGTTCTTCCTCGTCGATCCGCTCGACGGCACGCGCGAGTTCATCGAGAAGCGGCGCGAATTCACGGTCAACATTGCGTTGATCGAGGCTGGCCGGCCGCGCTTCGGGATCATCTATGCGCCGGCGCTCGGCATGCTGGCGGCGACATTCGGTCCAGGCGACGCTCGCGAGACCTTGGTCCATCCGGGCGACACGGCGAGCAGCGTAACTGGTCTCGCCTGGCGGGCGATGCGCACCCGGCGAGCACCGTTGGCGGCGCAGGTCGCTGTTGCGAGCCGCTCCCATCTCAATGCCGAAACGGCTGAGATGCTCGATCGCTACCGCGTGGCGTCCACCCGCAATGCCGGCTCGTCATTGAAGTTCTGCCTTGTCGCCCGGGGCGAGGCAGACATCTACCCGCGCCTTGCTCCGACGCGGGAATGGGACATCGCCGCCGGCCACGCGATCCTCTCGGCGGCCGGCGGCTCGGTCACCATGGTCGATGGCTCCCCTCTCGCGTACGGAAAGGTCAGCGCGG
>DAORNH010000013.1:0-16316 GCA_035440865.1 Hyphomicrobiaceae bacterium | reverse complement strand
CATTGCCTGGGGCCAAGGCTACCCCCCGCCGCCGATCTGACGTCCGCCACCAGCCCGAGGGCACCGAGATGCGTCAGAGGTCAGAGGCTCGCGGCACAGGCGACAACCGATTTCAATCGAACACGAAAGCAAAAAAACCTGCGGCGCGCGCTGCATGCTACGTCAATAGAGTGGCGTGGCCTGGTGGAGGAATTGGCAGGCCATGGCATCGCGATCCTTGACCTCGATGTTGTCGATTCTGCTCGCGACATGCGTGATCCTGACAGCGCCACCAACACAAACTGTTGCCAATCCCGCGACCACCGCGATAGAGACCCTGCGCAACGTGCGCACCTGGCAGTTCCAACTCCAGCATCTCGGCCTCTCGGAGCTTTCGCAGTCACCGGCCGACATGCTGGTGATCGACATGTCGCGCGATGCCACAATCGAGGGCGCCTTCACCCGCCGCGAGATCGAGGCCTTGCAGAAGGGGCCGGGTGGCCGCCGTCGCCTCGTGATCGCCTATCTCTCGGTCGGCGAGGCCGAGGACCATCGCTTCTACTGGCGACACTACTGGCCCGCCGCAAAGCCCGATTGGCTGCTCGAGGAGAACTGCCGCTGGGAGACGAACTTCCTCGTCAAGTACTGGTCGGACGAGTGGAAGCACAACCTGTTTCGGGGCGACGACAGCCTGCTCGCACAGATCATCCATGCCGGTTTCGACGGCATCTACCTCGACCGCGTCGATGCCTACTGGGACATCCGCCGGCGCTTTCCCGCGAGCCGGACCGAGATGATCAGGCTCGTCAGCGAGCTTCGCCGGAAGGCGCGTGCCATGAAGCCGGATTTCCTCTTCATCGCGCAGAATGCAGAAAGCCTGCTCGAGGACCGGACCTATCGCACTCTCATCGATGCCGTCGCCAAGGAGGATCTCCTGTTCGGGCTCACTGGCACTGGCCGGCGCAACACCAGGTCATCGATCGCGTGGAGCCTCGGCATGCTCCGCCGGTTGAAGGCCGAGCGCAAGCCCGTGCTCGTCGTCGAGTATCTGCGTTCGGCCGAGGCAATCGCCGGGGCCGAACGCGAGCTCCGGTCGCTCGGCCTGATCCCGACCTTCCCGACCCGGCTCCTCGACGGCCGCAACCCCAGCGCGGCGAATGTCCACAGCGACGTCGGCACCCCCGAGTTTGCCAGGAGCAACTGTCAATAGCGCGCAAGGTGATACGCCGGCAACGTCAGCGGTCAGCCCACACTCGGTGCGCTCGTGAGGACCGCGCGGACGGCATAGGTCCGGTAGGTCTCCTCTGCGAAGAGCTCGTACTGCCCTCCTTCCGCGACGCGGCCGAGGAAAGGGACGAGGTCGTCGCGGGGCGTCACGTGGAAGCGTCGAAGCCACGCACGCAAGGCACGTCGGACAGTCGCTGGAAGCCTTCGGCCGGAACCGAAGTCGACGATTTGAATTGACCCGGATGGAGCGAGACAGGCCGCAGCCTGCTTGATCGCCAGCTGCCAGTCAGGGATCATCGACAGCGTATAGGAAAACACGATCCGGTCGAACGTCTCGCGGCCGAAGGTGAGGCGTGGGTCGAAGCACGCTGCATCGGCGTGCGCAAGGGTGACGCGGCCGGAGAGACCACGCCGCGCGACCGCCTTGCCCGCGGTCGCGAGCATGGCGCACGAAAGATCGATGCCCCAGAACTGGGCCTCAGGGTAGCACTCCGCCAGCCTGACGAGATTGCGCGCCGTCCCGCAGCCGATTTCGAGGACGTTGGCCTCGGGAGGAACCGCCAACTCGCTGATCAGGCGATCCCGTCCCAGGAGGTAATACCGCCGCGTCACGTTGTAGACGTGGCGCTGGAAGCGGTAGTTGCTGTCAAGCACCTGCTGATGGGCGATGTCCAAGTGATGCACTCACGCCCGAGAGTTGCGAATGTAGAGGTGGAATGCCCCGTAAATTGCCGACCGGTCCTCCTTGGTGAGAGTGGCAGAACGCGTCGCGTCGTAGTGCCAGCCATCGAGGATCAGCGCCGGCACGCGACCGGGCAGGATCGTCGTCGTGCCGGCGGTGCGGAATATGACGCGGGCGCCAGGTCGGGCTGTACGCATGATCTCGCTCCAGAGATGGGTGAGCGCTGCGTCGCTCATCCAGTCTTGCGCATCGAGAAGAACGTAGCGATCGAGGGACGAAATCGGCTGCCGCGAGAGAAACGTCGTGAAGGACGCCTGCTCCACCAAGACACGATCAGTGCGGGACTTGATCGCCGCGAAGTTCGCCGGATCGAGGTAGTCCGGCAGCGAAGCCTCGCCAACTGCGGCGAGTCCGCGGTTGAAGGCCGCCCAGGCGAAGTAGTTGTCAGCGATATCGAAATCGCACGCGAGCTTGCGCAATCGCTCGCGGATGACGTCTGCCATGTGCCCGGCACCTCCGAGCAGGGCCGCGTACTGCGCCGGCGGAATACCAAGGCCATAGAGCGCCGCCCGATGTCCTAGGATCCAGCGCACCAGGAGCCGGTCGAACAGCGGCGCGAGCTCTGCCTCGAAGATCGCCACTTGCTCGGTGCGTGACCGGGCCTGCATCATCCGGCGAGGATCTTGGCCATAGAGGCGAGCGACGCCGTGTGCCAAAGTGATGAAGCGGCCGAGCAGCCCCTGGCGATAGAAGCCGCGGACGAACCGATCGATCTTCCGACGGCGCCAGCCGTCGGCGCTCGTCCAGTAGGCTCGGGTATCAGCGTCGACCCTGTGAGCGAGCACCCGGTCGAAGATCTCGGCGTTGCCCGCACCCTCGCCCTTGGCAAACAATGCAAGGAACTGCTCGTGATCGACGAGGTGACGGGCTGCCGCGAGCTTGAGGCGCGTCAACGCCACGTGCGACGGATTGAGGTCGACCACATGCACCTCGGCAGGATCGGCCGTCAGGTAGTTGAGGACGTTGCAGCCCCCCGAGGCAATCGTCACGATGCGCGTCGACGGCTCGATCTCGAGCGCTGCGAGATCTACGCGCGGATCCTCCCAGATCATCGGATACACGAGATCGCTGAACGCCGCCGTGAAAAGCCGCTCAAGCGCCCCGTCGAGGCTCAGCGCTCGATTGCGATGCACGGCACGCGATAGGAGACCTGCGGCGGTCATGTCAGAGGCCACGCTCTCGGATGTCATGTGATCCCTCGTAGATCTTCCACATAATGGGGCGGCGCCTCGGCGGAGATTGGAGCGTCATCGGACATTGCTGCGTCGTGCGGCCAATGGACGAGATCGAGCCGACCCTCGTGCGTCTCGACAATGGCCGTGCAGCTCTCGACCCAGTCACCGCAGTTCATGTAGTGGACGCCATCAATCATCCGGTCGGCGGCCTGGTGGATGTGACCGCAGATGATGCCGTCAGCCTGCTGGCGGCGCGCCTCCGTTGCGACAGCTTCCTCGTAGGCCCCGATGAAGCTCACGGCGCGCTTGACGCGCAATTTGAGAAAGGCCGACAGGGACCAGTAGCCAAGGTTGCAGCGGCGGCGCAGCCAGTTCAGCGGGTTATTGAGCCAGAGCGCGGCCTCGTAGCCACGATCACCGAGAAATGCGAGCCAGCGCGCAGTACGCACGACAACATCGAAATCGTCGCCGTGCATGACGACATAACGCCGCCCGTTGGCCGTGCGATGGATGCAGGCACGCTCGATATCCACGCCACCGAAATGCATGCCGCAGTAGTCACGCATGCATTCGTCGTGATTGCCCGGAATGAAAACGATTTTCGAGCCTTTACGCACCTTGCGGAGGAGCTTCTGGATGACGTCATTGTGCGACTGCGGCCAATATGGTCCGCGTCGCACCTTCCAGAAATCGACGATATCCCCGACAAGGTAATATGTGTCGGCGTCGCAGAGCCGAAGGAACTCCAGCAGCGCTGCCGACTGGGCGGCACGCGTACCGAGATGGATATCCGAGATGAAGATTGCCCGGTAGCGCCGGATTTCGGCTGTCGCTCTTGGTGGCGGTCGATATTGCATGACCTAGACGTAGGCGATTCACGTTTCAATCGAATGACACATGCTGCCACCGCGAGAATAGAGATGCCGAACAGCCACGCGACCCGGACGCCGCAGCTTCAACGGCCCTGACGGAGCGCCGCGCAGGTCGCAAGTAGCTCACGATAACTTCCCGGAAGGCGGTCATGAAACGGGTCTATTCCCTCGCTGAGGGCGCGCAATACTCGCCGATAGGTCGGGTCATCGAGGACGCCGTGCGCTGCCGCCATGTCGAGTGCGAGGCAGGCGCCGGCGACCTTTGCGTGCCTCGTTGCACGATCGACAGCAACAAGCGTCGCCAGAGCGAGAGCCGACGCGACGAGGCCAACGGCGAGTATCACAATCGTCGCAGTGGGTGGCGGATTGGCGCCCCTCGTCCAGGATGCATCGCCTGCGACCCGATCAGGTATCGTAGATTGGCTAGGTGTGGTGATGTTCAGCCGCATCCGATCCCTCCCTCACGCCGCGCCGATGGCATCACCGGACCAGGCTCCTGCGCCCCTCGCCCTGCCAGCGCGCGCATCAGCCGATCCAAGACGTCACTGACGCTGAACGGTTTCGTGATGAACGCCTCGACGCGGAGGGCGATCGCCCGCACCCGCTCTTCAGGAAGGGTCCGTCCGGTCAGCATCAGGATGGGGAGTTCCGCAGTCGCAGGTGTGGCACGGAGGTGGCGCAACACTTCAATTCCTGAGAGGCGCGGAAGCTGCCAATCGAGCACAACTGCATCGGGCGGCGCTGACGTCAGCGAGGCAAGCGCCTCGATCCCGTCCTTGAACCTTGTGATGGCGAACCCTCTGGTTGTCAGATTGTAGTGCAGCATCAGCGCCAGATGATCGTCATCCTCGACGATGGCGATATGAGCGCGCACGGGCATTTCGTTGGCGGGCGTCATCGGGCTCTATGACCGGATCAAGTAATGATCGTGCATCAGCGAAACCGAAGTCGCTGCGCGATGGGGAGACGAATTTAACAAGACTTGTGCGAAACGCGTATGACACCACCGGGCGCGCAATCTCGAGCGCGCCGCTCCGCAATTCCGGCGTCGATTTTCCAGGATTTGAGCTCACATCAGCCGAAGGCGTTTGGCTCACGCCTTTTTCGGCGGCTCGCAATCGATGCAGGCGCCGATCGGCAGCGTTACGGCGCGGCTCTTGTGGCCGAGCCATGGGGGAATGATCGCGCCAAAGCCGCCGGCAGGGCCGCCCGCTGCAATGACGAGCAATTGCTCTGGACGCTCGAGCGCGGTGTAGACACTCTCGCCACGGTCCCGCACCACGGCTGCCTTGCCGACCTCCGCCCATTCCTTGCGCCTGATGCGCGCCCGCTCGTGGATGAACGTGGCGATACGCGCCTTGTCCCAGCCGGCCGCCTCGATGTGATTGCGGATCTGCTTCGGGATGACGATCGCGTAGTTGCCAGGATGGATCGAGTAGTGGCGGAGGTTTGCCCGCATCTCGGCGGCGAACGTTTCCAGGATCTCCTCCGGCTTCGTCGTCCACTCGTTCATGATCTGGCGCGGGGCACAGGCTGCCATCACCGTGACTGCCGAGGCGCCTTTCGGCACGCCGCGCGTCTCGGCGAGCGGTGTCCAGCCCGTTCCCTCCTCGTCCTCGGCGATGCAGAAGCTGAACTTTCCCGGATGTCCGAGCGTCGAGCGGTCGATCTCGCCCGGTCTGACATCGAGGATGTTGATCAGTACGAGGCGGAGCGCGCGACCGATCGCGGCCGTCGCCCGGTCGCTGTTGGCGATTGCGTTGAAGCCGCCGCTGGCCCCAATCTCGAGGCGGATCGGCCCGTTGATGACGAGGAGGACGGCGCTGCCACCTGTGCTCGCGGTCGCGCCGTGAACCAGGAAATCCTCGCGAAGCATGGCCGCGATCGCAGCGACGACCACGGGGAAGTGCATCGGCAGGCAGCCGGCCATCACCGCGTTGATCGCGAGCTTCTCCGCTGTCACGGGCTGCGCACGCACAGGCTCGATGCCGATGAGCTGATCCGGCGCGAGCCCTGCCCAGGCCAGGCACGCCTCGACCGCCTTGGGCGTCGGCGGCACGATCGGCAGCCCGTCGGTCCAGCCGCGGGCATGGAAGTGCTCCTGCACGGCCTCGACGTCGTTGAGGTCATAGGCTTTCGCAGAAAGCGTCACGGTTGGCGTCCTTTGCAGGTGGGCCGGTAGTCCGGTATTCGATTTGACGGTGTCGGTGACCAGCGCGTCAAGGCCGCTCGCCGCCAGAGAGGACCGCGCCCTGATCTTCGACTGTAGGCGAAGACCGGCTCGAAGCGCTGGACACCCCTCGCCTAATCATCGAGTAAGGGCCTCGGAGACGAGCGAGTTGAGCACCACGACAGCTTGAGCACCACGACAGCAGGAGCCCCCAATGCGCATCGATGCGATTGCCGTCGGCAACAACCCGCCGCACGACGTGAACGTGATCATCGAAGTGCCGATCGGCGGCGAGCCGATCAAGTACGAAATGGACAAGGCCGCCGGCACGCTCGTCGTCGACCGCTTCTTGCACACGCCGATGCGCTATCCTGGCAACTACGGTTTCATACCGCACACCCTGTCGGAGGATGGCGACCCGATCGACGTCGTCGTCGCCAACACGCGCCCGATCGTGCCTGGCGCCGTCATGAACGTCCGCCCGATCGGCGTCCTGATGATGGAGGACGACAAGGGCATGGACGAGAAGATCGTCGCGGTGCCCTCGCCGGCGCTGACCAAGCGCTACGAGAAGGTAACGAGCTACAAGGACCTGCCTCTGATCACGATCGAGCAGATCCAGCACTTCTTCGAGCACTACAAGGACCTTGAGCCCGGCAAGTGGGTCAAGTTGAAGGGCTGGGGCGGCCCCGACGATGCGCGCCGTATGATCGTCGAGGCGATCGAGCGCGCCCGGCGTCAGGGGTGAGGGCGATGCGACTGCGGCTGAGAAATCGAGTGTGATCCGGCTGCGTTCAGCTGGCCTTAGCGCTGAAATCTGGATAGCGTCGCGCGCTATCGACATCGGACCCGCGCGCGCATGCTGACACTCTACGACACCAGAGGCCAGACCCCAGGGCTCGCAAGGCGCGAGGGTTGCGATACCATCCTCGGGACCACCGTGTGGCTCGACCTCCTCAATCCGACGGAGGCGGAGGACGAGCATGTCGAGAAGGCCCTCGGCATCTCGATCCCGACGCGGGCCGAGATGCGCGAGATCGAGGCCTCGAACAGGTTTTACCAGGAGAACGGCGCGCATTTCATGACGGCGTTCATCGTCTACAACGTCGATGCGCCGATCCCGGAGACATCCACGCTGACGTTCGTCCTCGCGGGCAATCGTCTGGTGACGGTGCGCTACTCGGAGCCCAAGGCGATACAGCTCTATGTCGCGCGGGCCGACAAGGGCGATGCTCAGTGCAGCTCGGGTGCGACGATCCTGACCGGGCTCATCGAGAGCATCATTTCTCGTCAGGCAGACCTCGTCGAGCGCATCCAGGACGAAACGGAGCGGCTCGCGCGAAGCGTGTTCGAGATCAAGGGCGGACAGCAGACCCGCAGCCGCCGGCTCGATGTGCTGCTCAAGACGACCGGCAAGGAGGGTGATCTCGTCTCGAGAGCGCAGGAAAGTGCCTTCTCGATGGATCGGCTTCTGACCTACTTCCTGGCCGTGGCGAAGGAGCGGGGCGACGACCCGCGCCTCGTCGAGCGGCTGCAGACGGCGCAGCGCGATACGGCCTCGCTGATGGAGCACATGCGCTTCGTGTCGAACCGGCTGACCTTTCTCCTCGATGCCACCCTCGGCATGATCAACATCGAGCAGAACCAGATCATCAAGCTCTTCTCGGTCGTCTCGGTCGTTTTGATGCCACCGACGCTCATCGCCTCGATCTACGGCATGAATTTCAAGGCGATGCCCGAACTCAGCTGGCCGCTCGGCTATCCCTGGGCCATCGGCCTGATGATCGCCTCGGCGATCGTGCCGTTCCTCTATTTCCGGCGGAAGGGCTGGCTGTAGAACTGGGCCAATGGCGACGAACATCACCGGCGGAATTGCGAATTCATCGTCCCAACTCGACGTCCTGAAGGAGACGCTTGAAATCGGATGAAAGTGATCGAGAGAATGCCGCTGTCAAATGGTGGTGACGATCCCGATAGACGATCATCCCATCGCGAAAGCTATAGCAGACGTTGGGCCCACAGAAGCGGTCAGCCAGATCAACCAGGCGAACACCGGCCACAGTTGCCGCCACCTCAAGGTCAAGTGAGCTATAGGCCGTGGCATTGCCGCGCGGGCGCCCGCATCGATCGCTCGTGGCGGTGCCGACGAGGAGGCACGAATGGAGCTCCGAGAAGGAGCCGCGCGGGGTCCCACGCACCACCGCGACCTCAACACCGCCACGGCGTAGCCGCCCAAGCAGGCTTGCAAAGCCCTCGCGCCAGGCAAGGCGTGATTGACCACGAGAAAGCGCTCGCCCGCTGTCATCCGCAAGGTTTGTTGCAACGCCTGACCACGACGATACGACGACCAGTCTAGGTGCATCAGCAATCAATTGGCGCACAACGGCATTTCGCCAGGAGAGACAATCTGCGTCGACGACACGTTTTCCCGAGTCCAATGACGGCGCATCTATAGGCGGACAACCGGCCCTCGTCCAAATTCGCATCGACCATCCCGCCTCGCGCGCAGCGGCGTCCATTCCATCGAACAAATGTTCCGCATAGCTGTCGCCAAAAAGGACGACCGTTCGTTCCGAATTCGGTGCGCCGAAGCGACAGCCCGACCGCGGGTCGTTGTCGATCGTGGCCCTGCACCGGCCGACCGCGCCGATCTGTGGGCCATCCTCTCGCGCCCTAGCGATGAGCTGGGCAATCTGCTGGGCCTTCTCCGACACGAATGGATTGAATGAGGACATGCCGACGACCGCGAGGCCCACTGCGACCGCCCCGATGCAGCCACTCGCCGCGAGTGGCATGGCGAGCCCTTGGACCGAGCGTTGTTGGCGCATGCCATAGCGGCGCAAAGGAGCTTCCATCACAGCGTAGGCCGTTGCGGCGACCGCTATCGAAAGACCCATGAGGCCGAGAGCTTCCATCGGTCCAAATTCAACGGATTTGCCGAGCAACAAAATTGGCCAGTGCCACAGATACAGGCTGTAAGAGCGTGATCCGAGCCATTGAAGGGGCGCTAGGTTGAGTACGCGCTGAACGCCGGCTTCCGATCCACTCCGGCCCGCTGCAATGAGGAGCGCGGCTGAGGCGACCGGCACCAGGGCGGCACTGCCGGGATAATCCCTCTCATTCAACAGCGTGACGCTCCCCAAGATTCCCAGGAGACCGGCCCCACTCGCGAGCGTCCGCAGTCGCTCCGGTAAGATCGCGCGGTCGTCCAGTACCGCCAATATCGCTCCAACTGCAAGTTGCCAGATGCGCGCCTCTGTATGGAAGAACGCCGCGGGTTGGTTTCGATGGATGTAGACGGCCGACGCGACAAAGCTCGCAATAATGATCAACGCTGCAATTGTCGCGGCACGACGGCGAATGCGGTCGCCTGCCGCACGCCAGCATGCGAGCAGGAGAAGGCACGGCCAAATCAGATAGAACTGCTCTTCGACGCTCAGCGACCAGAAATGCAATACGGGGCTTGCATGCTGCGCATTGTCGAAATAGTCGATGGCCCTAGTGGCGAACCGATAGTTGGCCATGTATACGGACGCCGACGCGATATCAAGGGCAAGTGGTCCGGTCTGGTCCGCCGACATGATGAAAGCGGCGACGACTGCTGTCACCGACAGTACGAGTAGCGCGTTTGGCAGCAATCGCCACGCGCGCCTCGACCAGAACGCCAATAGATCTATGCCGCCGGTGCTTTCCCGCTCGCGCAGCAGCTGGCCGGAAATCAGGAACCCCGAAATTACGAAAAAGACGTCGACACCTGCAAAACCACCACCGAATCCGGGCACGCGCATGTGAAAAAGGACGACTGCCAGGACCGAAATCGCTCGCAAGGCTTCAATGTCTCTGCGGAATACAGCTCGCTGCTGATGCATATGACCTCAGTGCATGTTGCGGCGTGTGTTGCCAGGCACGGCGAGCGTTGTGGCGCCACCCGCTCCACCATGACTGACGATCGAAAATATGCGTGCCAACGGACGAAGCTAAGGCCCCGTTCGGTTCCCAGCAGCAGTCAGCTTAGGGCTGTTTCGGCCCGATGTGAATCGGGTCGGCCACGGGAACCCCGTCGGGAACAGATATCAGAAATGGTTCGGCTGTCTGCGGCCAAGGCGGAACTTGGCAAAGGTCAATTCCGCGGAGACGCAGCGGGGCGCACTGACGAGCAAGGCGTCGTGTCGGAGGCGCAAGGTCAGGAGTCGGGAAATCGAACGCGGCCAAGAGGCGGTTCAGCTCAGGCAGGCGATCGAGGCCATATCAACTTCCGAGCCGCGCGATATGACTGGCGAACGGCCTGCTGGACACGGTATTGGTTGCCGAGCAGCTAGGCTGTAGTAGGTCGGTGCTCGAAGACAATTGGTGCTTACTCCTGCCGGCGCACATAAAGTGGTGCCGCCCCGCATTCGGCTGAGCATCGAGGCGCCGGCGCGGTGTCAAAGAAACATCGGGGCAGCAGGACCTTGCCCGGGTCGCCCTATGGCGACGGTCTCACCCCCGCCGCGACGGCTTGTAGACGCCCGAGGCCGGATCGAACTCGAGGCGGCCGAGGTCCTTCTCGCCTCGCTGGCGGCGGTGATCTGCTTCGGCGCGCGCGAGTTCGTCCGCCATCCGCTCCTGCAGCGAGCTGTAGAGGCGATACCCGGCGTAAAGGCCTGCGCCGAGCAAGGCTGCGGCAACTGCGATCGGCATGGCTCGGCTCCCCTGAAATGAAGACCAATACCCATCGAGCTGCCGGATTGCGGCAGCTCTGGGGCAGGCACGTAACAATGCACAGGATCAGTGCTGCGGCTCGACAACGGCCGAAACACGGTGAACGCCGACGATCGCACGCAGTGCCATGCCGACAAGCTCGGCGGTGCGCGCCGGAACGTCGGTGAGGCGGAGATCGACGGTCATCTCGGAACCGTCGCCCGCCTCACGCGAGGCATGCACGCGCGACGGCACGAAGCCGAGCTTGGCGACCGGCTCGACGAGCCGCGGCAGCAGGCCGGGCTCGGCCTGCGCAACCACGACGAAGTGGGCGGCGACAGCGTCCCTCGCCAGGGGAGCGGACGGGTTATCGAGGACTTTTGGGGCGGCAACGGCCGCGAGCTGAGAGCGCATCGGACAGGCATCCTTAGATCGAGCATCGAAAAAATACGGAACTCCCGGCGCCCTCAGGCGGCCGGGGCCATAATTCGAATGACGATCATGTGGATCTGCTGGCTCATGGAGGCCTTATATGCCGAGAGCCGTTAAGACTTCAAGAGTTACCGGGGACACCGGCGACAATTCTTTCGACCGATCCGACTGTTCCCGCTGATGTGCCGGCCCGTTCGGGCCTTGCCCCCAAAGCTGTGGGGCGAGCTCTCGCCCGACCCACAGCCCAGATCGAGCTCCGGCATCAGCCGCAGCGGTGGCAGGCGCGCCAGCACCAGATGCGGTACCTGCCCCAGCGGCAGACGCGATGGCAGTGAAAGTAGCGCCGGCAATGCACGGTCTCGACAAGCGAGGGGCTCGCAGGCTTGACGCCCGTGATGGGGCTCATAGGTCCAGCGGCCGACACGCCGGCAACGGTGGCCACGGACAGGAGCGCCGCAGCGCCAGCAATCCAGAGAGACTTCGACATGACTTGCTCCTCTTCCATTGCTTCCCGACGCGATACGATCCGGAGAGCTTGGTTAACAAATCATGAATGAGCGCGATCATCGATGATCTAAGGCAAGAAAAGCCGCTACTCGCTGCGCAGCGCATCGATCGGATTGAGGTAGGCGGCGCGCCGGGCCGGGAAGAAGCCGAAGAAGATGCCGGTCGCCGCCGCGGCAGCCATGGCGACCAGGATCGCCTCCTTGGAGATCAGGATCGGCCACTGGGCAGACGTTGCGACGATGAAAGCCACGATCCCGCCGAGCATCACGCCGATCAGCCCGCCGAGCAGACAGAGCGTAACCGCCTCGACCAGGAACTGCATGAGGATGTCGCGGCGCCGGCCGCCAACCGCCATGCGCAAGCCGATCTCCCGTGTCCGCTCCGTCACCGAGACGAGCATGATGTTCATGATGCCGATGCCGCCGACGATGAGCGAGATGGCCGAAGTTGCGGCCAGCAGCCAGGTCATGGTCGAGAGTGCAGCCGTGCGCGCGCGCATGAACTCGGCGAAGTTGCGCACGAAGAAATCGTCCTCAGCGCCAGGCTGAATTCGGCGGCGCTGGCGCATCAGCTGCTCGATCGCCTCCTGGGCCTCGGCGAGATTCACGTCGTCGTCGAACTTCACCTGGATGCGGCCGATGCTGTCGTTGACGACCTGGCTGCGTCCGACGATGCGCCCGCGCGCTGCCGTGATCGGCAGCATGATGACGTCGTCCTGGTCGGAGCCGAAGCTCGACTGCCCCTTGGGGCCGAGCACGCCGATCACCGTGAACGGTACGTTCTTGATGCGGATGGTCTGGCCGAGTGGACTCGCGCCATCCCCGAAGAGCTTCAAGGCAACGGTCTGGCCGATCACGGCGAGGCGCGCGCCGGAACGCATCTCGTCCTTGGTGAACTCGCGGCCGTCGAGCACCTGCCATTCGCGTACCGTGAAGAATTCGTCATGCACGCCGTTGATCGAGGTCGTCCAGTTCGTGTTGCCGCGCACGACCTGCGCCGAGCCCCCGAGCAGGCCCGAGATGGCGACGACGCCCGGGATCTTGTCCCGAATGGCCTTCAGATCACCTTCCGAGATCGGCAGCGTCGTCCCCGATCCGCCCGAGCGGCCCATGACGCGGGACGAGCCTGGGATCACGTTGAGCGTCTGGCTGCCGAGCGCGGCGATCTGGCGATCGACCTCGCTCCGCGCGCCGGCGCCGACAGCGACCATCACGATCACCGAGCCGACGCCGATGATGATGCCGAGCGTCGTCAGGATCGAGCGCAATAGGTTCGTGCGGAGCGCGAGGAGCGCGATCTTGAAGCTTTCCAGCGGGTTCATTCGGCGGCCCTCGGGTGAGCGGCGAGCGGGACGCCCGGTTGCGCTATGTCCTCGATGATCTTGCCGTCGCGGAACATGATGCGGCGCTTCGCGTAGGCGGCGACGTCCATCTCGTGCGTGACGAGGACGACTGTGATGCCCTCGTCGTTCAGCCGGCAGAAGAGACGCATGATCTCCTCGCTCGTGCGCGAATCGAGGGCACCCGTCGGCTCGTCTGCTAGGAGCAGCTTGGGCGCGTTGACGAGGGCCCGCGCGATCGCCACGCGCTGCTGCTGTCCGCCCGAAAGCTGGCGCGGATGATGATCGAGCCGATTGCCGAGCTCCACCTGCTCGAGCCGGTGGCGAGCGAGCTCCTCGGCATTCGTCGGGCGCGGGCGGGCGTAGGCGAGCGGCAGCATCACCTGGCGGAGCGCATCGGTGCGCGGCAGCAGGTTGAACTGCTGGAAGACGAAGCCGATTGTGCGGTTTCTGAGGTCGGCCAGCTCGTCGCTCGACTGCTTGGCAATGTCGCGCCCGTCGATCTCGAGGACACCCGACGTCGGCACGTCGAGCGCGCCGATCAGGTTCATCATCGTCGACTTGCCCGACCCGGAGGGCCCCATGATGGCGACGAACTCGCCGGACCTGATTTCGAGCGAGACATCGTCGAGCGCCCGCACGGTCTGGTCGCCCATGCGATAGACCTTCGAAATGCCGCGCGCCCCGATGAGCGGGGGGGCTCCGGACGCGGGGCGCGGCGCGCCACTGGTGGACGCGTCACTCACTTCTTCACCTCGCGGGCGCGCACGATCACACGCTCACCGTCCTTCACCGTCTCGCCGAGGACCTCGGCAAATTGGTCGTCGGCGATACCGATGCGGATCTGGCGCGAGACGGGTTGGCCGGTCTCGCCCAACAGCCAGATGCTCGCCGTCCTTGCCGTTTCGCGCGTGCGCCTCCAGGCCTCGAAAGCGGGCCGCTGATCGGACGTGATGACGGATGCAACGGCCTCGGCGGTGCGGGCGAGCATGCGGGCACGGATCTGTGCGGGGTCGGGAGCGGCACCGCCGCCTGGACCATCTCCGCCAGCGGAGGGACCGCCCGAGCCGGCGCCCGCACCACTGCGGCGACCCTGGAAGCCCTTCGCGAGCTCCGCCTTTACCTTGGCGATCTGCTCCTCGCTGAGACCGATATCGGTCTTGAGGCTCGCGGTGAGCTCGGCCATCCGCCGCTCGCGCTCCTCGGGGCTCGCCCGCGTCGTGGCCGCAGGAGCGCCTGCCGAGGCAGCAGCGGCGTTGCGCGGCTTGAAGCGGAGCGCATCCATCGGGATGCGGGCGACGCCGTCGCGCTTCGCCGTCTCGATCTGAACGTTGGCCGTCATGCCAGGGAAGAGCTTGCGCTCGGCATTGGCGGCCTCGATGATCACGGTATAAGTAACGACGTTCTGCAGCTCGGTCGCAGCAAGGCGCACCTGCGTCACCAGGCCGGTGAAGCGCAGCTCGGGATAGGCATCGACCGTGAACGTCACGGTATTGCCTTCGGCGACCGCACCGACATCGGCCTCGTTCACCTGCGCCTCGATGCGGATGCGGCGGAGGTCCTGCGCGATCTTAAAGAGCTCGGGCGCCTGCAGGCTGGCCGCGACTGTCTGGCCGATGTCGATGGTGCGCCCGATGACTGTCCCGTCGATCGGCGAGCGGATGATGGTGCGCTCGAGGTCGATCATGGCCTGCTCGAGCTGCGCCTCGCGCTGGGCGATCTGGGCTCTCGCGCTCTCGATCTGCGCCTTGGCGACGGCGATATCGGCCTTGGCGACGTCCATGTCGCGCGTCGCATTGTCGACCGTTACAGTTGCGGCGATACCCTTTGCAGCGAGTGTCGACTGGCGGGCGGCAACCCGCTCAGCGGACTTCAAGACGGCCTCGGCCTTCTCGAGGGCCGCCGTGAGCAGCGCCTTTGCAGTCGCGAGGTCGGCTTTCGCCTGAGCGACTTTGGCAGCGAAGGTCTTGTTGTCGAGGACGGCGAGCACATCGCCGGCCTTGACCTCGGCGTTGAAGTCGACCTTGAGTTCGGCGATCTGACCGGAGAGCTGCGAGCCGATGCTGACGGTGACGAGCGCGCGGACCGGACCTGACGAGGAGACGAGCTTTCTGATCTGCCCCTTGCCGACGGTCACGGTGTCATAGGTGTAGGCCGGCCCCCCGCCCTGCGGTCGCATGCCAAGCACGTAGGCACTGCCAGCAATCGCCAAGGCGGCGGGGACGCCAAGTGTGAACAGATAGCGGATGCCCTTCGCCATGATTGCGCAGCCTTTGTTGGGCGCCGCCGAGGTGTCGGGGCGGCGGCCCTTGGAATGCTGTACGGCCCGAGAACGTCGTCGGGACCATACTCCCGTCGCCTGAACCTGACCTGACCGCAACTTTGGTGTAGTTGGGGGTGCGAGACAGCATATAAGGCGCGGCCGAGGCAGATACTATGAGCATTGACAGGCCCGTACACGTGATCGGCGGGGGCCTTGCCGGCTCCGAGGCGGCACACCAGCTCGCGCGTGGGGGCGTCCCGGTGGTTCTCCACGAGATGCGCCCCGTGCGCGGTACGAACGCCCACAAGACCGACGGCCTTGCGGAACTCGTCTGCTCGAACTCGTTCCGGTCTGACGACACCTACAACAACGCCGTGGGCCTGCTGCACGAGGAGCTGCGCCGCTCGGGCTCGCTGATCATGGCAGCCGGCGATCGCCACAAGCTGCCCGCGGGCGGCGCACTGGCCGTCGACCGGGACGAATTCTCGGCCGAGGTGACGAGGCGGCTCGTCTCGAATCCTTTGGTAACCATTGCGCGCGAAGAGATCGCCGGCCTTCCTCCGCCCGAATGGGACAGCGTCATCGTCGCGACCGGGCCCCTCACCTCGCCGGCGCTCGGCGCGGCGATCGGCGGTCTCACAGGTGAGGCCGATCTCGCCTTTTTCGATGCCATCGCCCCGATCGTCCACTTCGAGAGCATCGACCTCTCGATCGCCTGGCGCCAGTCACGCTACGACAAGGCGGGGCCCGCCGGGACAGGCGCCGACTATCTCAATTGCCCGATGACGAAACCCGAATACGAAGCCTTCGTCGACGCCCTCCTCGCCGGCGAGAAGACCGAGTTCAAGGAGTGGGAGGGCACGCCCTATTTCGACGGCTGCCTGCCGATCGAGGTGATGGCCGAGCGCGGGCGGGACACGCTGCGCTTCG
>DAORNH010000012.1:33919-34486 GCA_035440865.1 Hyphomicrobiaceae bacterium | reverse complement strand
CGTCGAGAAGAGCGGCGTTCCGTTCCTGCCGATGAGCATGGCCAAGGGCCTGCTTCCCGATACGCACCCGCAGTCGGCTGGCGCGGCCCGCTCGATGGTGCTCAAGGATGCTGATGTCGTCATGCTGATCGGCGCGCGGCTCAACTGGCTCCTCTCGCACGGCAAGGGCAAGACCTGGGGCGAGCGCGGCAAGCAGAAGTTCGTGCACATCGACATCTCGCCCAATGAGATGGACAGCAACGTTCAGATCGATGCGCCGATCGTCGGCGATATCGCCTCGAGCGTCGCGCTCATGCTCTCGCGCCTCGGCAGCGACTGGCCGAAGCCTGTTGCATGGATGGCCGACATCCGCGGCAAGGTCGAGGGCAACGTCGCCAAGATGGCGCCGCGCCTCCAGAACAACAACGTGCCGATGGACTACCACGGCGCGCTCGGCGTTCTCCGCCGCGTGATGAAGGAGCGGCCCGAGACGATCCTCGTCAACGAGGGCGCCAACACGCTCGACTTCGCGCGCTCCATCATCGACATCTACAAGCCGCGGAAGCGCATCGACGTCGGTACCTGGGG
>DAORNH010000012.1:30502-33816 GCA_035440865.1 Hyphomicrobiaceae bacterium | reverse complement strand
CGAGACCATCTGCCGCTACAACCTCCCGGTCTGCGTCGTCGTCTTCAACAACAACGGCATCTATCGCGGCACCGACGTCAACAAGGGTGGCGACGACCCGGCCTGGACGACCTTCGTCAAGGACAGCCGCTATGAGCTGATGGCGAAGGCCTTCGGCGGTGTCGGTGTGTACGCGACCTCGCCCGACGAGCTCTCGCGCGCGGTCAACGAGGCGATCGACAGCGGCAAGCCGACACTCATCAATGCCATCATCGACGAGAAGGCCGGCACAGAGAGCGGCCGCATCGGCAACCTCAACCCGCAGAGCGTCGTTGCCAAGAAGGCGTGAGCCTGCAGAACCGCGGAGCACGTCCTGGTCTCTGGTGTGGACGGAGAGGAGGCTCTGATGAGCGCCATCCGAGAGTTGAAGCGATCGACGGTCGAGGACTATCTCGCCGTCGATGCCGCGTCGCCCATTGGCCACGAGTTCCGCGATAGCGTTATCTACGCCAGGGGCGGCGCGACGAACGATCATGGGCGATTGGCCGGCAATCTTTTCGCGGCCACTCACGGCGTGCTGCCGCCTCGCTGCGACGTCTTCATGGGCGACATGCGCTTGAAGCTCCGCGCGCTTTCCGACGACGCCTACTACTATCCTGACGTCTTAGCGACCTGCTCAGATCTCGATCGGGCGCGGGACAGCGACGTCTACTACCCGGGCATCATGGTCTCGTGCGCGGCAAGCGATCGCGACAGGATGTTCCGCCGCGAGCCGATCCTGCTGATCGAGGTGCTGTCGCCATCGACCGGGCGCCTCGACCGAAGCGAGAAGCGCCTCAAGTATCTGCAGATCCCGACGCTTCAGGAGTTCGTGCTCGTCGCGCACGACCGGCCGATGGTCGAGATCCTGCGGCGACGCACGTCATGGCTCGTCGAAGAGCACTTTCCTGGCGACACGCTGACGCTGGAGAGCGTCGGCATCTCGCTGCCGCTCGCTGAAATCTACCGCACCAACACGTTCTGATAACAGCCAACACACTCGGGGAACCGCTACATGACTCAAGCGCTCAAAGGTGTCCGCATCCTGGATTTCACGCACGTGCAATCCGGCCCGACCTGCACGCAGCTTCTCGCCTGGTTCGGCGCGGACGTTATCAAGGTCGAGCGGCCGGGTGTCGGCGACATCACGCGCGGCCAGCTGCAGGACGTGCCGAACGTCGACAGCCTCTATTTCACGATGCTCAACCACAACAAGCGCTCGATCACGCTCGACACGAAACACCCCAAAGGCAAAGAGGTGCTCGAGCGCCTCATGAAAGTGTGCGACGTGCTCGTCGAGAACTTCGCGCCGGGCGTGCTCGACCGCATGGGCTACCCCTGGGAAACGATCCACAAGATCAACCCGCGGCTGATCGTTGCCTCCGTGAAGGGTTTCGGCCCCGGTCCATACGAGGACTGCAAGGTCTACGAGAACGTCGCCCAGTGCACCGGCGGCTCCGCTTCGACCACCGGCTTCCGTGATGGTCCGCCGCTGGTCACCGGCGCGCAGATCGGCGACAGCGGCACGGGTCTGCATCTGGCGCTCGGCATCGTCGCCGCCCTCTTCCAGCGCACGCACTCGGGCCTCGGGCAGAAGGTGATGTGCGCGATGCAGGACGGTGTCCTCAACCTCGCGCGCGTCAAGCTCCGCGATCAGCAGCGGCTCTCTCATGGCCCGCTCACCGAGTACAGCCAGTTCGGTGAGGGCATCCCGTTCGGCGAGGCGACGCCGCGGGCGGGGAACGACTCGGGCGGCGGCCAGCCGGGCCGCATCCTGAAGTGCAAGGGCTGGGAAAGCGATCCCAACGCCTACATCTATTTCATCACGCAGGCGCCCGTCTGGGAGGCGATCTGCGACGTCATCGGCGAGCCCGGCTGGAAAACGCATCCTGACTACGCGAAGCCCAAGGCGCGCCTGCCCCGTCTGAATGAAATCTTCGGGCGCATTGAGGCCTGGACCATGACCAAGACCAAGTTCGAGGCCATGGAGCTCCTGAACAAGTACGACATCCCCTGCGGCCCGATCCTGTCGATGAAGGAGCTTGCCGAGGATACGTCTCTGCGCGCGACCGGTACGGTGGTCGAGGTCGATCATCCGAAGCGCGGCAAGTACCTTTCCGTCGGCAACCCGATCAAGATGTCGGCGAGCCCGACCGTCGTCACGCGCTCGCCGCTGCTCGGCGAGCACACCGACGAGGTGCTGGCAACTGTGCTCGGCTACTCGGCCGACGAGATGGCCGCGATCAAGTCGTCTGGTGCGACCGAGGCGCCGAAGAAGGCGGCGGCGGAATAGTCGCTGCACGTCGCACCAGGTCCAGCCAACATAATTTCAACGATCGCCTCGCAGCCCAGCAGAGACTGGTTCCAGAGGCACTGGGAGGAAGCCAGAATGCGAATCGTAGTTCACGGACAGGAGGCCTTTGGCGAGGCCGTCCTGAAGAAGCTCCTCGAGCGCGGCGAGAACGTCGTCGCGGTCTGTTGCGCGCCGGACAAGGCGGGTCGCCCTGAAGACCCGCTGAAGCTGTTCGCCAAGGCGAAGGGGCTCCCTGTGCACCAGCCGAAGAGCTGGAAGACGCCCGAGGCGCTCGAGCTCATGAAGAGCTTCAAGGCCGACGTCTGCATGATGGCCTATGTGCTCCTCTTTGTGCCGCAGCCGGTGCTCGATGCGCCGCGCTTCGGCACCTTCCAGTACCACCCTTCGCTCCTCCCGGATCATCGCGGGCCCTCGTCCATCAACTGGCCGATCGCCATGGGCAAGACCAAGACCGGCCTCACCATCTTCTGGCCGGACGAGGGGCTCGACGAGGGGCCGATCCTCTTGCAGAAGACGGTCGACATCGGTCCCGACGAGACCCTCGGCGACGTCTACTTCAAGAAGCTCTTCCCGATCGGCGTCGACGCGATGATCGAGAGCCTCGACCTCGTGAAGGCAGGGAAGGCGCCGAAGATCGACCAGGGCCTCAAGGCCAATCCGAAGCTCGGCTCCTACGAGAGCTGGTTCAAGAAGGAACTCGCGGAGCTCGACTGGTCGAAGCCGTCGGCCGAGATCTACAACACGATCCGCGCCGCCAATCCCGCGCCGGGCGCCTGGTCGACGATCGCCGGCAAGAAGGTCGACATTTTCGACAGCGCGAGGATCAAGGGACCCGGCATCGCCGGTGAGGTCCTCTCGATCAACGGCGACGGCGTGACCGTCGGCACGGGTGACGATCACCGCATCGTCGTGAAGCGCGTCCGCGGCGCCGACGGCAAGAAGATCGCCGCCGCCGACTGGGCGAAGGCCAACGACATCCTCG
>DAORNH010000012.1:29972-30492 GCA_035440865.1 Hyphomicrobiaceae bacterium | reverse complement strand
TTCTCCGCTCCTGCACCGCGTACCCCAGCAAACGAGGCGAAGCCCATGGCGTCAGCCGCCGCACCGGCCAAGAAGTACCTCTCCGATATCGAGATCGCGCGAGAGGCGAAGAAGATGCCGATCCAGGACATCGGCGCGAAGCTCGGCATCCCGACGGCGCACCTTCTCCCCTTCGGCCATGACAAGGCGAAGATCTCGGAGGAGTTCATCAAATCGCTCGCCGCGAAGAAGGACGGCAAGCTCATCCTCGTCACCGCGATCAATCCGACACCGGCAGGCGAGGGCAAGACGACGACGACGGTCGGTCTCGGCGACGGCCTCAATCACATCGGCAGACGAGCCGCCATCTGCCTGCGCGAGCCAAGCCTCGGCCCCTGCTTCGGCGTCAAGGGCGGCGCGGCCGGTGGCGGCTATGCCCAGGTCGTGCCGATGGAGGACATCAACCTCCACTTCACGGGCGACTTCCATGCCATCACCAGCGCGCACAACCTGCTCTCGGCGATGATCGACAATCACATCT
>DAORNH010000012.1:27791-29949 GCA_035440865.1 Hyphomicrobiaceae bacterium | reverse complement strand
ACATCGACACGCGCCGCGTCGCCTGGCGCCGCGTCATGGACATGAACGACCGGGCGCTGCGCGAGATCGTCTGCTCGCTCGGCGGCGTCTCGAATGGCTTCCCGCGCGAAGCGGGCTTCGACATCACGGTCGCCTCCGAGGTGATGGCGATCCTCTGCCTCGCCAACGACCTCAAAGACCTCGAGAAGCGGCTCGGCGACATCATCATCGGCTATCGTCGTGACAAGACGCCCGTGTTCTGCCGCGACATCAAGGCGGATGGCGCCATGACGGTGCTGCTCGCCCAGGCCATGCAGCCCAATCTCGTGCAGACGCTCGAGAACAGCCCGGCCTTCATTCACGGCGGCCCGTTCGCCAACATCGCCCACGGCTGCAACTCGGTCGTCGCAACGAAGACGGCGCTGAAGCTCGCCGACTACGTCGTGACCGAAGCCGGCTTCGGCGCCGACCTCGGTGCCGAGAAGTTCTTCGACATCAAGTGCCGCAAGGCCGGCCTGAAGCCTGACGTCGCGGTGATCGTCGCGACCGTCCGTGCGATGAAGATGAACGGTGGCGTGAAGAAGGAGGACCTCGGCAAGGAGAACGTGGAGGCCGTCAAGAAGGGCCTCGCCAACCTCGGCCGCCACATTGAGAACGTGAAATCGTTCGGCGTGCCGGCCGTCGTCGGCATCAACCACTTCGTGACCGACACCGAAGCCGAGGTCGCCGCGGTGATGGACTACGTGAAGTCCTTGGGCTCCGAGTGCTTCCTCAACAAGCATTGGGCGGAGGGCGGCAAGGGCATCGCGGCGATGGCCAAGCGCGTCGCCGAGATCGCCGACGGCGGCACCTCGAAGTTCGCGCCGCTGTATCCCGACGACATGCCGCTCGCCCAGAAGATCGAGGCGATCGCCAAGAAGATTTACCGCGCCGACGGCATCGTTGCCGACAAGTCCATCCGCGACCAGCTGAAGACCTGGGAGGAGATGGGCTACGGCAAGCTTCCCGTCTGCATCGCCAAGACGCAGTACTCGTTCACGACGGACCCGAACGCCCGCGGCGCGCCGACGGGCTTCACGATCCCTGTGCGCGAGGTGCGCCTCTCGGCAGGCGCGGGCTTCATCGTCGCGATCTGCGGTGAGATCATGACCATGCCGGGCCTGCCGAAGGTGCCCTCGTCCGAGCACATCCGGTTCAACGAGAAGGGCCAGATCGACGGGCTGTTCTGAGCCTCCGTGCAGTCGGTGTCAGACCCAAGGGGCTGACACCGTGCATGCTCGGAGAGTTGGGCGTGGCCCCATAGGCGAGCGATGCGCTTCGGGAGAATGGCTTCGCTACGCGACGGGGCCGCAGGTCCCGATCCGCCTGGGGCTGCGCGCCCCAGACCCGCGATTCCCTATTTGCATGGCGCCTCTCACCCCCTCCGCTTGCGAGCCCGGAAATCGCGCATGCCGGCGGCCGTCCGCGGATCGTCGAGGCCTGGGAAGATCGCGTGCTTCTGGATCTTCTGCGTGCCGGTGGTCGGCAGGCTCGGCGCGAACCAGATCCAGCCCGGCGCCTTGAAATAGGCGAGCCGCTCGAAGCAGAGCTGAAAGAGCTCATCGGCGAGCACTTCGCTTCCCTCGCCCGTGCGCGGCACCACGCAGGCGAGCACCTCCTCCTCGCGCACTTCGTCGGGAGCGGCGAGCACAGCGACCTGCATAACGCCCGGATGCTCGAGCAGCGTCGCCTCAACCTCGGCAGCGGCGATGTTCTCGCCCGAGCGGCGGATGATGTTCTTCCGCCGTTCGACGAAGTGCAGCATGCCATCCGCGTCCTGGCGTACGACGTCGCCGGTATGGAACCAGCCGCCGCGCCATGACCGCTCCGTCTCCTCCGCGTTCTTGAGGTAACCCGAGAAGGCGCCGCGCCGGGGTGTCGCCGCCGAATGCCGGAGCGTCATCTCGCCGGGCGTGCCGGCCGGCACCTCGCGGTCGTGATCGTCGACGACACGGATCTCGACGCCGGGCTGCGGCCGGCCGAACGCGCGCGTGCCGATCTGACGCGGGGCGACGCTGTCGTTCAAGACGCGCACCATCTCGGTCATGCCCCACACCTCGATCAGAGGTAAGCCGAAGCGCGCTTCGAATGCGGCATGCAGTTGCGGCTCGACACCTGCGCCGAAGCCGAAGCGTACGCC
>DAORNH010000012.1:15650-27775 GCA_035440865.1 Hyphomicrobiaceae bacterium | reverse complement strand
GCGCGCTTCATGAGCATCTGGATGACGACGCCGAGGTAGTGGATCACGCTCGCGCGTGTCGCGCTCACCTCCGGCCACCAGCGCTCCGGGTGGAAGCGATCGGGAAGGATCTGGCAATTGCCGCCGACGATCGCGCCGATAAGCGACACGACCCCCGCGTTCACGTGATAGAGCGGCAGGGGATTGTAGATGCGCTCGCGCGCCCGCCCGAGCCGTGCCATGCCAGGGAGGCTCGCATACCAGGCGCCGGAGGCGACCTCGTAGCCCTGCGAGAGGATGCAGCCCTTCGGCCGGCCCGTGGTGCCGGACGTGTAGAGGATCTGCCCCTCGGTTGCCGCGGTGACCTCGCCCGGCCGAGCCTGCGAGCGTGGCGGCGGCGGGGCGCCAGCTTCCAAGAGGCGGAGGTGGGGCTTGTGGCTCGACATCACGAGCCCGGCGCCGACCTGCTCCTCGCGCGCCGCCAACGCCAGCACGAGTTCCGGCTCGGAGTGCTCGACGAGATAGGCGATCTCGGCCGGCCGGTAATCGGGATTGATCGGCACGCACGAGGTGCCGATGCGGCTCAAGGCGAGGCGATGCAGCACGTGCTCGGGGCGATTGTCGAGGAGTAGGGCCACGCGATGGCCGAGACCATAGCCCGCGGCGCGATAAGCCTCGGTGAGGCGATCGACCTCGGCGGCGGCGGCGGCATAGGTGAGCTCGAGGCCGCCGGTCGCATAGTCTCGCGAGGCGCTCGCCGGCACGCAGAGGAACGGGCGATCGCGATGCTCGACGACGGCGCGCTGCCAGACGGCATCCAGCGTCTCATGATCGTGCAAGTCCGCCATGCAGAGCTCCGATCGCTGCGAGGCTCGAGAGTGCAGCGATCTTTGGTCGTCGCGTCAAGGCATCTTGCGAGCGGGCGGCATCACCGTCGGGCCATCATCTCGTGTCGAGCATGGTGGAAGGCAGCCAAGTGACCAGCCCCGGGAAGACGGCGAGCAGGATGACCATCACGACCATCAGCGCGAACAGAGGGAGCGTGTAGGCGCCGATCTGGAAGAGGTTGCGTCCGGTCATCGACTGGAGGACGTAGAGGTTGAAGCCGACCGGCGGCGTGATCTGCGCCATCTCCACGACCACGACCACATAGATTCCGAACCAGATCAGGTCGAAGCCCGCTTTTTCGATCAGCGGCATGATGATGGAGGTGGTCAGCACCACCATCGAAATGCCGTCGAGGAAGCAGCCGAGGATGATGTAGAAGAGGGTGAGCGCTGTCAGCAGCTGCCAGCTCGGCAGATTGAAGGAGCCGACATGCTCGGCGAGCGCGCGGGGGATCCCTGTGAAGCCCATGGCCGTGGTCAGGAATGCGGCGCCCGCGAGAATGAAGCAGATCATGCACGACGTCCGCGTCGCAGACAGCAGGGCCTCGCTGAAGCTGGCCTTGCTGAGCGTTCCCATCAGGTACGAGAGCAGCAGCGAAAGCGCGACGCCGACGACGGCCGCCTCGGTCGCCGAAGCGAGGCCGCCGTAAATCGAGCCGATGACGCCGACGATGAGCAGTACGACCGGCAGCAGGCGGCGCAAGGCGGCCATCCGGCTCGCGAACGACTGCGGCGGGTCGGCAGGCGGCATGCGGTGCCGATTGAACAGCGCCCAGACGATGATGTAGCCGGAGAACAGGCCGGCGAGCACCAGTCCCGGGATGACGCCAGCGATGAAGAGACGCGCCACCGACTGATCCGTCGCAGCGGCATAGACGATCATGATGATCGACGGCGGGATGAGCAGGCCGAGCGTGCCCGCGCCCGCGAGCGTGCCGATGGCCATGCGTTCGTCGTAGCCGCGTTTCATGAGCTCGGGGAGTGCGATGCGCCCGATCGTGGCACAGGTCGCCGCCGACGAGCCCGAGACCGCGGCAAAGATGGTGCAGCCGGCGACATTGATGTGAAGCAGGCGCCCGGGTAGCCGGGACAGCCATGGGGCGAGCCCCTCGAACATGTCCGAGGACAGCTTCGTCCGATAGAGGATCTCGCCCATCCAGATGAACATCGGCAGCGCAGTCAGATCCCAGGAATTGAGCGAGCTCCAGAGCGCCGAGGCCATGACCTGGCCGGCAGGGGCCGAACTCTGCACGATCATCGCCAGCATGCCCATGGCGGCAAGTGCCAGGGCGATCCACATGCCGGTCGCCAGGACGGCGAACAGGGCGAAGATCAGGAGGAAGGCGAGCGTGATGAGGTCCATGGCGTCAGCCTTCCTTGCCGAGGGTCACGGCGTCCTCGGCTGCGCGGAAGCTCGGCCGTCCCTCCCGGATGAGGATGCCGATCTCATCGGCGAGGGCGACGACGAGCGCGCCGAGCCCTACGGCCATCGCCGCCTGCGGCCAAACGAGCTGCACCTTGACGAGGCCCGGCGAAATTTCGTTGTGCCGCCAGCTGTCGAAGGCGAGTGTCGCGACGTAGTACGTCATGTAAGCTGTGAAGAGCAGGGCGGTGATGAAGACGATCAGCTCCATCACGCGGCGCAGGCGCTCGCCGACGCCACCGAGCAGCATGGTGACTCGGATATGCGCGCCGCCCTTCAGGCTGCCGGCGAGTGCCAGGAAGCTCGCGGCAGCGAGCAGATAGCCGGCAATCTCGCTGAGCGAGAGGATGATGAAGCCGACGGGCGCGAGGCCAAGGAGCTTCAACGCGATATCCAGGAGGCGCCCGAGCACCTGAGCCAGCACCAGCACTGCGATTGCGACGAGGCACGTCGCCGAGAGCCGCAGCGTAGCGGCGTAGACTCCATCGAGAACAGCACGCACCGCTTCCCCCAAGCAAACTGACCAAAGCAGTCAGGCCACAGCCATCAGACCGATGCGCCGCGGCAAGCGTCACCACGGCGCTCGGGCAAGCCTGAACGGCGCCGTCTTGCTGACGCAGGACGGCGGCGAGGGCCTTACTTTCGGTAGGCAGCCAGCAACGCCGCACCGTCCGCGCCGGCGGCCTTCTCCCACTCGGCAGCGAGCTGCGCGCCGACCTTGCGCAAGCCGTCCATCAGGGTGGGCGAAGGGGTGACGACATTCATCTTGTTGGCCTTGAGCGCGGCGATGCGCTCCGCCGTCTCGGTCTCGGAGGCCTTGAAGCCACGCGCTTCGGCAGCTGCCGAGGCCGCAAGCAGCGCCTTCTTCTGGTCGGCGTCGAGCTTGTCGAAGGCCGCCTTGTTGGCGAACACGACGTTGCGCGGCAACCAGGCGCGCGTGTCGTGATAGTGCGAGACGAAATCCCAGAAGCGCGCCTCTACACCAGTCGATCCGGACGTGATCGTCACTTCGACGCGCCCGGTCGCAAAGGCGGTCGGCAGATCCGGCACCTCGATCTGTACCGGCACGGCGCCGACGAGCGCGGCAATGCGCGCCGTGCCCGGATTGTAGGTGCGGAACTTGAGGCCCTTGAGGTCGTCGATCGACTTGATCTCCTTCTTGGCGTAGATGCCCTGCGGCGGCCAGGGCACCGAGTAGAGGAGCACGAGGCCGTCGGCAGCGAGCTTCTTCTCGAGGAATGGACGATTGGCGGCGTAGAGCTTCGCCGACTCCGCATAGGACGTGGCCAGGAACGGGATCGCGTCGATACCGTAGAACGGGCTCTCGTTGGCATGCAGCGAAATGAGCACCTCGCCGACCGGTGCCAGCGCCTGGCGCACGTTGCGCTTGATCTCTGGGTGCTTGAACAGCGAGCCCGCCGAGTGGATCTGGATTTTGAGCTTCCCACCCGTCGCCTTCTCGACCTCCTCGGCGAAGGCCCGCGCGTTCTTCGTGTGGAAATTGCCGTCCGGATAGGGTGTCGGCATGTCCCACTTGGTCTGCGCCATGGCCGGCGCTGCAAGCAGCGTCGCGCCGAGCAGGCCCGTTAGCACGCTCTTCAGCATTTTCGGTCTCCCTTCCTATCGACGCCCGGGTTCAGGCGTCGCTGCCAACAGTGATCTGTCAGAGCGTCGTCGCCGATCGCGCCGCCTGATCGTAGTGTCCGGAGAGCGCCCGCAGCAGTGCGCCAAGCTCGGAGAGCATCGGGTCTGGCAATCCGGTGGATTTGACGGCGCGGATCAGCAATCGTTCGCGGATCTCGTGATAGCGTGCGCAGGCCTCGGCTCCCTCGCGGGTGACGGCGACGACCTTTTCCTTGCCGACGCGGTGGGAGGCGACGAGTTTCGCTGTCGTGAGCTTCTTGATGGCGTAGTTGACGACGTGCGTGTCCTCGATACCGAGGACCAGGCAGACATCGGCCAACTTCTTCGGCCGGTCGCGATGGCGCACCGTGTGCATGATCAGGACCTCGACAGGCGACAGGTCGCCTACACCGGCGGCCGCCATGCAGCGCACCATCCATCGCTCGAACGCGTGGGACGCGAGAATCAGGCCGAACTCGACCTCGGATAATCCTGGTGCGGCCCCGGCGGCGAGATGCGCGGAGGAGACAATCGGTCCGACCGGGAACCCGGTGGTCCTGGCGGTCGTCGCGGACGCGCCGGGCTGCTCGGCGCCCTTGCGCCGGCCGACCAGTCGTCGCGGCTCCCCGCTGCCCATGCCCACTCCACACGTGGCGCCCGCTCACCGGTCGCCATGACTGACCGACGATCACGAGCCTCTCGCGACCGAGATAAAATGTCAACAATTTGCTGACGTTTCGCGAGTGCCGGGTGCGCGATCACGACCGCCCGAAGGCGCGCCGCCAGTTGAAGAAGCGCGGCACGCTCTCGCAGTAGCGGCGGTAGGCATCGCCGTAGTGGAATTCCAGCCAGGGCTCCTCGAGCAGCACCATCAGTGTGTAGACGAGCATCATCGCCAAACACAGCACGTAGGTCGGGCCGTTGTCAGCGGCGATCGCGAGCGCGCCATAGACGACGATAAGCATGGCGTTCTGCGGATTGCGGGTCCACTGATAGATGCCGCCGGTGACGAGGCCCTCGCTTGCGCCGTAACTGTTGTCACGGCCGAGCATCTTGAAGGCGTAGATGAAGGTCGCGACAGATACGACGAGAACCGCGAAGGCCACAACCCGAAGCCACAGCGGCAGCCCGAGATAGGCTTCGCGGTTCATCACGGCGACGGCGAAGCAGAGGATGTTCAGCGAGCGGAACAGGATCCAGAAGACGTAGCTTTGGGCGGTGCCGGGCCCGGGCGGCGGCCAGATGCGCAGCGCTGGGCGCGCGAGGGTTGCGAGGAGCAAGGCGATGAGCGCCGCGCCGACGAGTGCGCCGGTGATGAAGAGGGCCGTGCCCATGGATACGTCTCCCGCCACGGCCTGACTGCGACCGCGCGCGGCTCTTATCACAGGTTCCGGGATGGCGGGATCGTCCACGCCGCGGCAAATCCAGGGCCGCTACTCGTAGCGATCGACGAGCGCCCAATACTTGACGAGGCCTTTCACGCACTTCTGGTCCTTGAACTCGTCGCAGCCGCCGCTCGCGAAGATCATCCCATCCTGGGAAATGGCGACGGCGAGCGCGTATGCCGCGTGCGCCTGGTGCACACGGACGAGCTTGCCGCTCGCGATCTCCCAGAGGCGCACGGTCTTGTCGTGGCTGGCGCTGAGGACATGCGCTCCGTCCGGCGTCACGGCGAGTGAGTAAACCTCGCCTTCGTGGCCTTCGAGCGTGCGGACGAGTTCGCCCGAGGCGCGATCCCAGACCTTGATCAGCCGGTCCCAGCTGCCGCTGATGACGAGCTTGCCATCCGGAGTTATCGCGACTGCCGAAACAGCGTCACCACCTGTGTTGATCGTCCGCTCGAGATTTTTCCACGATGAGCCCCACGCGACCTGATTCAATCGCCAGACGGTAATCGTTTTGTCTCGGCTGCCGATGACGAGCGTCGGGAAGTCGGAGGCAAAGGCAAGTGATGTGATCGCATTGACGTGATGATCGATGGTGCCGATAAGTCGCTCCGAGTTTGCGTCCCAGATCATGACTGAGTTGTTGGCGCCGCCCGCGGCTATCCAGTTGGAATGGCGATCAATTGCGGCGGTTGTCACGGACTTCGTTCCAATCTTGAACGAGTTCATCCGCGCACCTTTGCCTTTGGCCACGTCCCACTTTTTGACCAATCCGTCGCTGCCGGCCGTCGCCACGAAGCCGCTGCGCGACACCGCCACCGCATTCGTCGCGCCATCGTGCGCCTTCACCGACCAGTTGAGCGCCTCCTTCTCCAGGCTCCACGACTTCAACGTGCCGTCATGACCTGCGCTGAAGATCGTGCCGGGCGCGAAGGCGACGGAGAGCACCATGTCCGGGTGACCATCGAAGGTGTGCAGGAGGGCGCCTGCGCGCGTCACGAGCTTGCCCTTGGAGGGTGCCGTCGGAGCCGGAGTGGGGGCCGGCACAACGGTCGCGGTCGCCGGCGGCGACGACGGAATGCGCTTCCGTTCTGCCTCGAGCCGGGCGGCCATCTCCGCTTCGAGGCGCGCCTTCTCGGCCGCGACACGGCGCGCGATCTCGGCTTCCGCTGACGACTTCGCGCCGGCTGCGTCCGGCGGCACGAGGTATATCGCCTCGCGGCCGAGAGTGCCGTAGACGTGCGGCGTCTGCCCGCGGCTGGTCGCGGCCAATACGTCGTCGCGCACCGCGCCGAACAGCACGCGGACCTCGAGGCCGGGCGTCTCCAGGCTCTTGAGAAGTGCTGCCGTGAACGGACTGTGCCGGCCCGCGCCATCGTCGGCTTCCGTGCCGCCTGCTGCGGCGAAGGCGATCAGCTCGTTGTCGCCGGGCTCAATGCGGGCGAGGCCACGGCCGATGCTGCGCCGCCGCGGACCCGTATCGGCCGCCGCCATCTTGGCGCGGAACGGATTGTTGCGGCAGGCGTCCAGGATGACCAGGCGGAGCTTCTGCGCGCCGGCAATCGCACCGGTGACCGCCGTCAGCGGGATCGTCTCGAGTTCGACGACGGCCGAGCGGGTGAGGCGTGCGTCGCTCGGGATGAGGTAATTCTGCCCGTCCACCTCGATGCCGTGCCCGGCATAGAAGACGATGGCGACGTCTGCACCTGTTGCCTCGGCTGCAAATGCGCCGAGCGCGCGCCGCATGCCGTCGGCGGTCAGATCGCGGTGCAGCGTCACGTGGTCGAACTTCATGCGCTTCAAGGCAACGGCGACGGCGTCGGCGTCGTTGGTTGGGTTTGCCAGTCGCTCGGCATGGCTGTAGGCACCATTGCCTATGACGAGCGCGACGCGGCGGGCGTCTGCCGGAGTTGCGCCAAAGATGGCGGCAGCGAGCAGCGTCAACAGCGCACGAAACAGGAGGGGCATGGGCAAGGCTCGCTCGAATGCGTATTGGCGTGAGCCTAACGCGTGAATCCGCTGGTTGCCAGAGAGGCCGAGACGGGAGAGAAACAAGCGCCCCAACTTCAGCGCCGATCGAAGCCGAGTGCGAACGACCTCATGTCAGCCAAGACCGAGATCAGGCGTGCCGACGTCCCCGCCGACGTCGATGCCGCTCGCGCGCTGTTTCGTGAATATGCGGCCTCGCTCGACGTCGACCTCGGCTATCAGGGTTTCGAGGCAGAGCTGGCGGGGCTTCCAGGCAAGTATGCGCCGCCTAAGGGCGCGCTGTTCATCGCGCGCTCGACCGGCCAAGCCATCGGCTGCGTGGCACTGCGTGCTTTGGACAATCCAGGCATCTGCGAGATGAAGCGGCTCTACATCACGCCCGCAGGTCGCGGCACCGGGCTCGGCCGCGCGCTCGCCGAGGCCATTCTGGCCGAGGCGCGGACCCTCGGCTACCGCGAGATGTGGCTCGATGCGCTGCCCTCATTCAAGGCGGCGATCGCGCTCTACAAGAGCGCCGGCTTCGAGGAGATGGCGCCTTACTACGCGACGCCCGTTGCCGGCACCGTGTTCTTGCGCCGCCGCCTCTGAGATCAGCCGGCGTCGGCGAGCGCCTTGCCGTTGACGCGCGTCTCGCCCTTCACATTGTCGACGGTGACGTGCGTGTCGTACCAGGTAAGGCGCGGGCGTACCCCGAAGCGCTTGGTGAGGTCGGCCATGCGCTCGTCGGTGAACCAGGCCTCGGCATCGGCGCGGCTGCTCCAGAGATAGACGCCGCCCGTGCCGGCATCGCCGTTCAGATAGTCCTTGCGGATAAGCCCCTTGGCGGCGAGGCCGCGATAGATGGGGGCTGTTGACGAACCGCCTTTGATGGCAAGCTCTTCCGTGCGCTTCGGCAGATCGAACTGCACGACGACGATGCACTGGCCCATATCGGTGTCCTCCGAATGCGTGACATCAAGATGCGAGTTTAGCGCGCCGGCCATGTGATTGAAAGGAGTGCCGCGAGGGAAGGCGCGGGGCGCTGCCCCGCACCCCGCCAAAGGCCTCAGGCCTTTGGAAACCGCGTTGCTTGCGACGAGGCAGAGCCTTGCGCGAGCGGGCTTCAGCAGGCAACAGTCGGTGACGGGCGATGCGCCCGCCTCAAATATGAGTATCTGACATGTCTTTGACGTCGCTCGTCGGAACCTGGGCGCTCGTGCGCGGCACTTGCACGGCGGCCGATGGAACCCCGCGGCCCGCGCCCTATGGGCCGATGGGCATGGGACGTGTGTCTTTCTCGGCCGACGGCCGCATGGTGGCGGTCGTGTGTGATTGCCGGCCCGAACTGCCGGCGGGCACTGAGCGCGAGTACAACTCCTACTGCGGCACCTACACATTCGACGGTCAGCGCCTCGTAACCAAAGTGTTCGCCTTCTCGGATGCCAACAGGCTGAGCGCCGATCAGATTCGCGACATCCGCGTCGAGGGCCGCTTCATCGTCATGAGGCCACCGCCACGCAAGGTGCCGGGCGGGCCTGACGAGCAGCGCGAGCTCTGGTGGGAGAAGATCGCGGACGTCTGAGAGGCAGGCTGCAGCCGCAACCTGGAGCCGGGTCGGCAGGGCGGTCTGCGACAGGGCACGCCAGCAAAAGCGCCTTGTTTCAGGTCTGCGCTTCCCGTATAGACCGGACGAGATCCAACCACTGAGGTGCCGCCGACAGCTCGCCGAGCCTGTCCGGGCGCCAGTTGCATTGAGCCCGAGGCCGAGGACAGCCGATGAAGAAGACCGAGGACTTCCACCCGGACTACCACCAGATCAAGGTCGTCATGACCGACGGGACCGAGTTCGTCACCTACTCGACCTACGGCAAGGAAGGCGACACGCTGAACCTCGACATCGATCCGAAGACGCACCCGGCCTGGACCGGCGGCGGCAACCAGATCCTCGATCGCGGCGGCCGCGTCTCGCGCTTCAAGAAGAAGTTCGAAGGCTTCGGCGTCTGACGTCAAGTCGGGGCTCGATCGACACATTCCGGCCCGGGCACTGCGCGTGTCCGGGCCGTTGCTATTCCGGAACCGCCAGCGCGGCATGTGCTCTTGTGGGACCCCATGTGCTTGCCGGCGGGATTTGCGGCCGCTACCAAGGCTGCGGTGCGGAGTGAGGCGTTCATGACGGCAATGGATCGCGAGATCGTATCAGAGAGCGAGCGGGTTCATCTCGAGGACATCGAGGTCGGCCGGACACTTCCGTTCGGCAAGCTCTCGGTTTCCAAAGAGGATATCGTCGCTTTTGCCCGGGCCTTTGATCCCCAGCCCATCCATCTCGACGAGGAGGCGGCGAAGCGCTCGATCGTCGGCGGGCTCTGTGCCTCGGGCTTTCATTCCTGCGCGCTGCAAATGCGGCTCCTCGCCGACGGCCTCCTCAACCGCTGGACCTCGCTCGGCTCTCCGGGCATCGACGAGGTGAAGTGGTCGAAGCCGGTACGGCCCGGAGACATGCTGACCGGCCGCTACACCTGCACCGAGAAGCGCGCGCTCGGCTCGCGGCCCGAGGTTGGGCTCGCCAAGATCACCATGGAGATGCTGAACGGCTCGGGCGATGTGGTGCAGACCTGGTTCTCGAACCAGCTCGTGAAGGTGCGTGATCCCAAGCCCGTCGAGCGCGCCCCGGAAGGCGCGGGCAGCGGCACATCGGCGAGGCTCGAGAGCCTCTGGGATGGCCCGCCGCGACCCGAGCCCTCGCGGACGAGCAACTACTTCGAGGATCGCGTCATCGGCGAGACCTTCGATCTCGGCTCGCAGACGCTCACGCGCGAGGAAGTGATTGCCTTCGCCCGTGAGTTCGATCCGCAGCCTTTTCACCTCGACGACGCCGCGGCGGCGAAAACCTACTTCGGCCGCCTCAGCGCCTCGGGCTGGCATACGGCGGCGCTCTTCATCCGCCAGTTCGTCGCCTTCCGCCAGAAGATCGAGGGCGAGATGCGCGACAAGGGCCTGAAGGTCGCGCACTACGGCCCCTCGCCGGGATTTCGCAATCTGCGCTGGCTGAAGCCCGTCTATCCCGGCGATACGTTGACGTTCCGCGGCCGCACGGCTGGGAAAATCGACTTGAAGTCGCGGCCCGACCGCGGCCTCATCCAGACGGACAGCCAGGCCCGCAACCAGCACGGCGAAATCGTGTTCGCGATCCGCGGCCAGATCCTCGCCGAGCGCCGCGAAACGTATCGCCCCTCGTGACTTCCAACGGCCGATCGGCCATCTTCGTCTGACGTCAGGAGACGCCCCATGCAGCGTGACATCATCGTGAGGGAAGTCGGCACGCGCGACGGACTGCAGCTGGTCAAGACCATGCTGCCGACGGAGATCAAGCTCGCCTGGATCAAGGCCGCGTCGGCCGCAGGCGTGCCGGAGATCGAGGTCTCGAATTTCGTGCCCTCGAAGGTCATCGCCCAGTTCGCGGATGCCGCGGACGTGGCGCGCGGCTCGCTCGCCTTTCCGGGATCGCTGATGTGCGCGCTGGCGCCCAATCGCAAGGGCGCCGAGTTCGCGCTGGCGACGGGCCTCAAGAAGCTCAACTTCGTGATGTCGGTCTCCGAGACTCACAACCTCGCGAACGTGCGCAAGACCTCGGACCAGTCCTTCGACGAGTTCCGGCAGATCGTCGAGCTGCGGGGCTCGAGGCCCGAGTGGAAATCGGTGAAAATCCAGGGCTGCCTCGCGACGTCGTTCGGCTGCACGCTCGAGGGCAAGGTCGATCCCGACCGCGTGCTCACCTTCGTCGAGCGCTTCCTGAAGCTCGGGGCAGACGAGATCCTGCTTGCCGATACGGTCGGCTATGCCGGCCCGAGCGAGGTCGAGAACCTCTTCCACCACACAGTGACGTTGGCAACGGGGAAGCCCGTCTACGCGCACTTCCACGATACGCGCGGGCTCGGACTCGCCAACGTCTATGCGGCGCTCGAGGCCGGCGTCGGCGCCTTCGACGCCTCGACCGGCGGCCTCGGCGGCTGCCCCTTTGCGCCCGGTGCCACGGGTAACATCGTCATGGAGGACCTGGTCTTCCTGCTCGAGAAGGAGGGCCTAAAGACCGGCGTCAATCTCGAGGCCTATCGCGAGGCGCGCGCCATCGCCGAGAAGGCGCTACCGGGCGAGCGCTTTTACGGCGGCGTCCCCCGCGCAGGCCTGCCAAAGGGGTTCGTGCCGCCGTCGCGGGTCATGGCCGCGGAATGAGCCTGCACGCCGCGACACGCTGAGCCATGGCCACGACCGACGCCGGAGAGGACGAAACGAATGCAGTGGTGCCGGCGCCGCGCCGATCTGGCGTGGTCGTGGCGCTGCTCTGGATGACGGTGGCACTCTGCTGCTTCACCGTCATCGCCATAGCCGGCCGTGAGGCGCAGCGGCGCGGCATGCTGACCATCGAGCTGATCTTCCTGCGCAGCGTGATTGCACTCGCCGTGCTGATCCCGATCCTCGCCGCAACCGGTCAGCTGGTCCTCGCGATGCGCACCGGGCAGCCGCTTCTCCAGATCGCACGCGGCGGTGTGCACTGGATCGCACAGTTCACCTGGCTTTATGCGCTCGCATTGATCCCACTCGCCCAGCTCTTCGCACTGGAGTTTACTGCGCCGCTGTGGGTCGCAGTCCTCGCGCCACTGCTGATCGGGGAGCGGCTGACGGCCACACGTCTCGCCGCGGCGATGATCGGCTTTGTCGGTGCCATTGTCGTCGCCAATCCCGGCGAGGCGAGTTTCGGCCGTGGCGCGCTCTTCGCCTGTATTTCGGCGCTCGGCTTCGCCCTGTCCATGATCGCCACGCGTCGGCTCACCCGTACCGACAGCGCCGCGACGATCCTGCTCT
>DAORNH010000012.1:13276-15632 GCA_035440865.1 Hyphomicrobiaceae bacterium | reverse complement strand
CGCCCTGATCAGTGCGCTTCCGGCGATCCCCTATCTCCGTTTCCACGATGCGACCACCTACGCGTTCGTGGCGGCCGTTGCGGTCTTCGGACTCGGCGCCCACTATTCGATGGCGCGGGCCTTCAGCGTGGCGGATGCGATCATCGTTGCGCCAATGGACTTCATGCGCCTGCCGATCATCACCGTCGTCGGCGTGATGCTCTACGAGGAGCCGCTGAACCCCTGGGTGATGGCGGGGGCGATGATCGTCGTCGCGGCCAACCTGATCAACATGTGGGGCGAGCGGCGTCGGCCCGCGGTGAGGTGATCCGGCGCCATCGCGGCACAGCGAGTCACGGATCTGCAACAATTCCCCCCGACCGATTGATGACGGATTCTCGGCACTTCACCCACGGATGGCAATATTTGGTGCAAATTTACCACTTGGCGAAACTGCGCGAAGCACTGCATGCAGATCGCCTCGGACGGTAATCTTTGGTTAACCGAAGCAGCCGTCATGATGATTGCATGAAGGGCTGCCGCGGGATCGGCGGCCTCGCCTGGATAGGAGGGATCCATGGCAGACGTCATCGAGTTCCCGGTGCTAGAGCGGCCGTCGCGGCCCGGCCCTATTGTGCCACGCAGGGGCGGCAGCGCCGAGATCGTCATTTTTCCCGGCGTGCGCATCGAGCGCTGGACCAGCATAGTGCCGACACCGCCCGAGACGCCGCGCGCCAAGCGGAAGCTCAAGCGGCCCGCTCTGACCGACTGAACTCAGCCGCCCGGATAGTTAGGCGCCTCGCGCGTGATGAGTACGCCATGGGCATGGCTCTCGCGCATGGCCGCCGGTGATATGCGAACGAAGCGCGCGCGCTGATTGAGTTCAGTCAAGGTCCGCGCCCCGACATAGCCCATGCCGGCCTTGATGCCGCCGACCAGCTGGTGGACGACGGCACCGGCCGGGCCTTTATAGGGCACCTGGCCCTCGATGCCCTCGGGCACCAGCTTCAGCTGATCCTTGACGTCCTGCTGGAAATAGCGATCGGCCGAGCCCCGCGCCATGGCGCCGACCGAGCCCATGCCGCGGTAGGCCTTGTAGGTCCTGCCCTGGTAGAGATAGGTCTCGCCTGGCGCCTCGTCAGTCCCCGCCAGCAGCGAGCCGACCATCACGGCCGACGCACCCGCCGCCAGTGCCTTGGCAATGTCGCCCGAATAGCGGATGCCGCCGTCGGCGATGACGCCGATGTCGCGCTTGGCGGCTTCCTCGACGGCGTCCATGACGGCGGTGAGTTGCGGTACGCCGACGCCGGCAACGATCCGCGTTGTGCAGATCGAGCCCGGCCCGATGCCGACCTTGACGGCATCCGCGCCGGCATCGATCAGCGCCTTGGTGCCGTCCGCCGTCGCGACGTTGCCGGCGATGACCTGCACGCGGTTCGAAAGCCGCTTGATGCGGGTCACCTGCTCGAGCACACTCTTCGAGTGGCCGTGCGCGGTATCGATTACGATCACGTCGCAGCCGGCGTCGATCAGCCGCTCGGTGCGCGCGAAGCCGTCGTCACCGACACTGGTTGCCGCCGCGACGCGGAGCCGGCCCTGCTCGTCCTTGCAGGCGCTGGGGTGGCGCTGGGCCTTCTCCATATCCTTGACCGTGATGAGGCCGATGCAGCGGTACGCATCATCGACGACGATCAGCTTCTCGATGCGGTGCTGGTGGAGGAGGCGTTTTGCCTCGTCGCGGACGACGCCCTCGCGGACCGTGATGAGCTTTTCCCGCGTCATGAGCTCTGAGACGAGCTGGCGCGTATTCGAGGCAAAGCGCACGTCGCGATGGGTGAGGATGCCGACGAGCTTGCCGGTGCGACCGGGCTCGACCACGGGAATGCCGGAAATGCGGTGGCGGGCCATCAGCTCCAGCGCCTCGGCGAGCGTTGCCGACGGGTGGATCGTAACGGGATTGACGACCATGCCGCTCTCGAACTTCTTCACGCGGGCGACGTGGTCGGCCTGGGTCTCGGGCGACAGGTTCCGATGGATGACGCCGATGCCGCCCGCCTGTGCCATGGCGATCGCGAGAGGCGCCTCCGTCACTGTGTCCATGGCGGACGAGAGTATCGGGATATTGAGGCTGATCTCCTTGGTGATGCGGGTCGAGACGTCGGCCTCGCCCGGGAGCACCTCCGAGCCCTGCGGCACCAGCAGCACATCATCGAAGGTGAGGCCGATATCGTCTCTGATCTCAACGGGGCGATGCGCCATGGGTCAGCCCTTTCCTGGATCGCGTGCCTGCTGCATCATCGAGGAACTCGCGGTTTCGGCCTCGAGCCCGGAACGCGCGCGGCCCGCAAGCGCCTCGTCCGTGAGGCGTGCGGGCCGG
>DAORNH010000012.1:11227-13239 GCA_035440865.1 Hyphomicrobiaceae bacterium | reverse complement strand
CGCAGATACCACCCGACGGGCATATTGGGAAGCGCCTCCGATTGGCACCTCCTATTCCTCCACACGCCGGCCTCAAAGTCCCATGGCTTGTCGTAGGGCCGAAACGCCGGCTGCGAGGCCGCCCTCACCAAGCTTGCCGATGATGCCGCCGGCGAGCATGGCGCCGGCCCACCCGCCCCAGCGCCGCAGCGTGAGGGGCCAGTTGACCTTGACGGAGACGGCCACGACCTGGTCGGGTAGCGCCGTCTCGGCAACGACGCCGTCGTCGCCGACGGTGCGGGCGGAGACGACGAGCTGGAGCTCGGCCGTACCGCGCCGCCGCGGCGTCACCGTCCACCGCCAGCTCGCATAGTCATCGACCATGAGGCCCAAACGGTTGTCGATCCACTGCGTTTCGGGCGAGATCGTCTCGATGTGGAAGGCGCCATCGGGCGAGCGCAGCCGCACCGACATCGAGCGCGTCACCATGATCAGTGCCGCCGTCACGGTCCCAGGCATTCCTGACGCGACATTGCCGACGACCTCGCGCGCGATCCTGACCTCGACGCTGTGCGCAAGCGCAAGCCGCATGGCGCGCGGAATGTTCTCGACGAGTTGCCCCGGGGCGATTCCGAGCGGGGCTCTCACGCCGCCGGGCTCGGTGCCGGTAGGGGCGCGCAGCTGATCGATCGTCTCATCCGGATACGGGGCGCCGGCGAAATTGTCATCGGCCGGCGTCGGCGGGACCGTGCCGGCATAGCCGGGCGGCGGCAGACCCGCAGGATCCGGCCAGGGTGCCGGAGCTGTCATCGGCGGCGCAGCATCGAACGGAGGGTCGAAGCCGTAGGCCGGCGCGGGCGGTGGCGAAGGTAAGGGCTGCGGAGCAACGTATGGCGGATGCCCATGGGGGAGAAGCAGGTCAGCCGGCGGCAGGGCTGGCGGCAACTGGGGGGCATGATCGGTGCGCGGCGTCGGCATGTGGCCCGTCCGCTGGGGAGGCGCCGGAAGGCCCGGCGGCGCGTGCGTCACAAGGGTGGGGGCCGATCGCTCCTCGAAGAGTGGCGGCAGCTCCAGTTTTGGCAAGGTGCCGAGGTGCGTGGGCTCGGCAGTCGGCGCCAGAGTGGGTAGCGCGCGCTCCGTCGGCGGGTCCGGCAATGTAGGTGGAGGTGGGGCTGCCGCGAGAGGTGCGATTGGCCTCTCGGTGGCTCTGAGGCAACGGGCCGGCCTGCGTTCACGCGTTCACGGGCGCGGGCTAGGAGCTGCTCCATCGGGCCGCTCGGCGCAGGCGTGGCGCTCGGGAATGGCAACAGCGGCTCGGTCGGCAGCGGGGCCCCACTGCCCAATCCCGGTAAGGCATCTGGGTAAGGGGGCGGCGCGGGGACATCCGCGGGATTGGCGGAGGGAGTGGGCGATGCCGGCCAGGGTGGCAGCTCGAGGTCACCGGTCGCATCGGGTTGGGCATAGGCTGGTGGGTCGAGCGGAGCGACGGTGGAGCGCGTCAGCGCATCGATGGCACTCTGAAACGTCAACCCCTGCGAGGTGAGGATGCTTGCCGCGACCGAGCGGCCCTCGCCGATGATGGCCGCGAGCAGGACTGCTCCGCTCACCTGCGGCCGCGGGCTGCGGCGCGCGGCGGCGCTCGCGTAGTCGATGATCTGCGTGAGCTCGGGATGGATCATCGGGCCGCGCTCGCCCGGGGCGAGGCGATCCGGGAGGCGCCCGAGGTAAGCTGCCACGTCATCGCGGAGGCGCTGGACGTCGCCCCCGGCCTCCATGACGAGGCGGCAGGCTTCGGCGTCCTCGGTGAGGGCAAGGAGTGCATGCTCGATGGTGATGTAGCGGTGGCCCTGCGCATAGGCATAGTGGGTCGCTCGCGACAAGGTGATCGCGAGCGCTCTCGCCGCCGGCGCCTGGCCGATGTCCTCGGCGACCGCCATCCTGGGTTGCCTCCTCCTCGACGTCTGTCATCTCGACGCCCGACACCGCGTCGAAGCCTGTCGTGCGCCGCCTACACCAGCATAGTGGCGCTGCGA
>DAORNH010000012.1:7088-11155 GCA_035440865.1 Hyphomicrobiaceae bacterium | reverse complement strand
CATGGCGCGCTCACCTTGCGACGCACTATTCCATTGTCGCGAGGCGTCGTGCCGGTCTAGATCGCGCGGTCTCGACCGCTCCGGCCGCGGCACCAGTTGAAGGAGCACCAGCATGGCAAAATCGGGCCACGAGGCCGCGCCCGCCCCGAAGGGCGTCTCCGACTCGGCCGCCGGCAAGGCCCGCGTGCTCGCCGAGGCGCTTCCCCATATGCAACGCTACGACCGCCAGACCGTGGTCGTGAAGTACGGCGGCCATGCGATGGGCGATCCGGCGCTGGCGGAAGCCTTCGCCAAGGACATCGTGATGCTCAAGCAGGCGGGCGTGAACCCTGTCGTCGTGCATGGCGGCGGGCCGCAGATCGCCAACATGCTCAAGCGGCTCCAGCTCAAGTCCGATTTCGTCTACGGGTTGCGCGTCACCGACAAGGCAACCGTCGAGGTTGTCGAGATGGTGCTCGCCGGGCAGATCAATAAGGAGATCGTCGCGGCGATCAACAAGCAGGGCGGCAAGGCGGTCGGCATCTCGGGGAAGGATGCCAACCTGATGATCGCCAGGAAGGTGACCGAGCTCCCCGATCCCGAGACGGGCATCGTCAAGCCCGTCGATATCGGCTTCGTCGGCGATCCGATGGCGGTCAATTCCGAGATCATCGACGTAATGACGCGCTCGGACCTCATTCCCGTCGTCGCGCCGATCGGCATGTCGGCCTCGGGCGAGACGCTCAACATCAATGCCGACACGTTCGCGAGCGCGCTCGCCGCCGCGATCAAGGCGAAGCGCCTCCTCCTCCTCACCGACGTCGAAGGCGTGCTCGACAAGGACAAGAAGCTCCTCGAGCGGCTCTCGGTCGCAGAAGCGCGCGCCCTCATCCGCAACGGCACGATCACGGGTGGCATGATCCCGAAGGTCGAGGGCTGCATCGAGGTGGTCGAGGCGGGCGTCGAGGCGGTGGTGATCCTCAACGGCAAGGTCGCGCACGCTGTAATGCTCGAACTCTTCACCGAGCACGGTGCCGGCACCATGTTCGGGGGTGAGGCGGGCAGCGCTTGATTCTGCCCTGATGTACGTCATCCCAACTCCAGCGGTCGACCGGCGCCACATGGAATGGACGGACGAGGCCCTGATCCTCTCGACACGGCCACATGGCGAGACGGCCGCGATCGCCGAGCTTTTCACGCGCGCGCGGGGCCGCTGCGTCGTGCTCGTGCACGGTGGGCGGTCGCGCAAGTTGCGTCCGGTGCTGCAGGCCGGAAACCACGTTGATGCGACCTGGAAGGCGCGCCTCGAGGACCAGCTCGGGCACGCCTCGGTCGAGCTGCGCCGAGGCTTTGCCGCGGAGTTTATGAACGATCCCGCGGCGCTCGCCGGGCTCATGTCGCTTGCAGCGATCTGCCATCTGCTGCCGGAGCGTGAGCCCCATCCCTCGCTCTTCGAGGTCGCCCATTTCGTGCTCGGCTACCTCGACGACGCCGACATCTGGCCGGCGCTGATGGTCCGCTTCGAGCTGGCTCTGCTCGGCGAGCTCGGCTTCGGCCTCGATCTCACGAGCTGCGCGGCAACCGGAGCGACCGAGGCGCTCGAGTGGGTGTCGCCGCGCTCGGGCCGCGCGGTCTCGCACATGGCGGGCCTCCCCTATCGCGACCGTCTCCTCGCGCTGCCGAAGTTCCTGATCGGCAGCGGTGGGGCAGCCTCGAAGGAGGATATCGCGGCAGGTTTTGCGCTCACGGGGCACTTCCTGAGGGCGCGGGTCTATGCGCCGGCCGGTCAGGAGCTGCCGGCAGCGCGCGCGCGCATGATCGAGCTTGTCGCGCGGCGTGCGGCCTGACGCCCGGCCGATCGCGCTACCCTCTCTCCGTTGCCGCCAGCACGCCGATACCGGCAACGATCAGCGCGCAGCCAGCGGCCTGCACGAAGGTGATGCTCTCGCCGAAATAGAGGACGCCGATGATGGTCACGATGACGATCTCGGCATGCGAGGCCGCAAACGCAGGGCCGACTGGCGCATGCTTCAGGATCGTCATGTAGATGAGGAAGGCGAACACGTAGCCGACTAGGATCGAATGCGTCCAGGGGCTGCGGATGACGCGGCGGAACCACTCGATGTCGAAGGTCATCGGCAGCGTCGCCTCGCTCGCGAGCTTGAATGCGATCTGCAGGTAGGTATCGAGCGAGATGAGCAGGATGAAGCCGACGATGATGGTCGTGCGGATCATTTGCCGCCTCCGAGCCCGACGAGCAGCACGCCGGCCGCGATGAGGCTGATCGCGAGGACGCGCGCGCCTGTGATCTCCTCGCCGAAGAAGATGCGTCCGCCGACCATCACGAGCACGATGTCGGCGCAGGCGACCATCACACCCTGCCAGAGGGGCACGAGCGACAGGAACGCCATCCAGATGAAGAACTCTAGGATGTAGATGGTGATGGCGATCCAGATGAGCTTGTCGGTGAGCAGCGACCGCCAGTGCTCGCCGACCCCATCGCCCTCCGCGCGGACTGACGCGGCCTTGAAGAGAAGCTGCCCCGTGGTCGTGCCGATCAGCACGAGGGCGAGGAACATTAGCGCATAGGGGGTCATGCCACCTGCCGGGAGCGTTGTCCGGATAGCGAAACGGGGCAGGCTTCGGCCCGCCCCGTCGACGACGGCTCATACCAGCCGGACCGAGCTCGATCCAGATGCGTCTGATCACAGCGCCTTTGTCACGCGCGTCATCAGCTTGTCGAGGAGCGTCAACGCGAGGTCGATCTCGGCGTGCGACATCTCGAGGCTCGGCGCCAGCGTTATGACATTCTTGTAGTAGCCGCCGATGTCGAGGACGACGCCGTACTTGCGCCCGTTCACCTCGAGGTCGCCCTTGAGCGACTCGTCCACCATCATGTCGACGATGCGCTTCGCCGGCGTGAAGCTGTCGTGCGGCTCGCAAATCTCCGCGCGCAGCGCCATGCCGAGACCATCAACCTCGCCGATGATCTTGTGCCGCTTCTGGAGGTCCTTGAGGCCCGCGAGGAAGCGGCGGCCCTTCTCCATCACCATCGCCTCGTAGTCGCGCTCGGCGAACATGCGCATGACCTCGAGCGCGACGCCCGTCCCCATGGGGTTCGCGTTGAAGGTCGAGTGCGTGGAGCCTACGGGGAAGGTCTTCGGGTTGATGAGCGCTTCCTTGGCCCAGATGCCCGAGAGCGGGTTGAGGCCGTTGGTGATCGCCTTGCCGAACACGATGACGTCCGGCGTTACGCCGAAGTGCTCGATCGACCAGAGCTTACCCGTCCGGTAGACGCCCATCTGGATCTCGTCGACCACCAGCAGGATGCCGTACTGGTCGAGCACCTTCTTCAGGTCCTTGAAGAAGTTCATCGGCGGAACGACGTAGCCGCCCGTGCCCTGGATCGTCTCCATGTAAAGCGCGGCGAACTCGCACTCGTTCGCTTTGGGGTCCCAGAGGCCGTAGTACTCGCTCTCGAAGAGGCGCGCGAAGTCCTTCACGCACTTCTCGCCGTACTCCTCCTTGGTCATGCCCTTCGGTCCCCGGAAATGGTAGGGGAAGGGAATGAACATGGCGCGATCGCTGAAATGGCCGTAGCGGCGGCGATAGCGGTAGGACGAGGTGATCGCTGAGGCGCCGAGCGTGCGGCCATGATAACCGCCCTCGAAGGCGATCATGAGCTGCTTGCCGCCCTTGAAGTTGCGAATGAGCTTCAGGCTGTCCTCGACCGCCTGGCTGCCGCCGACGTTGAAGTGGACGCGGCCCTTCTCGCCGAATTTGCGCTCGGCGTCCTGGGCAATCAGCGTCGCGAGCTCGATCTTCTCGCGGTGGAGGTATTGCGAAGCCACCTGCGGCAGCGTGTCGAGCTGGCGGCGGACCGCATTGGCGATGCGCTCGTTCTTGTAGCCGAAGTTGACAGCCGAGTACCACATCTGAAGATCGAGGAACTCGCGCCCTGCGCTGTCGTACATGTACGAGCCTTCGCAGTTCGTGAAGATCTTCGGCGGGTTCGTGTAGTGCACGGTATCGCCGTGCGAGCAGTAGCGCGCCTCGAGGGCGAGCAGCTCCTCGTCCGTCATGGCGGG
>DAORNH010000012.1:0-7066 GCA_035440865.1 Hyphomicrobiaceae bacterium | reverse complement strand
GGGGGCGTCCATTCTCTACTCCTTTACTGCTCGAAGGGGCGGCCGTTGGCGACGACGCGCTGATCGAGCCAGCGCGCGAAGAGGTCGGTCGCTTCGGCGAATGTGGTGAAGGCGAAGTGCGGCAGGTCGTTCGCAACGCAATGGCGGGTGAGCGAGGACTTCGCGAGCACGAGGTCGGCGCCCTCAGCGACGCAGAAATCGGAGCGACCGTCGCCGACGACGACGCGGATGTCGCGCAGGCCCCGCGTCGTGCTGGTCGCGAACTGGCACTTGCAGTTACCCGACAGCGGTTTGCAGTCGTCGCGCGCCCAGGGGAACGTCAGCCGCCAGCGCCGCTCGCCCACGTGCTCGAGATGGTTCGCGAAATGGGGGACATCGATGCCGTGCCGGCGCAGCACGGCGCCGACAGTGCGGTCGAGGCCGTCCGACACCACGCTGACGCGGTGACCCAGCGAGGTGCAAAGCCGGATGAACTCAGGCACGCCAGGATCGATCTCGATGCCCGCGACGAACGCGTCCATCTCCGTCGGAGAGGCACGCACGAGATCGATCTGGCGGATCATGCATTCACGCGAGCCGATGCGACCGGATTTCCAGTCGGCCTCGATCTCCTGCCAGCTTGGATCTGCGAACTGCTCGAGCAGCAGGTCGGTCGTATCCACCGTTGCGATCGTGCCGTCGAAGTCGACGAGCACATGACACTTCATACGCGCCTTCGACACGTCGTTGGAACTCTTTGATTGTTGACCCCAAAAGCGGGACGCCGCGTCCCGCACGTCGCGTGGCCTCTTTAGCGGCGAGCTTTTCCCCTGCCAACTGAAATCATGCGCGCACACCTCAAGGTTGCTCGTGCCGACGCCAAGTCGTGGGCACCGAATCTGCCCCTAGCATGCCAAGTGCCGTCTCAGATTAAATACAGTCCCGGTACGGTTAATGCCATAGCAGTGCCGCAAAGGTTTACTTGGCGGACAAGAATAAGGGGCGAGCGTTGCTTGTTCGCCGCTCTCGCGTTACGCCGCAGGAAGCCGTGCGCTCTTTAGAGGTCAGATAGGCGATCTCGACAACCCGGGCGGGTCATGAGGCCGTGGGCGTGTTTCGGCCATGTTGCAGCGTATGGCGCTGGCGGGAGTTGCCAGAGCGTATGCGCCGGCGAGAGCTGCCCTGCTCGGCTGCTGCTGCACCGCGTGTCTGGTATCCAGTACGATGTCCGATCTGCCCTACACTTCGGCCAGAGGAAACCCTGTACGCTTTGCGACGACCCACGCCGGCCGAAACGGGTTCGCCCGAAATCCCGACTCGTCGTCCTCGCGAAGGCAAGGTCTGAGGTCACCGGACGGAGTAACGGCTCGAGCTGCTTCGACGTGATGCAGCGCAAATTTGCTCAGGGCAGCGCCGCGAGCCGCTTAGCAAGCACGTCCGGCAGCACGCCGTGCGTGAAGTGGGTGATGAATTTCCCGTCCGGGCCCATCAGGTAGAAGAACGTCGTGTGGTCGATCGTGTAGCCGGCCTTCGACTTCTGGTCCGCGACACGGCGATAGATGGCGCGGTAGGCCTTGGCGGCGGCGGCGATGTCGGTCGCCGAGCCGGTGAGGCCGACGAGACGTGGGTGGAAGCTCTTCACGTACTCCTTGAGCTCGGCCGGCGTGTCGCGCTCGTGATCGACCGAGATGAAGAGTGGCGTGATCTTCCCAGCCTGTTTCGGCCCGATGCGCTCCATGGCCTCGGTCATGACCTGCAGGCTGCCGGGGCAGATGTCGGGGCAGAAGATGAAGCCGAAGAAGACCAGCATATAGCGGCCGCGGAAATCCTGGTCGGTGACGCGCTTTCCCGTGTGATCGGTGAGTGTGAACGGCCCGCCGATGGTGGCCGCACCCGTGACGACGGTGCGGACCGGATTGAAGAGGGCCTCGCGCGCGCCGGGAAGCACCAGCAAGGCCACGGCTCCACCGAGCGCGAAGGCGGCGAGAGCAACGATGGCCAGGCGGAGGGAGAAGCGCATGGGGCTCGACCGGGATCGGATTGACGCCCGGTTTTCCTAGTCCTGTCGGTTGCCGACAACAAGGCGAACAGGAATCTGGCGCTGCGGCGCAACGTCCTTGCCCGGCGGACGCGGACCTCGAATTTGCCCCCCAAGATTTCGCCACGCTGCCGCGTCAGACCGGCATTGATGTGAGATTGCCCCGTTACAGCGTGTCAGAGCCCGGCCGAAGGAGCGCCCATGTTTGGAGCATCGTCTCGATTGCAATCGCGCTCACTCCCGACTTCGGCCGGGCCGGGCAGCCGCTGCCTGCTGGCGACGGTCCGCACCCTCGATCCGCGCTACCTACAGATCGCTTCGCTCGGCATACTGCTGACCTTCGGCCTCGGATGGCTCGGTTTCGATCAGAGCCTTATCAACGTCTCTGTGATCCTCGCGACCATCCTCGCGACGCAGCTCGTTCTCGGCTGGATCATGCAACCCGGGCGCGCCTTCGATCCCCTGAGCGCGCTCATCTCGGGGCTGTCGCTCTGCCTGCTCCTGCGGGCAGGCTCGCTCTGGGTATTGGCGCTCGGCGCGATCCTCGCCATCGGCTCGAAGTTCTTCCTGCGCGTTGACGGCAAGCATGTCTTCAACCCGACGAATTTCGCGATCGCGGTGCTGCTGCTCTTCACCGATCTCGCCTGGATCTCGCCCTCGCAGTGGGGCAGCCAGACGTGGGCCGCATTCCTGTTCGCGTGCCTTGCGACGATGGTGCTTTCGCGGGCGCGACGCGGGGACGTGGCGCTCGCCTTCCTCGGCACATACGTGGCTGTCCTCTTTCTGCGCGCGCTCTGGCTCGGCGATCCATGGGCGATCCCCATGAAGCAGATGCAGTCGGGCGCGCTCCTCCTCTTCGCCTTCTTCATGATCTCCGATCCGAAGACGACGCCCGACCGGCGCGGGCACCGCATCCTCTACGGTGTGCTCGTCGCCTGCCTCGGCGCCTGGATCCAGCTCGGCCTCTACAATCCGAACGGGCTCATGTACGCGCTATTCTTCCTCTCACCGCTCGTCGTCCTCATGGACCGCGCCGCCCCCGTCGCGAGCACCGACCGCTATGCCTGGTCGCGCCCCTCGATCTGAGAACGGATAACAGCAAGGAGACTGACGCATGAAACGATTGCTCTATGCCACCGCGGCCGTGGGGCTCGCCATTGCGGCACCCATGGACAGGGCGGAAGCCTTTTGCGGCTTCTACGTCGCCAAGGCCGATACCAAGCTCTTCAACAAGGCCTCGAAGGTGGTGGTGGCCCGCAAGGGTGACCGCACCGTCATCACCATGGCGAGCGACTACGAGGGGGCGGCGAGCGAGTTCGCCATGGTCGTCCCCGTGCCCACGGTGATCACCAAGGGGCAGATCAACATCACCGAGAACGCGCTCGTCGACCATCTCGACGCCTACACCGCGCCGCGCCTCGTCGAGTACTTCGATCCCGATCCCTGCAACATCCCTCGCCCCATGGCGATGGCGCCCGGCGCGACCGCGGCCCGCTCCGCGGATGCCGCCGCCCGCGAAGACCGCCGCCGCTCGCTCGGCGTCAAGATCGAGGCCGAGTATACGGTCGGCGAGTACGATATCCTGATCCTCTCGGCCAAGGAGAGCGGCGGCCTCGAGACGTGGCTCCGCGAGAACGACTACAAGCCGCCGCAGGGCGCCGGCCCCGTGCTCGCGAGCTACATCAAGCAGGGCATGAAGTTCTTCGTCGCCAAGGTGAACCTCAAGGAGAAGGACAGGCTCGGCACGAAATACCTGCGCCCGATCTCGGTCGCCTTCGAGAGCCCCAAGTTCATGCTGCCGATCCGCCTCGGCACCGTGAACGCCAACGGCCCGCAGGACATGATCATGTTCTTCCTGACGGAGAAGGGCCGCGTCGAGACCACGAACTACCGCACACTCAAGCTGCCTTCGGACATGGACGTGCCGATCTTCACGCGCAACGAGTTCGGCGCCTTCTACAAGGCGATGTTCGAGACGCAGGTGAAGAAGGACGGCATGAAGGCCGTCTACCTCGAGTACGCCTGGAACATGGCCTGGTGCGACCCGTGCGCCGCCGACCCGCTGCCGAACGACAAGCTCGTCGAGCTCGGCGCCTTCTGGCTGCTCGATGGGCCTGGCGCGCCGTCGGGGCCGGGCGTGATGCCACGGCGCATGCGGCCCCCGGGTGGTCCGGCGAACGTCTTCGTGACGCGGCTCCACGTGCGCTACGACGCCGTCAATTTTCCCGAGGACCTCATGTTCCAGGAGACGGCGGACAGCTCGAACTTCCAGGGCCGCTATGTCCTCCGCCACCCGTTCACGGGACCTGCGACGTGCTCGGCGGGCGAGGCCTACAAGCGCAACCTGCAGACGCGCTTCCAGAAAGAGGCGGCGACGCTTGCAAATCTCACGGGCTGGGACATCGCCATGATTCGCGAGAAGATGGCGAAGGCCGGCCAGCCGATGTCGGCACCCCCCATCCCTGGTGGTGACGATGATGCCTGGTACAAGAAGATGTGGCCCGGCAGAAGCTCGCCGTGACGCTCGCCAAGCGATATCGACGTGGCGCGCCCGCCGGGCGCGCCATTGCCGTCACTTGAGCGCGTTCTTCACGAAGCTGCCGCCCTTCATGATGGCGGCCATGTGCCGGCCCTGTCCGACGAGCAGGTTCATGTCCTTGAGCGGATCGCCGTCGATGACGATGAGGTCGGCGTGTGCGTCCGGCGCGATGACGCCGAGCTTTCCTTCCTGACCGACGACCTTGGCCGCATTGACTGTCGCCGAGCGGATCACCTCGATCGCCGGCAGGTAGCGCGCGCGGATCAGGAACTCGTCCGACTGGTGGTGGTGCATCGGGCCGAGGAGATCTGTTCCGAACGCCATCATGACGCCGGCCTCGGCGAGGAGCTTCAGGGCGGAGAGACCGGCGCTGCGTACGTCCTCGATCTTGGCGACGGACTCTGGCGGCAGGCCCATCGCGGCGCCTTCCTTGGCGAGCACGTCGAAGGTAACGTTGGTCGGCACGACGTAGGCGCCCTTCTCCTTCAGGTACTTTGCCGTGTCGGGCTTGATGAGATTGCCGTGCTCGATCGAGATCACCCCGCACTCGGCAGCGCGGCGTATAGCTTCGTCGGTGTAGAGGTGGGCCGCCACATAGGTTTGGGCGCTCTGAGCCTCTTCGACGGCGGCGAGCATCTCCGTGCGCGAGAAGCCGAAGAACTTGATCGGGTCGGTCGGCGAGGAGACGCCGCCGTTCGCCATCAGCTTGATGAAGTCGGCGCCGCCCTTGATCTCCTCGCGGCAGACGCGGCGCACCTCGTCGACGCCGTCGACGACGCGGCCGAGCGTGCCGAGGCGGTCGCGGTAGTAGTCGACGCTGCGGGAGTGGTAGCGGCCGCGGTAGTCGGTATGCCCGCCGGTCTGCGAGAGGGCTTTGCCGCAGATGACGAGGCGCGGTCCGACGATCGTGCCTTCCTCGATGGCCATCCGGAGGCCGAGGTCTGCGCCGCCGAGATCGCGCACGGTGGTGAAGCCGCGCAGCAGCATGCCGCGCATGATTTCGGCCGAGCGAAGCGCCACGAGCGAATTCGGCAGCTCGGCATTGGCACCGAGATTGGCGAGCGTGGCGATGACGTGCACATGGCAGTCGATGAGGCCCGGCATGAGAGTCCGGCCGGCGAGATCGTGGACCATCGCGCCCTCGGCCGAGAGCCGTTTCCCCGAGACCTCGCGGATCATGCCGCCCGAGACGAGCACGTCGTGATCATCGAGGGGCGAATCGGCGCGGCCGTCGAGCAGGCGCGCATTGCGAAAGAGCACGGTCGGCTGGGACATCGGCGGTTCCCTGGAGCTTTGAGTGGCGCGCGCTGGCTGCCCGCGGTGCAAGGCCCGATAGTTCTCCATCGATCGGTGGAGCGCAAGGTGGGGCACCCGATCATGGCGCATGCCGGTCGTGCAGGATCGCTCGATCGATAGGCTTTCTCGAGCCGCGGCGCGAATGTACGCTTCGCGACATTCAACCGAAGCAAGGTCACCATGAGCCCGCGCCGCCCCGATCTGACGAAGCTTCTCGCGCCGCGCTCCGTCGCGGTGGTCGGTGCCGCGCCGATCGGGCAGGGCATCCGCGGCCGCGCACTCGAGGTGTTGCGCATGCACGCATTCGCCGGCGCGGTTCATCCCGTGAGCCGCAGCCTTGCCGAGGTGCAGGGGCTCAAGGCCTACCCGAGCGTCGCGGCACTCCCCGAGACGCCCGAACTCGCCGTGCTCGTCATCCCGGCCGCCAACGTGCCCGACGAGCTCGAGCGCTGCGGCAAGGCAGGCGTCGGCGCGGCGGTGGTGATCTCGTCCGGTTTTGCGGAGGAGGCCGGGGAGGCCGGCCGGGCGAGCCAGCAGCGGTTGCGGGCAATCGCCGACAGGTACGGCATGGCCCTGCTCGGGCCCAATTCCGAGGGCTTCGCGACGCTCGGCGCGAAGCTCTGCGTGACCTTCAGTCCGGCGGTTGCCGACACGTCGCTCCCGCTCATCCCCGAGGGCAAGCGGGGCCGCATCGCCGTCGTTGCGCAATCAGGCGGCATGGGCTTCGCGTTCTATGATCGGGGGCGGCCGAAGGGGCTCGCGTTCAGCCATGTCGTGACGACCGGAAACGAGGCGCAGCTCGAGGTGTTCGACGTCGTCGAGCATCTCATCGATCGCGACGAGGCAGACGTCTTCCTGCTGCTCGTCGAGGATGTAAAGACCGCCGCCACGTTCGTGCGCGCCGGTCGGAAGGCCCAGGCAGCAGGGAAGCCCATCATCGCCGTCAAGATCGGGAAATCCGATGCGGGCCAGCGTGCGGCGAAGTCGCACACCGCCGCACTTGCAGGCTCGTACGCCGCATTCTCGGCGATGGCGCGGAGCCTCGGCATGATCGAGGCGCACGAGCTCGACGAGGCGGTCGACCTCGCTCAGGCATTTCTTGCCTGGCGGCAGCTGCCGCCGAAGGGGCGCCGCGTTGCCATCTGCACGGCCTCGGGCGGCGGCGGTGGGTGGCTCGCAGATGCCTCGAGCGCGGCCGGCCTCGAGGTGCCGCT
>DAORNH010000011.1:33662-34981 GCA_035440865.1 Hyphomicrobiaceae bacterium | reverse complement strand
CGGCACGACCTACACCGCTGGAACCACGGTCGTACTGTCTGAGGGCGAGCTCGTCATTCGCAGTGACGGAAGCTTCACCTTCACGCCGGCGCAGAACTACAATGGACCTGTACCGCCGGTGACTTACACTGTCTCCGACGGCGTTGCGACCGACACGGGGGCGCTGCTGCTCGGGCCCGTCTCGCCGGTGAACGACGACCCGATCGCTCGTGATGACGTGGCCGAAGCCACACATTCCGACGCGCGTGAACGTGCTCGGCAACGACACCGACATCGACGGGGATACGCTCCGCGTCATCGCCGCCCACAGTCCGGGCGGCACCGTGGAGATCAATCCAGACGGCACGCTGACCTTCACGGCAAATGGCGGGTTCGCCGGCGAGACGACGATCACCTACGTGATCTCGGACGGCCAAGGCGGAAGCAGCATCGCGACGGTTCGCGTCAATGTGCTGGACGTCGTGCCGCCGGCTGCGGACTCTGCCCGTCCGGCCGATACTCCAAGAGCCGCGCAGGCTGCCGAGCCCCTTGCGGCCGACGGCATGGTCATCGATGCGGTGCAGCGGATCGGCGGGCCAGGCCGGTTGATCGGCGACTTCGGAAGTCACGGCATCGTGGTCGCTGCGGTCAATCAGGTCGCCTCGCTGGATGGCGTCTCCGGTTCGGGTTACATCGGCGTTGTCGACGGTGGCAGTCCGATCAATTCGAACCGCATCTGGGAGATCCAGCGGTCGCTTGGCTCGGCAGGCCTCGGATTCCACCGCGGCGACAACACGGGCATGCCGGAGGGCCTTACCGGTTTCTCGCTCCGCACGAGCCTTCTTGGTCACACGATCGGCGACGGGTCGCAGACCGAACTCATCATCCAGACCCTAGTGCGCGAGCGCATGCTCATGATCCAGATCTCGAACATGGCGATGGATCAAGCAAAGACCGTGAGCGAGTATCGCGTGATGCTCGCCGACGGTCAGCCGCTGCCGGCCTGGCTCGATCGTCCGCGTGGCGATCTGCTGATCGGCGAGCGGCCGGTGGACAGCGTGAGCCTCAGACTGAAGATCACGGTGCTCTACAGCGATGGCTCGTTCGAGACGAAGCTCGTCGAAATCCAGACGGGCTCCGGTGAGATCCACCCGATCGAGGCGAAACGCGGCGTCGACCTGCCGGTGCCGTTCGTCAACCAGTTCGCGCTCAAGACGCCGCCGAGCGACGATGGCCTGGACGCGCTCGCCCGGTATCTGAAAGCGAGCTGAGCAGAGCTTGCGGCGGCGTGCAGCGGATTCGCTGCCGCCGCCGGATCATGCCTTCGGAGTGGTCGAAGT
>DAORNH010000011.1:30525-33532 GCA_035440865.1 Hyphomicrobiaceae bacterium | reverse complement strand
TGTCGGCGCACACCGTCGTCTCGAGGAGCGCGCGCGTCAGGCGGAACACGTCGCCGCTTCGTGCCTCCTTGTCCTGCACGATGTCGGCCACGATGCCACCCGCAACTGTCGCGCCCGTGAGGGCATCGACCAGGATGAAGTGGCCAGTCGCATGATCGGCGGCGAACCTGTCGACGGCAACGCCGCGGCCGAGCTTGATGCGGGCGTCCGCGACGTCGTTGGCACCGCACGATGCCGCCGCGGTTTTCTGGAGTGTTTGCAGGTCCATGCGAGCGATGACGCGGAACTCGGAAACGGGCACGAGGTCGGTTGTCGTTCGAAACAGCAGGCCGCTGTGTCCGGGACCGGTATCGGCGAGCCAGACGAGCTGCACTTCGAGATCGGTCGCGGCTGTCGCAGGCTCTGACGGCGAGGCGAGTAGGCCTCCGCGCGCTATGTCGAGGTCACGATCGAGCACTATAGTCACGGCATCGCCGGCGGTGGCTGTCGGCTGGTCGCCATCGAATGTCGCTATCCGCTTCACGAGAGCCCGCTTGCCGCTGAGCACTTCAACGATTTCACTGCCGACAGCGACCCCGCCCGAGGCGACAGTGCCGGCGAGCCCGCGGAAATCGCGGCTGGCGCGTGTCACGCGCTGGACCGGGAAGCGGAACGGTCTCGTCGCCGTCGCAAGGCTCCGCGACGTCGCCTCGAGTGCGTCAAGCAATGTCGGTCCGTTGAACCAGCGAAGACGCTCGGATCGCCGCGCGATGTTGTCGCCGGGCTTGCTCGCGACCGGAATGGCGACTGCGCGCTCGAAGCCAGAGCGCGCGGAGAGCGCCGCAAACTCGTCCGCGATCGCGCGATAGACCGCCTCGGACCAATCGACGAGGTCCATCTTGTTGATGGCGAGGATGACCTCCTTGATGCCGACGAGCTCGAGGATCGCCGCGTGCCGCCGCGTCTGGAGCTTGATGCCCTGGCGGGCATCGATCAGCATGATGGCGATGTCGGCCTGGGAGGCGCCGGTCGCCATGTTCCGCGTGTACTGCTCGTGTCCCGGGCAGTCGATAATGACATAGCGGCGGCTTGCCAGGTCGAAGTAGCGCCAGGCGACGTCGATGGTGATGCCCTGCGCGCGCTCCGCCTCGAGGCCGTCGAGGAGCAGGCTCACGTCCGGTATGCCGTCGGCGCCGGCCGAGGCCATGATCGTCGCGCGGGTGTCGTCGGGGAGGTCAGCCGCATCCCAGAGCAGGCGGCCGATGAGCGTCGACTTGCCGTCGTCGACCGAGCCGCAGGTCAGGACGCGCACCATGGCGCGCGATGCGCCGGCGCTTGTAGCACGGTCACTATCCGCCCGGTTATCTGCCGACGCCGCCATGATCAGAAATAGCCCTCGAGCTTCTTGCGCTCCATGGCGCTCGACTGGTCCTTGTCGATGAGGCGGCCCTGCCGCTCGGAGCTGCGCGCGGCGAGCGTCTCGCGGACGACGGCTTCGAGCGTGTCGGCGGAGGAAGCAACGGCTGCGGTCAGGGGCCAGCAGCCGAGTGTGCGGAAGCGGACGCGACGCGTCTCGACCGCCTCGCCCGGGAGCAGCGGCAGGCGCTCGTCATCGAGGACGAGGATCTGGCCAGCTCGCGTGATGGTCGGCCGGTCCGCGGCGAGATAGAGTGGCACGATCTCGAGGCCCTCGCGCAGGACGTAGCGCCAGACATCACCTTCAGTCCAGTTGGAGAGCGGAAAGACACGCATGGTCTCGCCGCTGCCGAGACGGCCGTTCAGGAGACCAAACATCTCCGGGCGCTGCTTGCGCGGATCCCAGCGGTGGCCGGCGGAGCGGACCGAGAAGATGCGCTCCTTGGCCCGGCTCGCCTCCTCGTCGCGCCGTGCCCCGCCGAATGCGGCATCGAAGGCGTAACGGTCGAGCGCCTCCTTGAGCGGACGCGTCTTCATGACGTCCGTATAGACCGACGGCGCGTGCGTCACCGGCGAGACGCCGGCGGTCTCGCCTTCGCGGTTCACGTGCACGATGAGGTCGAGGCCGAGCGATTGGGCGATGCGATCGCGAAAGCCAATCATCTCGCGGAATTTCCAGCCCGTGTCGATGTGCAGGAGCGGGAACGGCAGCGGTGCCGGGTGGAATGCCTTGCGGGCGAGATGCAGGAGGACCGTCGAATCCTTGCCGATCGAATAGAGCATCACCGGCCGGCGGAACTGCGCGGCCGCCTCGCGGAAGACGTGGATCGCCTCCGCCTCCAGCGTCGCCAAGTTCTGTTCGAGATGGCTCATGGTCTCCATGCCTCGGCGTCGACGTTTCTGTCCCGATGCCGCGGCTGACCGGCGCGGGCAAGCGTGCGTATGCCCGAAATCCAGGGTGATGGCCAACGCGTCCCGTGCGTTGCCAACATTTGTTTGGACCGCACGTTAGGGACATCGGAGACGCTCGCATGGCGCAGTCGGCCGGACCAATGAGCCATAGTGATGCAGTTGCAAGGCGCGTCGCGCGGCGTCGCGTTGCCGGGCTTCTTGCAGCGCGATTGCGCCGGACGACGTCGTGTGGAAAAGAACCATCCGGGACGACAAGTGAACGATCGAGGCAAGGAGCGAGACATGGCAGAGCAGAACCGAATGGTGAAGCTCGCGCGCCGCCCGCGCGGCATGGCGCAGCGATCAGACTTCACGATTGAGGACGCGCCGATCTCTGAGCCGGGCCCGGGCGAGTTCCGCGTTAAGGTCGGCTGCATCTCGCTCGATCCGGCAATGCGCGGCTGGATGAACGACAGCAAATCCTACGTGAAGCCGGTTGGCATCGGCGAGGTGATGCGCGCCTATGCGGCCGGCATTGTCGAGGCGTCGAACAATCCGTCGTTCAAGTCCGGCGACGCGGTGCAGGGCCTGTTCGGCGTGCAGCGCTATGCGATCTCGAAGGGCGAGCGGGTCGTGAAGATTGATCTTGGCGCGGCGCCGATGGCCCGCTGGGTCGGCGGGCTCGGCATGCCGGGTTGGACGGCCTACTTCGGCCTCCTCG
>DAORNH010000011.1:28622-30482 GCA_035440865.1 Hyphomicrobiaceae bacterium | reverse complement strand
CGGGGCCGTCGGCTCGATTGTCGGCCAGATCGCCAAGCTCAAGGGCTGCCGCGCGGTCGGCATCGCGGGCGGACCCGAGAAGTGTCGTACCCTCGTCGACAAGCTCGGCTTCGATGCGGCGGTCGACTACAAGGCCGGCAACCTGAAACGCGACCTCGAGGCAGCTTGCCCTGGCGGCATCGACGTCTACTTCGAGAACGTCGGCGGCGAGATCCTCGATACGGTGCTGCCGCTCATGAATACCTTCGGGCGAATCCCTGTTTGCGGCCTGATCTCGGCCTACAACGCGACGGAGGCGGTGCCGGGCCCGAAGAACCTCCGCGCGATTCTCACGCAGCGGCTCCGCGTGCAGGGCCTCATTGTGTTCGATTGGAACGCGCGCATCCCGGAGGCCGTGAGCCAGCTCGGCGCCTGGCACAAGGAGGGCAAGCTCGTGATCCGTGAGGACATGCGCAAAGGCGGCATCGACGCCTATCCGGACGTGCTCAACCTCCTCTACACCGGCGGCAACGACGGCAAGCTGGTGCTCGAGGTCTGATGATGGTCAAGATGCCGATCATCTACTTCGTCAGGCATGGCGAGACCGACTGGAACGTCGCCAAGCGCTACCAGGGGCAAACGGATACTCCGCTCAACGATCACGGTCGCGGCCAGGCGGCGCGTAACGGGCGTGCGCTGAAAGAGCTACTCGGCTCGAAGGCCGCGGCGCTCGACTATGTCGCGAGCCCCCTGTCGCGCACCGCCGAGACCATGACGATCATCCGCCGCGAGATCGGGCTCGAGCCTGACGGCTTCCGCCGCGATGACCGGCTGAAGGAAATCCACTTCGGACACTGGGAGGGCCGCGTCTGGTACGACCTCCCGGCCGAGGACCCGGAGGGGTTCGCTGGGCGCAAAGCCGATCCCTGGAGTTGGAGGCCCCGCCAGGGCGAGAGCTACGCGATGCTGTCCGCTCGCGTCGCAGGCTGGCTCGAGGGCGTCCGGGAGCCGACGATCGCCGTCTCGCATGGCGGCGTGAGCCGCGTGCTGCGCGGGCTGCTGCTCGGCCTCACGCCGCACGATATCACCGATCTTGAGGTGCCGCAGGACAAGCTCATGGTGATCGAGAACGGCAAGCTCGCCTGGGTCTGATCAACGGAGCGAGGCCGGTCAGAGCGCTTTTCGGAATGTGAGGTTGATGCGGCAGCGGCCGGTGAGTGGATGCTTGCCATCCTTCACGGGATCGATGCCGTGATAGGCCAAGCGCGACGGCCCGCCCCACACCACGACGTCGCCATGCGCGAGCATGAGACGCTGGGGGCGGTCGGCGCGGCGGAGGCCGCCGAACAGGAACTTCGCCGGAAGGCCGAGCGATACCGACACGATCGGCGCCGTGAGATCGGCCTCGTCGCGGTCCTGGTGCAGGCTCATGCGCGCGCCGGGCACATAGCGGTTGACAAGGCAGCTGTCAGGCTCTGAGCCCGGAAAGCCGCCAGTGGCGGCGGCGTCAACGGCGAGCGCGTGGAGCGGTGCCGGCATCGCGAGCCAGGCTCGGCCGGTGTCGGGATCGATCTCGGAGTAGCGATAGCCGCGCCGGTCCGTGATCCATCCGGCGCGCCCGGTGCTCGTCATGGCGACCGACATCGTGTGTCCGCCGGGCGTGATCATGTTCCGGAACGGCGCCGCGCTCGCGACTGCGTCGATGGCCGCGATGATCAGCTCGGCGCGGTCGGCGGCAAAGCCATGCAGCAGCACTGCGCCCGGCGCGATCTCCGTCCGATGTAGTGTAGCGCTCGATGCAAACAAGTCGCCTGCGGCCATAGCTATCGCCCGTCGTGAAAGATGATGCCGAGCGTGTGGCGCCGGCCGTGCGTCAGGCGG
>DAORNH010000011.1:11473-28612 GCA_035440865.1 Hyphomicrobiaceae bacterium | reverse complement strand
CGTGTGGCGTTCGCCCGCCGTCACCTCGCTGACGCCGTGGCGCATGTTGACGCGATAGACGCCGCGAGTTCCCTCGACAGGGCGATGGTGCACCGGAAACACCACCGCGTCGCCTCGGCGGAGTGGCACGACGCGCACGCGCGACTGCATGCGGGGCCGCTGCTCGGTCAGCACGAACTCGCCGCCCGAGAAATCCGCGCCGGGCTCGGCGAGCAGGGTCGCGACCTGCAGCGGAAAGACGAGATCGCCGTAGAGGTCCTGGTGGAGGCAGTTGTGGTCGCCAGAGCGATAGCGAAGCAGCAGCGGCGTCGGCCGCGTCTGGCCGGTGGCGTGGCAAAGCTTGAGATAGGCCGCGAGTGTCTCGGGATAGCGCGTGTCGCTGCCGAGCTGCTCGCTCCAGCGATTGGCGATCGGCGCCAGGCCGGCATAGAGCATCGCGCGAAGTCCGGCTATGATCGGCGGGAGCGGGTAGGCAAAATACTTGTACTCGCCGCGCCCGAAGCCGTGGCGCGCCATGTTGATGTGGCTGCGAAAGTGCGTGTCTGTGTCGTAGAGGCCGGCCAGCGCTGAGCAGGCCCGTGCCGGCAGGAGACCTCGGATGGTTGCGAAACCCGACGTGTCGAGGCCTGCTTGAATGGAGGCCCAATCGATCGCCGCCGACGGAGGGTCATCGGGGCGCGCGTGCGCGACGTCGCCGTCTTCGGTCATAGCGAGTGCTTTTCGGGTCACGGCCTTTGCTCCTTCGGCGCTCCATGCTCATGACGCTTCTCATGCGTGCCGGCACCGCGACACCCGATTCGCGTGCAATTGCGCTTACGGCACCTGAGAGCCGACGCTAGCATGCGGTCACCCGGATCTGTCGCGAAGGAGGCTCGCATGAAACTCTTCTGGTCGTCGCGCTCGCCGTTCGTGCGCAAGGTGATGGTGGTCGCGCACGAGCTGGCACTGGTGGACCGCATCGCGACGGAACGGGTGATCGTCTCGGCGACGAAGCCGAACGTCGAGGTGATGAAGTACAATCCCCTCGCCAAGCTGCCGACGCTGATCCTGGACGACGGCAGAGCCGTCTACGATTCCCGCGTGATCTGCGAATATCTCGACGGTCTCGCCGGCGGGACGCTCCATCCGCGCGATCCGGCGCGGCGCCTCGATGCGATCCGGCTCAACGCGCTCGGCGATGGCATGATGGACGTCCTGCTGCTCTGGGTGCTCGAGCGCGTGAAGCCGGCCGAGCAACAGCAACAGGCGCTGGTCGAGGGGTGCCGGCTCAAGCTGTCGGCCGTGCTGGCGACGCTCGAAGCGGATGCTGCACGCATCGAGGCGATGCCGATCGATATCGGGCACCTCGCGATCGGCACGGCGCTCGGCTACCTCGACTTCCGGTTCCCGGCAGAAGCCGGGTGGCGCGCCTCGCACCCGAAGCTCGCGGCCTGGCACGCCAAGATCGCGGCCCGCCCCTCGTTCATGGCGACGATGCACGCGGACGTCTACTGACGTTAACGAATGAGGCAGGTCCGTGGGCGGCGTTTTCATGATGCGGGCCAGCCTCGGACACATTGACGCGGTAGTTGCACGTGCGGGGGAGGCCGACGGGACCTAGCAGATGAGTGCGAGTGACAAGTCGAGTGCCGAACCGCGGGACGTCACCCACGAGCTGTCGCTGCCTGGGCCGGACGATCGAGACGCGAGCGCGGACGAGATGTCGGACGATCGCGACATCGCCATGGCGCGGCGCCTCAGCCGGGGCTCCATAGTTTCGCTCGACGACGAGGTCGAGCTGGAGCCGGAACGGCCGCGCCGCTGGCGGCGCGCTTTGGTGGTCGGTCTCGGATTGCCGGCGGCCCTGGTCGCCTCGCTCTCGGTGCTTGCCGCGACGACGGTCCCGACCGAGTTCATCAAGGGTCGCCTCATTGCCGAGGCCGAGGCGCGGACAGGCCGCAAGGTGTCGGTCAATGGGCCGACGAGCGTCAGTCTCTTCCCATCGCTGTCGATCAGGCTGGCCGATGTGACGCTCTCGTCGCCTTCGGACATGAACGTGCCGCCGCTCGTCCGCGTGGCCGAAATCGAGGCCGAGACAGGTCTGATCAGCGTGCTGCTCGGGCGCTTGGACGTGGCCCACCTGATCCTGACTCGGCCGGTCATGGAACTGGTGGTCGACAGTCGCGGTCAGCGGTCGTGGGACATTGGAGTTGTCGGTGGGCCCGTGCGAATTGCGAGCGTAGATGCAGGCGGCAGCACGGTTCCCGGCCGCAGCCTGAGCGATACGGCATCTGTCGTCACCGCCCCGCCGGCACCACGCGGTGGCACGCGCCCGCACATCGGTGAAATCCGGATCGTCGACGGCACGCTACGGTACATGGATTCGCGTACCGGCGTTGCCTACGAGGCGAGCCGGATCAGGGCCACGGCGACTTGCGCGAGCGAGCGGGGACCGCTCGAGATGCGCGCCCTCGGCGTGTTCCGCGGCGAGGAGGTGACCGTCAAGGCGACGGTCCACGGACTAGCCGCCTCCCGCACGCGCCAGCCCGAGCGGATCAGTGTGTCGGCCGCCTCTCGCCTCGGTGAGGCGAGCTTCAGCGGCACGCTCGGCGATACCAAGGTCGTCCCGGGCCCGGCTGCAAGCTACGCCGATGGCAGCATGCTCCTGCGCTCGGCCTTGCCGGACGCGCTGGCGGATTGGCTCGGCGTCGAGACGCCATCGCTCCGGGCGCCCGTCTCGATCACGGGTCGCCTTGTCGTCGGCGAGCGCTCGCTGACGGTCCGCGACGCCGAGATCAAAGTCGACAAGGCGAGCGGCAAGGGAACGATCACGGTCGACCTCACGCGCGAGAGGACACCGGTCAACGTCGACCTCCGCGTGGCGACGGTCGGCCTCGACGCACTGCTGGCGGCCGGCCGCGTCGTACCTCCGAAAGCGCGTCCGACCGCCGCCTCGATGCCGGCGTCGACCGCGCCGGTCGTCACCGTACCTACGCGAACGGCGATCGTCCCGCCGCTCAACATGGCGAAGAAGCGTGCTGACGCGCCTCGCGCCGACACGCCTCCCCAGACGATGGAGGAGCTCATCCGCCGCACGATCGGTGAAACGCCTCCGCGGACGTCGCGGTGAGGCGCTGCCCGCTCAGGATTGCTCAAACTCTTCGGTGTTGCGGCCACACCGCCATAACATCAGTCCACCGACCACTGCCGAAACGAGCGATCCGAGCAGGACGCCGAGCCGCACCTCGACCTCGCGCGATCCGTCGGGGAACGCCAATGTTCCGATGAACAGGCTCATAGTAAAGCCGATGCCGCAAAGGACGCCGCAGCCGACCATGTGCCGCCAGGAAACGCCATCCGGCAGACGCGCAAGGCCGGTCCTGATCGCCAGAGCGGTAAAGAGCACGATGCCGATCGGCTTGCCGACAAAGAGCCCGAGCGCGATCCCGAGCGTAATTCCGCTCGCCACTTGATCGACGCCAATTCCGGAGAGCGAGACGCCCGCATTGAAGAAGGCGAACAGCGGCAGGATGGCAAATGTGACCCAGGGATGCAGGTCCGCCTGCAGCCCGCCTGCGTGCCCATCGAGGCCATCTTCTTCCCGGCTCGCTACGCCGAGCGGCAATGCAAGTGCGGTCGCGACGCCGGCAAGGGTGGCGTGAACTCCCGATTTCAGCACGCAGATCCAGACGAATGCGCCAAGCAGGACGTAGGCGCCGAGCCGGGCGACACCTGCAACATTGAGAATGACGAGGCCAAATATGCCGAAGGCTGCAAGCACGAGCGCCATAGCCGACAAGTCGGCCGTATAGAACAGCGCGATGATGATGATGGCTCCGAGATCGTCGATGATCGCGAGAGCGAGGAGAAACAGCTTGAGCGCGGGCGGGATCCGCTTGCCGAGAAGCGCCAGCACTCCGACGGCGAAGGCGATGTCGGTGGCGCACGGGATGGCCCAGCCGGACAGCATGCTCGAATCCCGGTACGTCATCATTGCGTAGATGACTGCCGGGACAATCATGCCGCCGAGTGCGCCGAACAGCGGCAGCGCCGCGCTTTGGCGGTCGGAGAGTTCGCCGACCAGGAACTCGCGCTTGATCTCGAGACCGACGAGAAAAAAGAAGATGGCCATCAAGCCGTCGTTGACCCAGTGCAGCAGTGTCTTCTGCAGGCCGATGGCGCCGATGCGGACGCCGGCCGGAATCTCCTGGAGGGCCTTGTAGTCGGATGCGAGCGGCGAGTTCGCGATCAACAGCGCCGCGATCGCTGCGACGACCAATGCAATGCCACCTGCGGCCTCATGCTGGATGAAGTCGAGCGCGCTGGCCCGCCTTTGCTGCGTCATCGTCCCATCCTTGAGAGCGGCTGCGATCAGTGTCGAGCCCGGATCGGTTAAGGCATCGCTACCGTGGTGAAAACTATTTTTGGGCCAGCGGCAAAGTTTCCTCTTGCGCGTGGGGGTCATATCGACGATATGCACGGCTCTCCGTTCGTCCACCTGCCACAGCGGTCCAAGGACACAATCCCCAAAACCAAAGAGGTAAGGAGCCGGGCGGGTCACCTCTGTCTACTGGTTGGGGAGGGTCATATGGCCTACGATGACACCCTCTTCCAATTGGGGATGGACTTGACTCGTTCAAGCACCGCCCAAAAGGAAGATGATGCTGCATACGCGTGCGTAGCGCACGAGGACAGGAAGGACTTCTTCATCGAACGTGATGGCGTTCGATTTGCTGGCACCCACGTGATCATTGATCTGTTCGGTGCCAAGAGGTTGGACGACCTCAAGCATATCGAGCGCGCGTTGCGACGATGCGTCGAAGTTGCAGGCGCTACGCTTCTGCACATCCATCTGCACCACTTCACGCCGAATGGGGGCGTGTCCGGTGTTGCCGTGCTTTCGGAATCCCACATCTCGGTGCACAGCTGGCCGGAGGCGGACTATGCCGCTTTCGATGTCTTCATGTGTGGTCAGTCCAAGCCCGAGCTGTGCGTCGATCTCCTGAAGCGCGAGTTCCAGGCACGTGACGTGGCCGTCAAGGTCCACCGTCGCGGCGAGGAGCTCGACGAGATGAACTGGCGCGCGGCCTCGGCCAAGAAGGCGCCGGTTCGCTTGAAGGCAGCGGCCGTCGGCTGACGGCATCAGCGCTGCGTGCAATCGACGGACCGCGTGCTCATTGGTTGGCACGTGGTCCGTTTCTTTTCGTCAAGCTTCGAGCGATGGAGGCCCGGCATGGATCGCTGGATCGAGGAGACGTTCCATCCGCACTGGCGTGTGCGGCTCAAGGCGGACAGGATCCTGCACGAGGTGCGCACCGAGCATCAGCATCTGGTCATATTCACCAACGAGACCTGGGGGACGGTCCTCATGCTCGACGGCGTGACGCAACTCACGACGTCTGACGAGTTCGTCTATCACGAGATGATGGCGCACGTGCCACTGATGGCCATGAGGTCGCCGAAGGACGTGCTCGTCATCGGCGGTGGAGACGGGGGCGTGCTGCGCGAGGTGCTGAAGCACCCTTCGGTCGAGCGCGCAGTTCTCGTCGAGATCGACCGCACCGTGATCGATACCGCACTCGAGCACTATCCGGAGATCGCCGGCGGCGCTTTCGACGACAAGCGCACGGAGACGATCATCGCCGACGGGCTCAAGTTTGTCGCCGATACCGACCGGCGCTTCGACGCGATCATTGTCGACAGCTCCGAGCCGATCGGTCCGAGCGCGGTTCTGCACACGCGCGAATTCTTCGCGGACTGCAAGCGCGCGCTGAAGCCGGGCGGCATTCTCGTCACGCAGAACGGCTTGCCGTTCCACCACCCCGCCCACCTCGGCCGCACGACGGAGTATTTCCAGGAGCTGTTCGCCAACGCCGCGCCCTACCTGTGCACCCAGCCCTGTTACTTCGGCGGCCCTTTTGCGCTCAACTGGGCCTCCGATGACGGGAGCCACCTGAAGGTCTCGCGCAAGAAACTCGCGCGGCGTGCGAAGAAGCGCGGCATCACCACGCGCTACTGGACGCCGGCCGGTCATCGCGGCGCGTTCGCGCTGCCGGGTTACGTGGCAGAGGCGGCGGCATCGGGTGATCGCGAGGCTGCCGCGCCTGCCAAGGACAAGCGGCCGCGGAGAGCGCGGAAGTCGTCTTCGGGAGCTCGCGCGTAGGCGCGAAATTGCCGATCAGGTCTGGGCCGTGCCATGGATATCAAAGACCGGCAGTGCGGCTGCTGCCCGGCAGCACGCCCTTGATGTCGTAGATGATGCCGCCCGGCGCAAGCAGGGCACGAATGCGTTCGGCGCTGAGTGCCACGATCTCGTCGTGGCGGACCGCGATGACGATCGCCTCGAACGGGCCCCCCGGCAGGCTGTTGGCGATCGTGAGGCCGTATTCGTGCTCCGCCTCGCGCGAGTTTGCATGCGGGTCGTAGATCACGACGTCGGCGGCGAAATCCTGGAGCTCCGTGACGAGGTCGGCGACCTTGGTGTTGCGCGTGTCGGGCACGTTTTCCTTGAACGTGAAACCCATGATCAGGATGCGCGCGCTGTCGACCCTCACCTTGTGCTGCACCATCGTCTTGATGATGTTGTGCGCGATCCAGGTCGCCATGCCGTCGTTGATGCGCCGCCCGGCGAGAATCATCTCGGTGTGGAAGCCGACCGACTGCGCCTTGTGGGTCAGATAATAGGGATCGACGCCGATGCAGTGGCCGCCGACGAGGCCCGGCGTGTAGCGGTGGAAGTTCCATTTGGTGCCGGCCGCGGCGAGCACCTCGCGCGTATCGAGCCCGAGCTTGTCGAACAGCATCGCGAGTTCGTTGACGAGCGCGATGTTGACGTCGCGCTGGATGTTCTCGATGACCTTTGCGGCCTCGGCGACGCGAATCGAACTCGCCTTGTGCGTGCCCGCGCTGACCACGGCCGAATAGACGCTGTCGATCAGCGCGGCGGCCTCTGCCGACGAACCGGAAGTGACCTTCAGGATGTCCGGGAAGCGGTGCGCCTTGTCACCTGGATTGATGCGCTCGGGCGAGTAGCCAGCGAAGAAACCGCGATTGAACTTGAGACCCGACAGGCGCTCGATGATGGGAACGCATACCTCTTCCGTGCAGCCGGGATAGACGGTCGACTCGAATACGACCACACCGCCGTCGCGGATGGCGTTACCTACGGTCTCGCTCGCCCGCATCAACGCGGTGAGATCGGGGCGGCGCGCGGTGTCGATCGGCGTCGGCACCGTGACGATGAAGAAGTTGGCGGTCTCGAGGGCTGCCGCGTCCGCGCTGAAACGCAGCGCGCGTGCCGCGGCGAACTCGTCGGCGGTCACCTCGCGCGTGCGGTCGTGGCCCGCCGACAGCTCGGCGATCCGTTCCGCGTCGATATCGAATCCGATCACAGGGAAGTGCCGCGCCATGTAGGCGGCGAGCGGCAGCCCGACGTAGCCGAGGCCGATCACGGCAATCTTCACACTTCCGATGTCCGCAAGCGGCATGACGGCGTCTCCTGCTCAGGCCGACGGAAGCCGACTGCGTTCAGCTGACTTTGTAGAATTCGCGATACCAGGCGACGAAGCGGGCGACGCCGAGCTCGATCGGCGTCGCAGGCTTGAAGCCGACGTCTTCGATCAGCGCATCGACGTCGGCGAAGGTCTTCGGCACGTCTCCTGGCTGCATGGGAAGGAAATTCTTCTTGGCAACGCGACCTATGGCGGTCTCGATGCAACCGATGAAGTGCATGAGCTCGACGGGATTGTTGTTACCGATGTTGTAGAGCCGGTAGGGCGCCGCGGACGTACCCGGATCGGGCGCGTCGCTGGACCAGCCGGCATTGGGTGTGGCCACACGATCGAGCGTGCGTACGATGCCTTCGACGATATCGTCGATGTAGGTGAAGTCACGCGCGTGGTTGCCATGATTGTAGACGTCGATCGGCTCGCCGGCCAGGATCTTCCGGGTGAAGAGGAAAAGTGACATGTCGGGCCGGCCCCATGGGCCGTAGACGGTGAAGAAGCGGAGCCCCGTCACGGGCAGGCTGTAGAGATGCGAATAGGAATGCGCCATCAGCTCGTTCGCCTTCTTGGTGGCGGCATAGAGGCTCAGCGGATGGTCGACGTTCTGGTGGATGCTGAAGGGCATCGCGGTGTTGGCGCCGTATACAGAGCTGGAGGAAGCATAGACGAGATGGCCGGCCTTGGTGTGGCGGCAGCCCTCGAGGACGTTGAGGAAGCCTGTCAAATTCGCGTCGGCGTAGGCGTGCGGGTTCTCCGAGGCATAGCGCACGCCTGCTTGCGCCGCGAGATGGACGACGCGCTCAGGGCGGACGCGCGCGAAGAGGTCGGCGATGGCCGCACGGTTCTCGAGATCGAGGCGATGGAACGAGAAGCCGGCCCGCCCCGTCAGTCGTCCAAGCCGCGCCTCCTTGAGGCTCACGTCGTAGTAGGCGTTGAGATTATCGAGGCCGATCACCTCGTCGCCGCGATCGAGGAGCGCGGCTGCCGTCGCGGAGCCGATGAATCCGGCGGCGCCTGTGACCAGAACCTTCACTGACGATGCTCCCCTGCCATCTTTTGAAATTCGTGGTGTCCTGTCGACGGGCCGCTCGCCCGCGCGATCGAGAACTCGTCTCGCCGCTGTCACTCCGGCCGGATCAGTTGCGACGACCGTCTCGGTACGATGGTCTTACCAATTTGCAGACCCTAGATGTCAAGCACGACCGGGCCTTTTGGACGTGAACAGCAGATGAGCGCCATGCCTGGCCCGGGTTCGTCGAGGGAGGCTCGAAGTATCGAACCTCCCCGGCCAAGAGGCGCGTCCTGCACGTTCCGCAGACGCCGGCACGGCAGGAGAAGTCAGGTGACAATCCTGCAGCCTCGGCAAGGTCGAGAATGGACTTGGCGTCGGCCGTCCAGGGCACGATCCTGCCCGACTTGCGGAATTCGACGGTGATGGCGGGAGACGGAACCGACGCGGAGGCGAGCAGCGGGGAGGACTGCGACTCTGCGGCAATCGCCGGCGGAGCGGCAGCTACATCCTCATCAAGCACGGTCGCAGGACCGAAGAACTCGTAGCGGATGCGATCGGCGGCGACGCCGCGCTGACGCAACATGCGGTACACGGCCTTCATGAAGGGCGGCGGGCCGCATAGGTAATAGTCCATGTCAGCCGTGGCGAGCAGCGCATCGATCTGTCCGCCGGTCAGCAGGCCGACGCTGTGGTGGCCGGCCGCGGCGAGATCACGCGCCGTTGGCACCCGGTAGCAGAAGTGCACATCGATGCCCGGGCGTGAGCGCGACAACGCCAGAACCTCGTCGCGGAGGGCATGCACGTCGCCGTTTTCACAGGCATGGATGAACCTGACGGGCCGCCGAGACTCGCCGGCGAGCGCATGCAGCATGGCGACGAGCGGCGTCAGCCCGACGCCGCCTGAAATGAGCGCTACGGGGCGGTCGCTCGTCCGGTCGAGCACGAATTCGCCCCGCGGACCGCTCGCTTCGATGGTATCGCCGACGCCGACAGCGTCGTGCAGCCAGCTGGAGCCGGCGCCGTCAGGCACACCCGGCTTCGGCGCGCCCTCGCGCTTCACCGAGATGCGATAGCGCCCGCCGGCCCCTGGATACCAGGACACGCTGTATGTGCGGGGCATGGCGCGGCGGCCATTGGCGGCGGGAACGCGCAGGACGAGAAACTGTCCCGGCTCAAAGGCTTGCCACGCCGCCGTCGTCAGCGGCTCGAGATGGAACGAGGTCACCGAGCTGCTTTCCGCGACCTTGGCGACCACCTTGAGCGGGCGAAAACCGCCCTGGCGCGGCCCGCTCGTCACGGCGCCGTCCCGGCGGCTGGGCCGGCACTCAACTCAACTGCTCCGATATGCGCCATGCCGACATCCGTTCTGGACCCGATCCGAACGCTACAAGCACTCGCTACTCCTACCAGCATTCGCGGCCAGCGGGTAGCGAGGCGGCCTCAGCCGCCCGATGCCTGCCCGGCAACCGCACGAGTGGCCATGGAGCGAGCGCCAAAACCTCGCGGCGGGACGGCATGGCGATCCTCGGCGTCGTTGCTGCACTCGATGTCGGTCTCCCGGAAGCGATCGCCGAGGAAATCGAGGAGGACGCGGAGCTTCGGCAGAATGAACTTGCTGCTCGGGTAGATCGCCCAGATCGCCGACCCGGTCAGGATCTCGTAGTCGGGGAGGACGCGCTTCAGGCCGCCGCTGCGCAAGTCGTCGGCGACGGCGACTTCCGAAATGCGCAAGAGCCCGTGACCCGCGAGCGCCGCATGGCGGAGAAGCTCGCCGTCACTCGAGCGCAGCCTGCCACCGAGGCGGACGACGTGGTCGTCGCCATTGCCGCGCAGCGTCCACTGCCACTGATCCTCGAGGAGGAGGCATTCGTGGCCGGCTTCTGGGGCGCCCCGCGACGAGAGAGATAGGCCTCGGCGGCGACGATCACCTGCTTGTCGGCGGCGAGCCGCTTGGCGATCAGGCTCGAATCGTCGAGTTCCCCGATCCTGATGGCAACGTCAAAGCCTTCGTCCTGGAGGTTGACGGCCCGGTCGGTCATGACGACGTGGAGGTCAATCTCCGGGAACTGGCGCATGAAGGCGCTGATAGCCGGGGCAATCAGGCGCCGGCCGAGCGCGGCCGAGGCGGCGATCTTGATGCGCCCCTGCGGCCGGCTGACGTTGCCGCTCACCGCGGCTCGTGCCTGGTCGAGCTCGCTCAGGATGCGCTCGACGTGGGCAAGCAGTATCTCGCCCTCCTCGGTGATGCGGATCGAGCGAGTCGTCCGATCGAAGAGCCGCGCCGAGAGGTCGTTCTCGAGTGCCTGCAACCGCTTCGAAATCGTTCCTGGAGTGAGGCCGAGCTCGAGCCCGACGGCCGACAAATTCTGCACCGCCGCGACGCGGGCAAATATGCGCATGTCCTGAACGTCCATTTGCCACCCTGGCACGAGGTCGATCGACGCCAGCCTCGGCCGTATCGCATCGCCCATGAATTGTCGATCGCCGGGACGCAGTCAATCAGGTTGACGTTTACGTTCCGTGCACTTTTCGACTGTCTAGCGGGTTGCAGGCGCTGCCGAAATGCGGCGATCCGCCTCCGGCTGCCCGGCGAGGGGTGGCCCGCTCCGTGGCATGCGTGGCTCTGGAAATCACATGACCGGCTTCGGTAGTGCTCCGGCGTTGAGTTTATTGACCGCGATGACGGCCTGCGTCCGGCTGTCGACGCCGAGCTTCTGGAGGATGGCGGAGACGTGCGCCTTGATCGTTGCCTCTGATACTCCGAGCTTGTAGGCGATCTGCTTGTTGAGCAGCCCCTCGCCGAGCATCATGAGGACGCGCACCTGCTGCGGCGTCAAGGTGGAGAGGGACGAGGCGAGATCGCCCAACGGCGAGGACGCTCCGTCGAGTTCGAGTCCGGGCGGCGTCCAGACCTGGCCGGCAAGCACGCTTTCGATGGCCTCGCGGATCTTCTCGATGGGCTGAGATTTCGGCACATACCCGGATGCGCCGAACTCCATGCAGCTGCGGATCACCGCGACATCGTCGCTCGCCGACACGATCACCACCGGAATGCCCGGATGCTCGGTGCGCAGGTAAAGGAGCCCGGAAAGGCCCTGCACCCCGGGCATTGTGAGGTCGAGCAGGATGAGGTCGAATTCCTTGCCCGCCTCGAGCTGGGCCATGGCCTCGTCGAGCGATCCAGCCTCCGAAATGGCCATCCGGCCGGGAGTGGCGCTGAGGGAGTGCCCGAGCGCGCCTCTGAACAGGGCGTGATCATCGATGATCAACAGGCGAACGTTGGCCATTCACGTTGCTCCCATCGGTTCGGACGCCGGACTCCTACGATCCCTGCCAGTGAATCCGTCTCGCTGCACGAAATCTAGCCTCATTTGGATCACTTGGCTAATCTCCCGAGTGCCGCCGGCTCCGGACGGACGGTCTCGCCGCCTTCACGAGGTAGACGCCATATGCCCGCGCCATCGACGATGTTCGAGAAGATCTGGTCCCGCCACGTGGTCGTCGACAGGCCGGACGGCTACACCCTCCTGTTCATCGATCGCCACCTCTTGCACGACGGCTCGCTGCCTGCCTTCGAGCGGCTCAAGCGCGCAGGGCTCAAGGTCCGCCGCCCGGACCGAAGCTTCGGCACGCCCGATCACTACATGCCAACCGGAACGCGGAACCTCGCGGACATCGCCGACGCCCGGCAACGCCATATCGTCTCGGTGATGCGCAAGAACGCGGACGCGGCGGGTATCACGATCTTCGACATCGGCGACAAGCGCCAGGGCATCGTCCATGTGATCGGCCCGGAGCAGGGCATCACGCTTCCGGGGATCACGCTCGTCTGCGGGGACAGCCATACCTCGACCCACGGGGCGCTCGGCGCGCTCGCCTTCGGCATCGGCTCGTCCGAAGTCACCCATGTGATGGCGACGCAGACGCTCTGGCAGCGCAAGCCGAAGGCCATGCGGATCGAGGTCGATGGCACGCTCGGCACAGGCGTAACGGGCAAGGACGTGATCCTCGCCATCATCGCCACGATGGGAGCGGGCGGGGCAACCGGACACGTCATCGAATATTGCGGCTCGGCAATCCGGAGCCTTTCCATCGAGGGCCGGTTGACGCTCTGCAACATGTCCATCGAAGGCGGCGGACGGGCGGGCCTCGTCGCGCCCGACGACAAGACGTTCGCCTATCTGGCCGGCCGGCCCTATGCGCCGAAGGGGGCCGACTGGGACCAGGCGCTGGAAACCTGGAAGCTCCTGCCAACCGACGGCGGCGCCCATTTCGACAAGTCACTTACCTTGAATGCTACCGAGATCGCGCCGATGGTCACTTGGGGCACGAGCCCGGAAGACGCCGTTGCCGTCGGGGGGCGGGTGCCCGATCCGGCGGCCATCGACGATGCGACGCGGCGGGCGACGGTCGCGCGCGCGCTCGCGTACCAGGGCCTGACGCCGGGAATGGCGATCAGCGACATTGCCGTCGATCGGGTTTTCATCGGCTCTTGCACGAACAGCCGGATCGAGGATCTGAGGCTTGCCGCCGAGGTCGTGCGGGGTCGCAAGGCCGTCGTGCCGAGCTGGGTCGTGCCGGGCTCGGGCCTCGTCAAGGAGCAGGCCGAGGCCGAGGGCCTCGATAGGGTCTTCGAGGCTGCCGGCTTCGAGTGGCGGCACGCCGGCTGCTCGATGTGCGTCGGCATGAACGGGGAGACCGGCCGGCCGCAGGAGCGCATTGCCTCGACGTCGAACCGCAACTTCGTCGGTCGTCAAGGACGCGGCGTGCGCACGCATCTCGTCTCGCCGGCGAGCGCTGCAGCGGCATCGGTGACAGGCCGCTTCACGGACGTGCGGCGCCTGCTGGCGCCGTGATCATGGGCAGGCATGTCAGCGCAAGAACAGGATCGAGAGGTCGCTGTGCGGCTCGAAATCCGTGGCCTTCCATTCGAGCAGTGTGGGCCCCGCCGGCTTGAAGCCGCCGTAGCAGGTCGAGGCCGCCGTCTCACTGTCCGGCACCGCGATCGTGATGCGCGCGTGCTTCACTGGTCCGGACCAGCTCGAGCCAAAAGTCAGCGCATGGGTCAGCCATACGGCATCGACAGACTCGCCGGCTTCGAGCTTCTTCTGGATCGCGCGCGCGCGCCCTTCGGGAAGGCAGTGGGTGCCGCTGAACGAATCGACAGAATCCGGCCCGAGCGTACCTGACCCCAGCACAGGCGCGAAGGCGATGGAGATCGTGGTGTCGCCGTCCGCCTTGAATGTCTGCCGCCAGAAGAGCGTCGAGCGGTAGGTCCATCCCGGGAGCCGGCGCGAGCCATCGAGGCGGACGATGCCGAGTTCGCGCAGATGATCGGCGACGGGATTTGGAAGTGCGGCCAGCTTCGACAACACGCTGTCGGCCAGAGGAAACAGATCCAGGGTGTGCTCCCGCAGCGTTGCAGTCACATCCAGGCGGTAGGCGCTCGCCGAACGCTCGATCTTCGGCGTGACGCGAGCGCCGTTGCTGGTGATCTCATGACGCGTGACATTGTCGGGATCCGTCGCCGGCAAAGCCAGCGCGCCATCGCCGATGGCGGTCATGTCGATGTCGGGTTGCGGCCAGGTGATCAGTGAGTTCACGTCCTCGGCGCCGAGGTTGGTTACGACGTAGTCGATCCTGATCCGCTCGGCATCGAGTGCAATGTCCATGCGGCGCAGCACCAGCGAAGGACTTGCGACGATGGCGATCCCGGAGCTCGCGATCTCGACGGTCGCGTCCCGTGCGATCGTCACAGGGTTCTCGCCAAGGACGACGATCGCCGCTGCCGCCAGCGCGTGGTGCAGCCGACGACTGCGCGGAGATGTGAGTTTCATACGCATCTCACTTGAACGAGCAACACTACCGGCCGCTGCGGCCGAGGTCGTCCGCGAGCCAAAGATATCGGGAATTGTAGGGGCAGGGGATGATGCGCGTCGAGGCTGTATGGCGAATTCGGAGCAAGTGTTGCCGCCTCGCACGCTCAGACGGCGTCGGGTTGCCATCCGTAAAGCCAATCGAGGCCCGCCAGAAGGCGCGCGCCGGATGTATTTCGCAGAACGAGGTTGCGGGCTACGCTGATCGGCCGCGACTGATGGTAAACGAAGCCGTTGAAGCGTGACCGGCGTACGACGCGCCGCACGCGCCGGGTACGGGCCCGGCTGAATTCCGCGAGCGCCATGGCCGTTGGCCCATGACGCGCAATCGCGTCCGCCAGAACGAGGGCATCCTCCAGTGCCATCACGGCGCCTTGCGCAAGATAGGGGGCCATCGGGTGAGCGGCATCGCCGACGAGGGCGATGCGTTCGATCCCCAGTGCCGGCAGCGCGTCGAGCCGATGGACCTGGTGTCGTCGCCACGCCGTCCCGCGAGCGGCCAGGTCGCGAACCTCGGGCGGATAGTGAGCGAGTGCTGTCATGACGGACTGGCGATCCACCGAGAAGGCCCAGCCCTCACCTTCACTGGCGAGTGGCGCTATGACCACGATGGCCGTCTCGCTGCCGAGGCGCAGCGGGTAGAGGACCACGTGAGAGCCCGGCATCATCCAGGCATTGATATCTGCGTGGTGTGGCAGGGCATCGGGTGGCGTCTGGACCACGGTGCGCATCGCGCTGAGGCCGGTTGCGCGCGGCCGCGTCGCAAGGCTCGGGAACGCGAAGCGCCTCACCGCCGACCACAAGCCGTCCGCTCCGATCAGTACCGACGCGATCTCGCCCCGACCGTCGCTTGAAGTGATCTGGTACCGGCCATCCGGATGGCGAGCGAGAACCTCGACGTCCCAGCCTGTTTCGATCCGCACCGTGGGTAGGTTCCGCGTCCGCGCAAGCAGCAGGCCGTGCAAGTCGGCGCGATGGGCGACGAGATAAGGGGCGCCGTGCCGCGCTCTGATCGCTGCCCCGAGCGGCAGCGATGCCTGGATCCGGCCGGTTGCGCCGTCGCGCAAATGGATGGCCCCCGGATGGCCGGCGACGTCTGTCAGCTGGTCGAGGAGACCGAGTGCGGCGAGCGCCTTGCAGCCGTTCGGCCCGATCTGGATGCCGGCGCCTTCCTCATCGACGAGGTGCCGACGCTCGAGGATTGTCGAGGCTATTCCGCGGCGGGCGAGCGCGATCGCCGTGGCGAGGCCCGCGATCCCGGCGCCGACGATGACGATCGGCTCGCTCAGCTCGCCTCCATCGGATCGGCGAGGCAGCCCTTGGGCTCCGTCTCGTCGGCATGCAGGCGCGAGTCGTGGAGATAGAGTGTCGAGCAGTAAGGGCAGAGCGCCTGGCTGTCCTGGCCCATGTCGAGGAAGACGTGCGGATGGTCGTAGGGCGAACTCGCGCCCATGCACTTGAATTCCTTTACGCCGACGAAGATCTTCTCGACGCCGCTGTCGTTGCGGAAATGCGGGATAGTCGCGCCGGCCACGGTCGGCTCCTCCGGATTGCTCGGCGGGACCATAGCGAGGTGGAGCGCCAAATGATAGAGGGTGAGCCGTCGCATTTGGAACGGAGGCAGCGGTGGCGGAATTCTCGTCCGACGGTGTGACGATCGCCTACCTCGATGAAGGCGCCGGCGAACCCGTCCTCCTCATTCATGGCTTCGCGTCGAACATCGCCGCGAACTGGGTCGATCCGGGCTGGGTGCGCCATCTGACGCGCTTGGGCTACCGCGTCATCGCCATGGACAATCGCGGCCACGGCGCGAGCCAGAAGCTGCATGCAACCTCGGACTACAGCGCGCCGCTGATGGCGGAGGATGCGCGTCGCCTCCTCGATCATCTCGGGATCGAGCGCGCCGACGTGATCGGCTATTCGATGGGCGCACGCATCGGCGCGTTCCTGGCGCTTGCCCATCCCGCCCGCGTGCGCAGCCTCGTCTTCGGCGGCCTCGGCGCCAACATGATCCGGCCGATGGCGGGCACAGGCCCCATCGCCCATGCGCTCGAGGCGGCGAGCATCGACGACGTGACCAATGCCACGGCGCGCACCTTCCGGGCATTCGCGGAATCGACGAAGAGCGACCTGAAGGCGCTCGCCGCCTGCATCCGTTCGGCCCGCGAGCCGATCACCGCCGAGGCCCTGAAGACGCTGCAGTGCCCGGTGCTGGTCGCGGTCGGCTCGGAGGATGTGATCGGCGGCTCGGCGGAGGACCTCGCGGCCCTCATTCCAAATGGGACGTTTCTCGTCATCGAGGGGCGCGATCACATGAAGGCGGTCGGCGACCGGAGCTTCAAAGATGGCGTCGCTGCATTTTTCCGTGAGCGTCCATGACGATGGCGCACGAACCCTTGCAGCGGCCGGAATGGCCCCGCCCGGCGGCCAGCATGGCCGTATTCCGCGGCGACGACGTGCTGATCGTCGAGCGAGGCAAGGGCCGGCGGGGCGTGTGGAGCCTGCCCGGTGGACACATCGAGCCCGGTGAGAAGGCGCAGGCGGCAGCCATGCGCGAGCTTGCGGAGGAGACCGGGATCGAGGCTGAACTCGTGGGTCTCGTCGATGTGCACGATGTGCTGATCCGGCGCGAGGACGGCGCCTTGTCGGCGCACTACGTCCTCGTTGTCTTCTGCGGCCACTGGCGATCCGGAGTCCCGGTCGCCCGGTCCGATGTCGTCGACGCGCGCTTCGTCTCGCTGAGCGAGTTGCCGGCGATGGCGCTGAC
>DAORNH010000011.1:7135-11446 GCA_035440865.1 Hyphomicrobiaceae bacterium | reverse complement strand
CCGCCGTGTCGTTGCCAGCAAGGCGACGTCGGCCTAGGCGAGCAGCTGGCCGAGCAGGTCGGCGCTGTGGTCGGCCATGTTGACGCCCTCGAGCACCACCACGTCCACCCAGGTCTTGCCTACGAGGCCTTGCACCGTGGTCGCGTCGCCGCCGTCGGCGAGCCGGAGGGCGGCGTCGACACCCGATCGACCTTTGAGGAAGTCGGAGAGGTCGAGGTGGTCGACGCCGACCTCGAAGTCGTCGATCGTATCGACCGCGCCGCCGGCCGTATCCTTTTTGAGGATCGTGAAGAGATCCGCGCCCGAGCCGCCGAGGAAGCTGTCGGAGCCGCCCATGCCGCGGAAGCTGTCGTCGCCCGCGCCGCCGAGGAACGCCGTGTCGCCCTTGTCGCCCTTGAAGGTGCCGCCGGCATCGTTGCCGATTACCGTCTCGAAGCCCCAGAGCGTCTGGCGCACGACATTGGCACCGAACGCGACATCGGCCGCGTGCGCGCCGAGGTCGACGTCGAGCTTTCCGACGATGCGCGAGAAGTCGATCGTATCGGCGCCGGTGCCGCCGACGTATGTGTCGGCGCCTCGACTCGCGCGGACGAGGTCGTCGCCCGTTCCAGCGAGGATCTTGTCGTCGCCGGCGCCGCCGTCGAGGACGTCGTTGCCAGCTTCGCCCGCGAGGCTGTCGTTGCCGCTGCCGCCGGCGAGGACGTCGTCGCCTGTGTTGCCGTGGAGATCGTCGTCGCCCTTGCCGCCTGCGAGGCTGTCGTCGCCCTTGCCGCCGGAGACGCGGTCGTTGCCGACGCCGGCCAGGATCGTGTCGTTATCGACGCTGCCCCAGATGGCGTCGTCACCGGTGTTGCCGAGGATGAGGTCGGCGCCGCGATCGCCCCAGATGACGTCGTCGCCCTTGCCGCCACGCATGATGTCGTCGAAGCGTCCGCCGAACATCTGATCGTTGTCGGTGTGCCCCCACATTTCGTTGAGCTCATCGAGCGCGCCGAGCAGGACGTCGGCCTTCTTGGTTCCGTGCGATACTTTCATGCGTCAGCTCCTCAGTTGCGCGCTCCCGGCCCGCAATGGTTAATCTGCGGCCACACAGTCTCGGGATTTTCCCGTCAAATCAGCGAACGACTTCACTCGAATGTCGGAGTCTCCGTTCACTCGCCGTTAGAAGATGGCTGAGAGATGCTGAGAAAAGCCTCATGCGGGTCGCTCAAATTGCATCTAATTTGACGAGAACTTCCCCGGTCACGTTTCCGCGAAGCTCAGCCGATCGGTGCCCCGCGATGCAGCTCTTCTTTCCTCACGTACCGCCGCTGCCGCTGCCGGATGGGCACCGCTTTCCCGTCGGCAAGTATGCGATGCTGCGCCAGGCGATCGAGAGCGACGCGGGCTTCTCGCGCGTCACGCTGACACCTGCGACGCCCGCATCCGAGCGAGAGATTGCGCTGGCGCATGCGCCAGACTATGTCGCCGCAATGACGTCGGGGCGGGTCTCGCCAGAGGCCATGCGGCGCATCGGATTGCCGTGGAGCGATACGCTCATCCAGCGGTCACGTGCGACCGTCGGCGGCGCGATCGAGGCTGCGCGGCAGGCGCTGAGAACAGGCATATCCGGTCAGCTCGCGGGGGGTACGCACCATGCGCACCGCGATTTCGGCTCGGGCTTCTGCGTGTTCAACGATCTCGCCGTAGCGAGCCTTGCGATGCTCGCCGAGGGACGCGCCGGCCGCATCGCCATCGTCGACCTCGACGTGCACCAGGGTGACGGAAATGCCGCAATTCTTGCAGGCGATCCGCGCGTCTTTGTGCTGAGCGTCCACGGCGAGAAGAATTTTCCATTCCGCAAGGTGGCGTCCACACTCGATGTCGCGCTTCCTGATGGAACGGCAGATGCGGCCTATATCGCCGCGCTGGTCGATGCGCTCGGCGCGATCGAGGCGTTTAGGCCTGATCTGATCCTCTATCTCTCCGGTGCCGATCCGCTCGCGGCCGACCGGCTCGGGCGCCTCGATCTCACGCACGCGGGCCTCATCGAGCGCGATCGCCTCGTGATGGAGCTTGCACGGCGACGCGGCATTCCGCTCTCGATCGCCATCGGCGGGGGCTATGCCGATCCGATCGAGGAGAGCGTGCGCGCCTACCACAATACATTTCGTGTCGCGCTCGAGGTGTTCGGCTAGCCACACAGAAGCAATCCGGGTTGGGCGGCGGCGCCGTCTCCTTGCTCGAGCCACACGTCTCCAGTACCAATTGTCGGATGACGAAATCGCCACTCGGGAAAAAGTCGCCATGAAGCTCATCGAGACGAAGCTCGCGCCAAATCCCCGCCGGGTCCGTATTTTCCTCGCCGAGAAGGGCGTCGCGGTGCGGACCGAGGAACTCGACCTCATGAAGGGTGATCTCAAGACGCCCGAGTTCACAGCGATCAACCCGATGCAGCGCGTGCCCGTTCTCATTCTCGACGACGGCACGGCGCTCTCCGAAACCATGGCCATCTGCCGCTATTTCGAGGAGACGGTGCCAAACCCGCCGCTGATGGGCCGCGATGCCAAGGACAAGGCTATCGTCGAGATGTGGAACCGGCGGATCGAGCTCGGGCTCTTCAATCACATAGCCTCGGCCTTCCGCCATCTCCATCCAGCAATGGCCAAGAACGAGGTGCCGCAGGTCGCGGCGTGGGGCGAGGCCAACAAACCGAAGGCGCTGGAGCAGCTGGCGGTCGTCGATCAGCAACTCGCGAAATCTGCCCATATTGCCGGCGACAGTTTCTCGGTGGCCGATATCACAGCGCTTGTCGCCATCGACTTCATGCGGCTCGCGCGGATACAGCGTCCGCCGCTCGCAAACCTCGATCGCTGGTATGCTGCCGTCTCGGCGCGTCCAAGCGCCAAGGCGTGAGATCATGCGCCTCACGGTCGTCGGTTGCGGCGACGCTTTCGGCTCCGGCGGTCGGTTGCAGAGCAGCTACCTCGTTGATGCGGATGGCGAGCGCTTTCTCATCGATTGCGGCGCGACTACACTGATCGGCCTGTCGCGCCTCGGCATCGACCCCAACAGCATCCCGACGATCATCATCTCGCACCTGCACGGCGATCATTTCGCAGGTTTGGTGTGGTGGATCATGCATGCCCGCCACGTCGCCAAGCGGAAGGTGGCGCTGCGGATCGCCGGCCCACCGGGCATCGAGGCACGCGTGCTGGAGACGAGCGAGGCGCTTTATCCGGGCTCGACGTCGATCCCACACGGCTACGATCTCAGCTACCAGGAACTGGTGGCGGGGCCGCCGGCCAAGGTCTGCGCCGTCGAAGTGTCTGTCGCTGAGGTTTCGCATCCCTCAGGCGCACCGTCTTATGCGCTGCGCTGCACGCTTGGCGGCAGGACGATCGCGTTTTCCGGCGATACGGAATGGGTCGAGGCGCTGGTTGGGATCGCGGCCGGCTCGGACCTTTTCCTGACCGAGTGCCACGGTTTCGAGCGTGCGCCGCCCTATCATCTCGCCTGGAAGACGCTCGTCGACAACTTGCCGCGCCTCTCAGCGCAGCGCATCATGATCACGCACATGAGCGAGGGCATGCTCGCCCATCGTCATGTCGCAGCCGACCTTGGGCTTCTGGTTGCCGAGGAAGGTATGGTCGTCGAGATCTGATCGCCGTTGCCGCGCGTCGTTGACGGCAGGCCTCTCACGAATGCCCGGACCGCGGGCCCTTCCTTACGGGCGCCTTGCCCTTCGAGGCGATCTGCTCGTAGCGCGGCAGGTCGTCATACACCTCGAACCAGCCGACTTGCTCCTCGACGTGAGCGTGTCCGGTCGGCGGCAACTGCGCCGGGTTCTCAAGCGTGCCGTGGAAGAGATGCACCTCTTTGGGCCAGCGTGCGCCGGCGTAGGCCATGGGCGAGCCGCAGGTCGGGCAGAAGTAGCGGTTCACGCCCGGCGAGGATTCATAGGCCGAAGGCGTGCCCTTCAGGTAGCGGAACTGGCCGATGTCGACGCCGATGTAGGTCGCAACGGCAGACGAGGTCGCGCGCCGGCAGCTTTCGCAGTGGCAGTGCATGACCCACTTGGGCTTCCCCTCGAACTCGTACTCGATGGCGCGGCAGAGGCAGCGGCCGCGGGTCAATTCCTTCTTCGAGGTCATGGGCACACTCCTCACAATCGGGGCTCGCACTTCGGCGATGTACCCGGAGGTTAGATGGTGGCCGTCTGCTCGTCTATGGGCAGGCCGGTCGGGCCGAGGCGCCAATGTTGGCCCATGGGAAACGCGTGGACTTGTTAGCGCGAGTTTAACACATCGCTCACCCTTAAGGGATTGCTCA
>DAORNH010000011.1:6710-6949 GCA_035440865.1 Hyphomicrobiaceae bacterium | reverse complement strand
GCTCAGCGCGCCGCTGGAGAGGTCCCTACTCCCACCGTCAAGGCGAAGGTGGTCGCCCATCCGCTCGGCGGACCGACAGCTGTGGCTTCGCCGGCACCGGCCGCGGTGGTGTCTGCAGCGGCGCCCATCTCGGCGGCCGTCGCCGCCGCTCGTCTGGTCGCGGCCGCCGTTCCCGAGGTTCCGCCGTCGGCGCGGACGCGGCCCCATTCCACTGCCGGCGACGACACGAGCGCTCCGCT
>DAORNH010000011.1:1216-6555 GCA_035440865.1 Hyphomicrobiaceae bacterium | reverse complement strand
GGCAGGGCTCGCCCACATGCCGGCTGGCACGATCGAGCGCCTCACCGCGTTCGTTGCCGGGAGCCAGGAGACACCGAAGCCGGTCAGCGTCGCCGCGCCGCAAGTCAAGCACGACGCCATGGACACGCCGAGGCTGGCGGCCGGCGGAGAGCTCTGGTCGGCGGTCATGGCGAGCCGCAGCGCATTTGTCGCGACGGGAGTGTTCTCGTTCGTGATCAATATTCTGATGCTGGCCGGCCCGCTCTTCATGCTGCAGGTCTACGACCGCGTCATGACTTCGGGCAGCATACCGACACTGGTCGCGCTTTCGATCATGACGGCGGGTCTCTACGTGATCATCGGCGTCCTCGAGCTGGTGCGCTCGCGCATCGTCGTGCGCGTCGGTGTCGAGCTCGACCGGCGCATATCCGACCGCGTGTTCCAGGCCTCGCTCCGGAAGAGCCTGCTATCCCAGGGCGCATCGGTACCGGCGCTTCGCGAACTCGACAACCTCCGCCAGTTCCTCGGCGGCCCGGGGCCTCTCACCTTCTTCGATGCGCCCTGGACGCCGGTCTATCTCCTCGTCGTCTTCCTCTTGCACTGGACGCTTGGCGTAGCCGCCACCATCGGCGCTGTGGTGCTTCTGGCGATCGCCTGGGCGAGCGAGGTGCGGAGCCGGGCGCCCCTGATGGAAGCGGGCAAGGCCGCAGCACGCAGTCTCGAGCTTGCCGATACGGGGCAGCGCAACGCCGAGGCGATCACCTCCATGGGCATGATGCGCGCCTATCTCGAGCGCTGGCAGAAATCTAACCGCGAGGCGCTCGCCTGGCAGGTGCTCGCCTCCGACCGGCTCGGCAGCCTATCCTCCTCGTCGAAGTCACTCCGCCTGCTCCTGCAGTCGATGATGCTCGCCATTGGAGCGGCACTCGCGATCAGAGGCGACATCAGCGCAGGTTCGATCGTCGCGGCGACGATCATTTTCGGCCGTGCGCTTGCGCCCGTCGAGCAGGCAATCGGTCAGTGGCGGCCATTCGTCAAGGCGCGCGAGGCCTATGCCCGCCTCGACCAGCTGCTCCGCCAATGCCCACCGGAGCCACAGCGGACCGCACTCCCCGCGCCGAAAGGGCACCTCCAGGTGAGCCAGCTCCGCGTCTCCGCCCCGGAGACGCGCCAGCTCATTCTCTCCGGTCTCAATTTTGAGGTGCGGCCCGGCATGGTGCTCGCCGTCGTTGGGCCCTCGGCCTCGGGGAAGTCGACGCTGGCGCGGGCGATCGTCGGGCTCTGGCCGACATTCGGCGGACAGATCACGCTCGACGGCGCGCGCCTCGACCAGTGGTCGCAGGAGGCCCTCGGCCGCCACATCGGCTATCTGCCGCAGGCGGTGGAGCTTTTCGCCGGCACCGTGAAGGAGAACATTTCGCGCTTTCGCGCCAACGCTGACGACGCAGGCGTCATCGAGGCGGCCCGCATGGCGCACGCGCACGACATGATCCTCGCCTTACCGCAGGGCTATGAGACCCAGCTCGGCAACTTCGGCACCTATCTCTCCGCAGGCCAGCGCCAGCGCATCGGCCTTGCTCGCGCGCTCTATGGCAATCCGGCGGTCGTCGTGCTCGACGAGCCCAATTCGAACCTCGACCGGGTCGGCGATGAGGCGCTGGCGGCGGCGATGGACGGCATGCGCAAGCGCGGCCAGGCCGGCATCCTCGTCTCCCATCGCGTGCAGGCGATCGGCAAGGCAGACCTCATTCTCTACATCGAGCGTGGCACGCAGCGCGCCTTCGGACCGCGGAACGAGGTGCTGAAGGCACTGCAGGCGGCGTCCGGCGATCAGGCCGTGCCGCAGCCGGCTCCCCAGCAGAAGGCGCCGGCTCCTCAGCCGGCACCGGCAGCCTTGTCCAATGCCAAGTCGGCCGCCGCGAAGCCGAGAGAGGCCAAGTCATGAGCTTCCCCAAGCTTTTCGGCATCACGGATGCTCGCCCGGCTGATTGGCACGACACAGCGCCCTGGGTGCGGATCGGCAACCAGGTGACGTTTGGGCTCCTCGGCGGGCTCTTCCTCTTCTCGGCAGTTGTCACCATCAGCGGTGCCGTCGTCGCGAGCGGCGTCGTCACGGTCGAGAACAACTACAAGGTCGTCCAACACCTCGACGGCGGCATCGTCGCCAAGATCATCGCCAAGAACGGCGACAGGGTCGGCGAGGGTGACGCGCTCGTGAAGCTCGACGATACGCAGGTGCGCGCCTCCCATCAGGTGATCCTGATCCGGCTCTTCGATGTCGTGGTGCAGCAGGCGCGGCTCGAGGCCGAGCGCGATCGCAAGAGCGGATACGCTGTACCCGACGAGATCACGGCGCGGGCCGGCGAGACCGAGATCGCGCGCATCCTGACGACGCAGAAGAACCTCTTCGAGGCCCGCAAGACGGCGCGGGAGGGCGAGCTCTCCGTGCTCCGCCAGCGCGCCGGCCAGATCAGCGAGGAGGCGAAGAGTCTCGAGGCACAGCTTGCGGCCCGCCTCAAGGAGCAGGCGATCTCGATGCGCGAGCTCGCCAATCTCCGCCCGCTGTTCGAGAAGGGCTTCGTCAACCAGGGCCGCATCGGGCCGGTCGAGCGCGAGGCGGCGCGGCTCGAGGGCGAGGTCGGCCGCCTCCGAAGCGAGGTCGCAAAGTCGCGCGGCGCCATTTCGGAGATCGAGCTGAAGATCCTCCAGATCGAGAAGGACTTCACGCAGACGGTCGTCGACGAGCTGCGCAAGGTGCAGGCTCAGGTGGCCGAGCTCAGCGAGCAGCGCACGGCGCTCGAGGACAAGCTGAAACGCACGGTGATCCGCGCCCCGCGCTCGGGCCGCGTCCATGCGCTCGCCATCCATACCGAGGGCGGCGTAATCACGCCTGCGACGGCTATCCTGCAGATCATCCCGGACGGGGAGCGGCTCATCATCGAGGCGCAGGTGCCGCCGACGGAGATCGACAAGGTGCGAACGGGCCTCAAGGCATCGATCCGCTTCCCGGCGTCGAGCTTCAAGACGACGCCCCGGCTCGAGGCCACGGTCATGCTCGTATCGGCGGCGCAGATCACGGACCAGCAGGGCCGCTCGTACTTCACCGTGCAACTTGAACTTTCGGCGGCAGAGCTCAAGAAACTGCCGGCCGGCCACGGACTCATCCCCGGCATGCCGGCCGAGGTCTACATTGAGACCGAGCGGCGCTCGATCCTCTCCTATTTCGTGAAGCCGTTGACGGACGCGCTCGCACGCACCTTCAAGGAGAGCTGAGCCGGTTGTGTCGATTGGGACACGCAGGCTCACATCGGAGCGGCCGTTAGCGAGTTGCTAACCACCCTCCCCTACGGTCGAAGCGGGTCGGGACCTGTGGCCGGGTGGATGTTCCATGAGCTTTACGAGCGTTATTTCCATTGCAGAGATCGACGCGCGCGGCAGCGTCCGCGAGACCGACGTCGCGAGGCTCCGCCGTGCATGGCGGGAGACCGACGAAATCTCGGCTGATGACGCCGAGGTGATGGTCGCGCTCAATTCCCGATGCCCGGTGAAGGATCGCTCCTGGAGCGAGCTCTTCATCGAGACCATGACCGACTACATCGTCGGCCAGAGTGAGCCGAGCGGCTACATCACGCTCAAGAAATCGCAGTGGCTGGTCACGCGCCTCGCGGGCAGCCAGCAGAGCCTCGGGCGCACCGAGCACGAGCTGCTCGTCAACGTTCTCGACAAGGCCCGCTGGGCGCCGCCCAGCCTTTCGGCCTTCGCTCTCGGCCAGATCGCGATCGCCGTTTCCTCCGGGATTGGCGCTTACCGACCCGACGGCCGGGCGATCGCAGGCGTCATCACCGAGCTCGAGATCGACTATCTCAGGCGCGTGCTGTTCGCCTACGGCTGCGGCAATCCCTCGCCGGTCACCTGCGCCGAGGCGGCGGTCCTCATCGATATCGGCGAACGCCTAGGCCCTTCCGCGACGCATCCGGCCTGGATCGATCTCTTCGTGCGCACCGTCGCCAACGCCTCGCTCGCCGCCCTCGGCTACGCGGTGCCGACCCGTGAGGAGGCGTTGAACCCCGGCACGGCCGTGCGGGCCGATTTCAGGCGTGACGGTGCCGAGATCGTGCGTCGGGTCTTCCAGAGCAGGGCGCAGGGCGGCGCGGCTGCCGGCATGGCGGACCCCTTCATCTCCAGCACCTATCGCCTGCAATCCTCCGAGGAGCGCGCGCTCGCACGCCTCGAGCGCCAGCGCGTCGAGATCATCACCCAGGAGCCGATGCCACCTGCGGACGCAGCCTGGCTCGCAACCCGCCTCTCGGGTCGAACGGAGCTGCTGCCAGGCGAGCGGGCGCTGATTGAATGCATGTCCCGCGATTGTCCGCGCCTCGATCCGGCCCTGGCGGCCATTGCGGCTCGTGGCGCGAACGACGCCGTCGGCTCGGCCGCAGCCGCGATGCATTGAGGCCTGAGCGATTTGTCGCGAGGGCGAGCTTGGTATTGAGATCGACCGATCACTGCCTGTATCAGCAAGGCGGATATCTTCCGATGCCTGGGAGAATCCGCCCGGCGATGCAGCTCGAAGGTGATTGATGCGACAGCCGACACCGTTGTCCCGACTTTCCGGACTTCAGCTCCGGGAACTCGTTCTCGTCGTCGGACCTGCGCTACTTGCCGTCCTGCTCGCGGTCGTCGCCGCTGCCCGCTTCGTCGAGCCGGCGCCGCCCATGAGCCTCATCATAACGACTGGCGGCGAGAAGGGCGGCTACTTCGCCTTTGGAAGGCGCTATGCCCAGATCCTCGCGAAATCGGGGGTGAAGCTGGTTGTCGAGCCGTCGGCGGGCTCGATCGAGAATATCAAGCGGCTCGGGACGCCCGAAGGCCGCTGGAGCGTTGCCCTCCTCCAGGGCGGCATCGCCGATGCCAAGACGGCGCCCGACGTCCTCTCGCTCGGCCGCATCTTCCTCGAGCCGCTGTGGGTATTCTATCGCAGCGCCGACAGCCTCGATCGCCTCGCGCAGCTCAAAGGCCAGCGCATCGCCATTGGCCCTGAAGGCAGCGGCACGCGGCAGCTAGCCGTCGCGCTGCTGTCAGCCAACGCCATCACGGAGACGACCGCGACGCTGCTGCCGCTGAGCGGGCAGGAGGCAGCGGACGCGCTCGACAAGGGTGCGGTTGACGCGGTTTTTCTGGTGCTTGCTCCGGAGGCTCCGCTCATCCAGGCGCTGCTGCGCAGCACGTCGGTCAAGCTCATGAGCTTGAGCCAGTCCGAGGCGTATACACGGCGCTTTCCCTATCTCTCGAAGATCGTATTGCCGCGCGGCGTGGTCGATCTGGTCGCGAACATTCCGGCGCAGGACGTGGAGATGGTC
>DAORNH010000011.1:289-1192 GCA_035440865.1 Hyphomicrobiaceae bacterium | reverse complement strand
AGGCGGGCACGCACCCCGCCCATGTGGGGTTGCTCGTCGAGGCGGCCAAGGAGGTGCACTCGGGCGGAGGTCTGTTCCATCGGATCGGCGAGTTCCCCCGGGCGAGCGACCCCGAGTTCGACATGCACGATGAGGCGGACCGCGTCCACAAGAACGGCCCGCCTTTCCTGCAGCGCTACCTTCCGTTCTGGTTCGCGACATTCGTCGAGCGGATGAAGATACTGCTTGTGCCGCTGCTGACCATGATCATCCCGCTCGTGAAGCTGGTGCCGTGGCTCTACCGCTGGCGCATCAAGCGGCGGCTCCTCTACTGGTACGGCCGTCTCAAGGACCTCGATACGAGCTTTGCGACCGACCGCGCGCGGGTGATGCTCGCCGAGCACCGGGCGGAGCTCGACAGGATCGACCTGTCGGTTGCAGCCATTCCCGTGCCGCTGAGCTTCTCGGACCAGTACTACGCGCTGAGGGCTGCGATCGACAGCTCGCGGCAGCGCATTTTCGGTGTCGTGGCGGCGTGATGAGCCGCCGCGAGACGCGCGAATCGGCATGCCTCCCGGGCTAACCATCTCAATCGATAGACCATGTTTACCCCTCCGCCGCGGTTCAGTAGAACAGCGGTCGACATCCGACGTGCATAACGGCCCACCCGAACGACATCGGCACACAATAATGTTCAAGAAGATCCTGATCGCCAACCGTGGCGAGATCGCCTGCCGCGTCATCAAGACGGCGCGGCGCATGGGCATCAAGACCGTGGCGGTCTACTCGGACGCCGACCGCGACGCGCTGCACGTCGAGATGGCGGACGAGGCTGTGCACATCGGTGCCTCGCCCGCCTCGGTCTCCTACCTCGTCATCGACAAGATCGTCGCCGCCGCCAAGCAAACCGGCTCGCAAGCCATC
>DAORNH010000011.1:0-265 GCA_035440865.1 Hyphomicrobiaceae bacterium | reverse complement strand
GAGGCGTTCCCGGTGGCACTCGCTAAGGCCGGCATCGTGTTCATCGGGCCCAATCCCAAGGCGATCGCGGCCATGGGCGACAAGATCGAGAGCAAGAAGGCCGCGGCGGCAGCGAAGGTCTCGACCGTCCCCGGCTATTTGGGCGAGATCGCCGATGCCGAGGCGGCGGCCCGCATCGCCGACGAGATCGGCTACCCGGTGATCATCAAGGCTTCGGCCGGCGGCGGCGGTAAGGGTATGCGCATCGCGGCGAGCCGCAAGGAGG
>DAORNH010000010.1:14545-35245 GCA_035440865.1 Hyphomicrobiaceae bacterium | reverse complement strand
AATGGATGCCGGCGAGCCAGGGGCGCGCCGTCGTCCCTGACATCCGTGCCGCCTCGGCCCCAGTAAGCATGCGTGTGTCGACGCCAAAGCTCCTGGCGACCGACCGCCAGGACTCCCACTGCTTGACCTGTGCGGGATCGGTCGTCGCATAGACGAGGCCGCAGCGGCGAAAGCCCAGGTCGCGGCCGATCTCACCGCCAAGGCTCTCCCAGAGCTCCATGGAGCGCATGGCGAGCGGCAGCTCGCGGGCGTCGCGGTTCTGCTGGCGGCACCAGCCCCAGTTCCGGCTCGACTGCTCGGCGCCGACGTAGCCCTTCTCGACGAGGGCGACGCGCTGGCCCGCCTTGGCAACGGCGTAGGTCGCCGCGGCTCCGACGATGCCGCCGCCGATGACCACCACGTCCACCTCGCGTGGCGGGGCCTCATCACTCGGGATCAACTCGAGGGCGGGATGCATTCTTCTCGTGTCCTGATGGGGCGCCAGCCGCCGAGGCTCGGCCGCCATGCGCGAGCCAGATAAAGCATTCCCGTCTATCCGGGCCAATGCCGACAATGCGCAAGGCTGAGATGTCTCCGGCGCCTGCCGCCGCCGTCGCCGCACCCCACCAACCGACCAAGACAACCGAGCAAGCTCATGCTAGGCGGTTCCTGAAGGTCGCGCGACTCGGTCTGCCACTCGGCGCAAGCGACGCGTCATCGGGCATCTGCATCGGCGGACAACCTGCATCGATGGAAAAAGGGAGCCGTCTCGGGATGCCGGAACTCAGCTCCCTCTTCGGCAGGGACCTTACGCAGCGCACCATTTCCGGGCTCGCACTTGCGGCTGCAGCTCTGCTCCTCACCTATCTCGGACCGTTGCCTTTCGCGGGACTGGTTCTCGCCATTGCCATGGCGCTGACATGGGAGTGGGGCCGGGTCGTACGCGACGGCGAGATCGATGCGGTGATGATCGTCCACGGCATCGCGATCTTGGCGGCTATCGTCGCTACATTCCTGAAGGCCCCTGCCATTGCCATTCTGATCGTGGCCATGGGCGGCGTCCTCGCGGGCGTCGTGGCCTACGGGGCAACCTCGCGGCTCTCGGCGATCGGCGTGCTCTATGTCGGGCTCCCGGCCATCGCCCTCATCTCGTTCCGGTCCGATCCGGTCTGGGGCTTCCGGGCCGTGCTGCTGCTGTTCGTGTGCGTTTGGGGCACCGACGTTGCCGCCTATTTCTCAGGCCGTGCCATCGGCGGGCCGAAGCTCTGGCCACGCGTCTCCCCGAACAAGACCTGGGCAGGCTTCGTCGGCGGCGTCGGAACGAGCGCGATCGCGGGCGCGATCCTGTCACGGTTCGTCGAGCAAGGTTCAGCGCTGCGCCTCGCGTTGACCGGTCTCGGGCTCGGCATCGTCGCGCAGCTCGGCGACCTCGCCGAATCGGCCTTGAAGCGCAAGCACAACGTGAAGGACGCAAGCGACCTCATTCCCGGGCACGGCGGCTTCCTCGATCGGGTCGACGGCTTGGTGATCGCTGCTGTCGTCGCGGCAGCCGCAGCTGTGCTGATCAACGTCCACTCGCCGGCACGGGCCTTGCTCGTCGGCCAATGAATCCGGCGATGCCCCCCCTTGCAGTTGCACCTCCCGGGGCGCATTTGCCATCTTCGCGCCGCCACAGCCTTGCGCTAGAGAGCTTGCGATGACGACTTCGACAGCCCTAGGACAGCTCCCGCCCATGATGTCCAGCAGGGTCCGACATGCCGAGCCCGCGCTGATCCGGCCCAATGGCCGGGAGCCGCGAAGCCATCCATGCACCACATGAGGCGCCTCCGCGAGCGCCACACGCATACGTTGCAGATCAGAGGCAGATCATGATGACCTTCATAGCGTTCGTGGGCCTGCTCACGATCGTCGTATTCATCCACGAGCTCGGCCACTTTCTCGTCGCGCGCTGGTGTGGCGTGAAGGTGCAGGCCTTCTCCATAGGCTTCGGCAGGGAGATCTTTGGCTTCGACGATCGCCACGGCACCCGCTGGCGCTTCGCCTGGATCCCGCTCGGCGGCTACGTCAAGTTTATCGACGACGCCAACGAGGCGAGTGTTCCCGCGCGCTCGGGGACCGGCACAGACGCTGCGGTCGACTGGACCAAGGTGGAGGGCTCGTTCCAGGGCCGGCCCCTCGGCCAGCGCGCGGCGATTGTCGCGGCGGGCCCGATCGCCAACTTCATCCTGTCGACCCTCGTCTTTACCGGCATCCTCATGACCGTCGGCGAACGGGTCAAGGATGCCCGCATCTCGCGCGTCGTCCCGGGCAGCGTCGCGGAGAGCGCCGGTTTCAAGCCCGGCGACGTGATCACGGCCGTGAATGGAACGCGCATCGAGACGTTCAATGATCTCGTGAAAATTGTCGGGCAGAGCGCCGAGTACGAGCTCACGTTCACGATCGACCGTGGGGGCGCTCCCGTCACACTAAAGGCCACGCCGCGCTTTTCCGAGGAGGCGGACACCTTCGGTGGGAAGATCAGGGTCGGCAAGATCGGCGTCGCCCCCATGGAAGGCGACTTCAACCAACGGTCGTATCCCTTCTTCGAATCCTTGAAACGGGGTGCCTGGCAGACCTGGGAGGTTGTGCCCGGTACCTTCAACTACCTGAAGGATATCGTCACGCGCCGTCAGAGCGCGGACCAGCTCGGAGGTCCGGTGCGGATTGCCGAGGTCTCGGGGCGCATGGCGAAGGCCGGCTTCGTTCCCTGGCTCTACACCCTTGCCTTGATCTCGGCGGCCATCGGGCTTTTCAACCTGTTTCCGATCCCGCTCCTGGACGGCGGGCACCTGCTCTATAATGCTTATGAGGCCGTGATGCGCCGCCCCCTCAGCGAGCAGGCGCAGGAATTTGGTTTCAAGATCGGCGCGAGCGTTGTTCTCACCCTCATGCTGTTCGTGATGTGGAACGACCGCGGAATCCTCCAGAAGTGGCTGACTTTCGGGGGCTGAAGGCCTGTAAAAAACGGGCCACTGAAGCATTCTTGCCACTTCCTCAGGAGTGACTGAATCGTTAAACCTTTAAGGTGGCGGAAGTAGATGGGAAGCGTCCTGATGCGCCCACCTGATCGCTGCGAACAATGAACTGCGACGAACAATGGACTGGGTCGATAAAACGGGTCGACCGACTGAGACGACGAACGGAAGCGCCGGATCGCGAACAGGACATTCGCAAGACGTCGCTCGGAAGGCCTGACCGGACAGGGGTACGTCACGAGGCTCCAAGTCGGGTCCAACCGGACAGTCTGCATCACTTCGGTGTGCGATGGTCCGAACAATGCAGAGGCCCAGTCGAGAAGGCCTCGCAAGACGACGTATGGCTCGTGGGTCATGACCGAACGCCGATCGGGCATGACGAGACGGGGGATCGGCGCAACGAACGCAGGCGAGAACAAATGCCGGCATTTCCATTGACGAGGGTTTGGGGGGCTGTCGCAATCGCGCTCCTGGCCACACTGCTCAGCAGCGGTGTGATGCCGAGCGGCGCGATCGTCGCTACAGCGCAGGCCCAAGACGGTCGCGTTCGCGAGATCAGAGTTGTCGGCAATAAGCGTGTCGAGCCGGAGACCGTCAGGTCCTATCTCAAATTCTCGATCGGCGATCCTTACGACGCCGGCAGGGTCGATCAGTCGATCCGAGCGCTTTTTGCAACCGGTTTGTTCTCCGATGTGCGCATAGATCGCTCCGGCGCGACGGTAACCGTATCGGTCACCGAGAACCCGATCATCAATCAGGTCGCCTTCGAGGGTAACCGCGAGATCGACACGGCGACGCTGCAGTCCGAGGTGCAGCTCAAGTCGCGTTCCGTCTTCACTCGCGCCCGTGTCCAGGCCGACGTCCAGCGCATCCTCGATCTCTACCGCCGTCAGGGACGCTTCGCCGCAACCGTCGAGCCCAAGATCATCGAGCTCGAGCATAACCGCGTCAACTTGGTCTTCGAGATCAACGAAGGCGGTGCGACCAAGGTCAAGGCCATCAACTTCATCGGCAATCGGGCATTCTCCGACAGCCAGCTGCGCGACATCATCTCGACGACACAGGTCGGCCTCTTCGACTTCATCAAGGGGAATAGCATCTACGATCCGGACCGCCTCGCTTACGATCGCGAGCTGCTCCGTCAATACTATTTGAAGAACGGCTACGCCGACATCCGCATCTCGACCGGCGGCGCCGAACTCGATCGCGACGGCTCCGGCTTCTTCATCACCTTCGTCGTCGAGGAGGGCGAGCTTTATCGCTTCGGCGGGGTCAGCATCGAGAGCAGCCTGCCGGCCATCAATGCACCGTCCCTCTCCGGCCAGTTGCTCACCAAAAGCGGCCAGGTGTTCAATGCCTCGCTGATGGATAAGTCAGTCGAACGCTTGACCCTCGCCATTTCCGAGCAGGGCTTCGCCTTCGCCCGTGTCCGGCCGCGCGCCGATCGGGACGCCGCTGCACGCGTGATCAATCTCGTATACGTGATCGACGAAGGCCCGCGGATCTACATCGAACGCATCAACGTCAACGGCAATACGCGCACGCAGGACTACGTCATTCGCCGCGAGTTCCGGCTGGTGGAAGGTGACGCCTACAATCCGCTGCTCGTCGACCGCGCCAAGAAGCGCCTGCAGGGGCTCGGCTTCTTCAAGAATGTCGATATCAAGCGCCGGGCAGGCTCTACACCGGATCGCGTCGTTCTCGATGTTGATCTCGTCGAGCAGCCGACGGGCGAACTTTCCTTCGGAGCCGGCTACTCGACGGCCGAGGGTGTGATCGGCGACATCAGCCTCACCGAGCGCAACCTTTTCGGCAACGGCCAGTTCATCCGCTTGAAGCTTTCGGGCTCGATCGAGCGGCTGCAGATCGACTTGAGTTTTACCGAGCCTCGGTTCCTCGATCGAAACTTGGCGGCGGGCTTCGACGTGTTCCACAAGGACGTGAACCAGTCGAACCGCCAGGCCTTCCGGAATCGCAAGACCGGCGGCTCGCTGCGCCTTGCCTTCCCGCTCGCCGAGAACCTGTGGATGTCGACGAACTACACGCTCTCGCGTGACGAGATCTACGACGTCGACAAGGACGCCTCGGACGGCGTGATCGCGTCGCGCGCCATCCGTGAAGCCGAGGGCGTCACCATCACGTCGTCGGTTGGAACCTCGATCGCCTATGATGCGCGGAACCATCCGCGCTCGCCGACCAGTGGCTACTACCTGACGCTAAGCTCGGACGTCGCGGGTGCCGGCGGTGACGTGCAGTACGTCCGCTTCACTGGCGAGGGCCGCGGCTACTACCCGATCACGGAGAAGATCACGCTGGTCGGCCGTGTCGTCGGTGGCCACATCTTCGGCTGGGGTGGTGACGAAGTCCGCCTGATTGACATGTTCTACAAGGGCGGCGAGACGATCCGCGGCTTCGACCGCTCCGGTATCGGCCCGCGTGACTTGTCAACGAATGATGCGCTCGGCGGCACCACGTTCTGGGCAGCGACCGCTGAGGTCCGCTTCCCCCTGCCACTCGTCCCGGATGACCTCGGCATGTCGGGCGCCTTCTTCGTGGATGCCGGCTCGCTGTTCGGCGCCTCGGCCCTTGCCAAGCGCCTGAACGGTACAGCTGACCCAGCGACCGGTCAGGTGGTCAACCTTGCCGACGACTCCTCGATCCGCCTCTCGGCCGGCGCGAGCCTCCTCTGGAACTCGCCACTCGGCCCGCTGCGCGCCGACTTCGGCTGGGCCTTGCAGAAGGAAGACTACGACCAGACTCAGGTTTTCCGCTTCGGCGCCAGCACCAAATTCTGACCTTCCAACCGGGCCCCTCAGGGGCCCGGTTCGCATTTGGAGCCGGAGAGTCCGGCCCTGATTGGAACTTCGCTTCGCGATCGGGCTATCGCCCGTACCCATTTGGGAGGGAGACCCTCCCAAACCCCCTCCGTTTTTTGAATGGAAGTTGGAATATTCAGGCCGACACCAACGCGTGGGCTGATTTACGCCAACCGAAATCTTCCGTCATAAGAAGGGGAGGTCCGGAGCATATCCTCCGGCCGGAGCGTGAGGCGGGAGCCTCACTCGCGCAGCGAAGCTCGCCCCCGCAAAAGCCCGTCTCGTGTCGAGGCTGCCCCCGGCCCCGCCTCTGCGCTTCCCGCGGCGGGCGGCTTCCCGGTTGTTGTCGGCAGCGAGGTGGCGTATTCGTGCAGCCTCATGAGACCGAGAGCGGGAACGGATTGGCGATGCAGCATCCTGGGTTCTTCAAATGCGCGGGTCCGTTCTCGTTGACCGATGTTGCCAAGCGTACGGGGGCGGAGCTTTCCGGCACCGATGACGCCGCAGCGCTGATCACTGACGTCCGCTCGCTCTCGGATGCCGGTCCGACAGATCTCTCCTTCATTGACAACCGCCGTTATGCTGCTCAGCTCGCCACGACCAAGGCGCGGGCCTGCCTTGTCGCGCCGGCGCTCGCAGGACGTGTCCCAGCCCACGTCATCAAACTGTCGACGCGTGCTCCGTATCAAGGCTTCGCGCTCGCTTTACAGCTCTTCTATCCCGAGGCGATGAAGTCGAAGGCCGCGCTCGAAGAGCAGCGTGAGGGGGGGCGGACAATCTCGCCGAGTGCCGAGATCGAGCCGGGCGCCGTCATCGAGCCGGGCGCCGTGATCGGGCGCGAGGCGCGCATCGGCCGCGGCACGACGATCGCCGCCGGCGCCGTGGTCGGCTACCGGGTACACATCGGCCGCGACGGTTATGTGGGGCCGGGCGCATCGATCACACACGGCCTGGTTGGCGATCGCGTGATCATCCATGCCGGCGTGCGTATCGGGCAGGACGGGTTCGGCTTCGCGATGGGTCCGCGCGGGCACCTGAAAGTGCCGCAGATCGGCCGCGTGATCATCCAGGACGACGTCGAGATCGGCGCCAATTCCGCGGTCGATCGCGGCGCTCTTAAGGATACAATCATCGGCGAGGGAACTAAAATTGATAATCTAGTGCAGGTCGGGCACAATGTGGTTATCGGGCGACATTGCGTGATCGTCGGGCAATGCGGGATCGCAGGGTCGACCGAGCTTGGTGATTTCGTGGTGATCGGTGGTCAGACGGCGATCGCCGGGCATCTGAAGATCGGCAGCGGAGCGCAGATCGCGGGCAAGGCGGGCGTGCACAACAATGTGCCGGCAGGCGAGCGGTGGGGCGGAATTCCCGCGCGGCCGTTTAAGATCTTTGCGCGCGAGGTGGCGATCCTCAACCAGCTCGCCCGCAAGGGCAGGGCTGCCGCGGGCGCAGACGACGAGGGCGACGCCGCCTGAGGCGGCTGCCTCGAGAGACGCCGACGATGACTGCCGAAGTAAGCCTCTTCTGAATGACGACTGGAGACGCTCATGAGTGATGCAACCCCGAAGCCCGGCCTCGGCCATGCCGACATCATGCGCGTGATGCAATTGCTGCCGCATCGCTACCCGATGCTGCTCGTCGACCGCATCGTCGACATGGACCGCGACGAGAGCTGCGTCGGCATCAAGAACGTGTCGAGCAATGAGCCGTTCTTCCAGGGCCACTTTCCGGCGTTCCCCGTGATGCCCGGTGTGCTCATCATCGAGGGGCTCGCCCAGACGGCGGGCGCACTCTGCATTCACAACCTCGGCACTGAGTACAAGCCGCAGCTCGTGTATTTCATGGGGATCGACAAGGCAAAGTTCCGCCGGCCGGTGGTGCCGGGCGATCAGTTGCGCTACCACGTCCGGAAGTTGCGGAGCCGGGGCCGCGCCTGGCGCTTCTATGGTGAGGCGCGGGTCGATGGGCAGGTCGCCGCCGAAGCGGAGGTCTCAGCCATGATCGTCGACACGCCCGAGACGCAAGCCTTCCTGTCCAAACAGTCCTGATGGCAAGCCGCATCCACCCGACGGCGATCGTCGAGGATGGCGCAAGGCTCGGCACCGACGTGCGCATCGGGCCCTTCTGCCATGTGGGGCCCGAGGCCGAGCTCGGCCCCGAGGTCGAGCTCGTCAGCCACGCCGTGGTCGCAGGCAAGACGACGATCGGCGCGCGCACCCGCATTTTCCCTTTCGCCTCCATCGGCCATCAGCCGCAGGATCTGAAATTCAAGGGCGAGCCGGTGACGCTCGCGATCGGTGCCGACTGCATCATCCGCGAAGGCGTGACGATGAACCCCGGGACCGCGGGCGGCGGCTCGGCGACCACCGTCGGCGACAAGTGCGCCTTCCTCGCCAATAGCCACGTCGGTCACGACTGCCACGTCGGCAGCAACGTGATCTTCTCGAACAACGTCATGCTCGCCGGACACTGCACGATCGGCGACTACGTGATCCTCGGCGGCGGCGCCGCGGTGATCCAGTTCACCCGTGTCGGCCCTCACGCCTTCCTCGGCGGCATGTCGGGCCTCGAGAACGACCTGATCCCCTACGGCATGGCGCTCGGCAACCGCGCGCACCTCGCCGGCCTCAACATCATCGGCCTCAACCGCCGCGGCTTCACGCGCGAGCAGGTGCATGCGCTGCGCCGCGCCTATCGCCTGCTGTTCGCGGCCGAGGGCACGCTGCAGGAGCGCGTCGCCGACGTCGCGCAGGAGTACGGCGATAATCCGATCGTGCAGGAGATCATCGCCTTCATGCGCGTCACGGGAAAACGTTCCCTCTGTACCCCTGGCGCCGGATCCGATGCCTGACATGATGGGCCCGGTCGGCATCGTTGCCGGCGGCGGCTCGTTGCCGATCGAGGTCGCCGAGAGCCTGTCGCGGCGCGGCCGGGCGGTGCATATCGTCGCCATCGAGGGCTCGGCAGGCTGCGAGGTCGAGGCCTACCCGCACACCTGGACACGCATAGCTGCGGTCGGCCGGCTGCTCGGCGCGCTCCGGGCCGCGTGCTGCCGGGAGATCATTTTCGTCGGCCGGATCACGCGGCCCGAAGTGCGCTCACTCCGCCCCGACCTCGGCTTCTTTCGACATCTGCCGATGTTCTTCTCGATCCTTCGCGATGGCGATGATGCGATCCTGACGCGCATCCTGCGCTTCTTCGAGCGGCAGGGCTTCACCGTGCTCGGCGTGCCGGCGGTCGCGCCGGAGCTCGTTGCGCGCGCCGGCAGCATTGGCAGGCATGAATTCAGGGCCTCCGACCGGGCCGACGCTGCACTCGGCGCACGCCTCATCGGTGCCATCGGCCCGCTGGATGTCGGGCAGGCCGTTGTCGTGCGGGGCGGCAAGGTGATCGCCATCGAGGCGGCGGAAGGGACCGACAGGATGCTCGCCCGGGCGGCGATACTTGCCGCACCCGACGCCTCGCCGTCCGGCGTCCTCGTCAAGCGCCCGAAGCCCGGCCAGGAGCTGCGCATCGACCTCCCAGCAATCGGACCGCCAACCATCGCCGGCGCAATCGCCGCGCAGCTGTCGGGCATCGCGCTTGCGCCGGGTGGCGCACTGCTGCTCGAACGCGAGCGCCTCATCGCGGCAGCGGATGATGGCCGTGTTGCCATTGCCGGTCTCGACGAGCCCGCGGCTAGCCCGGACAGGCAGGTTCGGGAATTGAACGTCGACGAAGTCGCAGGTCGCCTCCGGGCGGCACGGCGGCGCGAGTTGCAGATCGCCGCCGAGGTCTCGCGCCGCCTCGCTGCTTTCAACGCCGGAGCAGCGGTTGCAGTGGCGCGGCGTCATGTCCTCGCGGTATCGGCGGCCGAAGGACCACTTGCCATGCTCGCGCGCGTGCGTGCCCTGCGGCAGTGGGGCGACCGCTCCTCGGCGCGCCGCGACGGCGTGGTGGTCATTCGTCTAGACGAACCGCGCGAACCCGATATCGCGGCCCTGGCGGCGGCAATCGGGTCCGCCCGGCTGACGGCCGTGGCGATCGATGTGGCGTGGTCGCGCTCCGCGCTCGAAGTCCTCGCAGGCGAGCTTGGCTCCGGTGTCACACTCGTGAGTCTTCGGGCCTCGTCTTGATCTGATCAGGCAACCTTCGGCTCGTGCGTTCCCTGCGACTTTGCGGCGGCGGCATCGGTGAGCGCATCGAGCACGAGCGCGGCCTTGGCGTCCCAGGTCTCGGACGCGAGCCGAGCGGCAATCGCCTCGATGTCGCGGCGTTCGGTGAGGCTTGCGCGGACCGCCGCCTCGAATGCATCCGGTGTCGCCGCCGTCCGGACGAGATCACGCCAGCCGTCGAGGGCGGCGAAGTCGCGCGTGACGACCGGCCGGCCGGTCGCCAGGTACTCCTTGAGTTTCACCGGATTGCAGGCCTGGATCCAGGGGCTGTCGTTCCATGGCATGATGAGGCAATCCATGGCCGCCATGTAGCGGGCCACTTCGGCGTAGGGCTTGCGGCCGAGTTGGGTCACGTTTTCGAGCGGGCACCAGCCCTCCGGGAGCGACGTGCCGCCGACGAGCACGAAACGAACATCCGGCATGCGAGCTGCGAGCGCCAGGAACAGTGGCGGATCGAAGGTGTGCGCGTCGATACCGCCGATGAAGCCGATGCGTGGCCTCGGGAGGTGTGCCATGTCCGCAGGCCCGGCATCCGCTGCATTGCGTCCGGCCGAAACGAACGTCTCGAGATCGACGCCGTGAGTGACGAGCAATTGCCGCGCGACCGTCCCGGTCTCCTCCGCCATCAGATGGGGGGCTGCATAGACGACGAGGTCGGCTGTGGCCTTCAGGCTCGCGATCTGGGTGGCGAGCAACGCGCGGTCACCTTCCGGAAATGCCTCGAATCGGTCCGTCCGCTGCAGCACCACGCCGGCCGCCGGGATCTGGCCGACGAGCGAGGCGCCAGCCGGACAGTGCACCCAAAGGAGCGGCCTCGATATGCCGGCGCGCCGCGCCGCCAGCCTGATTTGGGGCCCAAGCGCCCAGCCGGAGAGCTTCGCGCCCGCGGCACCCGGAACCGAGAGCGGCGAGAACACCCAGAACCCAGGCTCCGCCTCCACGAGGCCGCGCTTCAGGCTAGCGAGCTTGCGGCCGATGCGAGCGAGGAAAAGCCGGCTCTCGCCGACAGAGGGCATGCGCACACCGAGCGAGTTCACGAACAGCACCGGCACGGAGCGGGCGAGCCGCCGCATGATCTGGAAGTCGAAGTGGCCGCGGTTGTGGTACCACCAGTCCTCGCCGCCAATGCAGATGATGCCGTCGAACGCCCGGACCTCGGACATGAAATGCTCCACGCGCCACTTTTACGGCACTCTGACGGATGATGGTTACGGATCTCCTGAGTTGCAGCAGCCCTCTCTCGTGATCGCGACCGCACGATGATCGCCCCCGCGACGCTCACCCTCCTGGCGCTCGCCGTACTCGCGACCTCGTTTCTCTCCGGCATCTTCGGCATGGCCGGCGGCATCATCCTGCTCGGTGTGCTGATGCTCGTCCTCGATGTCGGCCAGGCCATGGTGCTGTTCGGATCGACGCAGATGGCCGCCAACGGCTGGCGGGCGACACTCTGGCAGGACCACATCTATTGGCGGGTCGTCGCCGGCTACTGCCTCGGAGCGTTGGCGGCATTCCTCGTGATGCGCCTCATCGCCTACGTCCCGAGCAAGGCCTTCATGTACCTGGCACTCGGCTCGATGCCCTTCCTCGCCGATCTGCTGCCGAAACGGCTCGAGCCGGACATCACGCGTCCCGGCATGCCCATCATCTGTGGCGCAATCCTGACGGTGCTCAATCTGTTGGCGGGTGCGACCGGCACGCTCCTCGACGTTTTCTTCCAGAAGAGCGCGCTTGACCGCAAATCGATCGTCGCGACGAAGGCCGTGACGCAGACCTTCGCGCATCTGCTGCGCATCTTCTACTTCGGCTCGCTCATGACGGCCTTCGACGTCACCATACCCTGGTGGGTCTATGCCGGCGCGGTGATCCCGGCGATCGTCGGCACGACGCTCGCCGCGCGCGTGCTCGAGGCCATGACGGACGCCGATTTCCGCCGCTGGGCGCGGCGCATCATCCTGGCTGTGAGCCTCACCTTCATCGCACGCGGGCTCTGGCTGCTCGCCGCGTCATGAGACGGCCGCTTGGGCGAGCGTGATCACACATGTGCGCACGATGTCGTCGACGGAGGCGCCACGCGAGAGGTCCGAGATCGGCCGCGCGAAGCCTTGCAGGAAGGGGCCGAGCGCCTCCGCGCCGGCAAGCTCCTGGACGAGCTTGTAGGCGATGTTGCCGGCATCGAGATCTGGGAAGACGAGGATGTTGGCGCGACCGGCGACGGCGCTTTCCGCCTTGACCTTTTTGGTCGCGACCGCCGCCGAGAGCGCGGCATCACCCTGCAGCTCGCCATCGACGGCAAGTGCACGCGCGCGTGCCCGGATCAACGAGAGCGCCGAGGTGACCTTGGCAACATCGGGATGCGTGGCGCTGCCATGCGTCGAGAATGAGAGGAGTGCGACCCGCGGCGTCTCGCCGAGCAACCGGGCCGCACTGCCGGCGGTCGCGATCGCTATATCGGCGAGTTCCTCGCTTGTGGGATTGGCGACGACGGCGCAGTCGGCGAAGATGATCGCGCGGGCGGGGCGGTCAGCTCGTGCTGGCACACGCATCAGGAAGTAGCTCGACGGCGTGGCGATACCCTCGGCGAGGCCGATCGTCATCAGGCCGGCCTCGATCACCCGCCTTGTCGGATTTGCGACGCCGGCCACGACCGCCTCGGCATCGCCGGCAGCGACCATTGCTCCTGCGAAGTAGAGCGGCTTCGAGACGAGGCGCCTCGCCATCGCATCCGTCATCGCCCGTCCTGTGGCGGAGCGCCGTGCGGCGAGTGCGGCGGCGTACCTGGAGAGCGAGGGCGCGGTCGGTGGATGGATCGATGTCAACGGCGCTGAGGAGAGAGCCTCGGCGGACTCGGCAATCAGGATGGGTGTCGCCAAGTCCTCGGCGGCGAGGCGCCGTGCCGCCTCGACGATACGCTCATCGGTGCTTTCGGGGAGGACAACGCGCAGGGCCCGGCCTCGGACACGATCGGCGGCGACAGCGACATGATCCAAGGCGCGTTCCCGTTGCTTGTCGTTGCGCTGCGCGGCGAAAAGCTTGCGGGTCTCGCGCTCTCCTGAAAGACTCTGTCTCCCGCAATGCTCGAACGGAGTTTGACATGCCGCCGCGCAAGAAGGCCACCGATATCCTCGAAACGCTCACGAACGGCAGGCTCCATACCGCGGTCGTCGGCGACGTCCTCGACCAGATGGGATTTCGCCACCAGTTCCTCCCGGCGGGCTTCGCCCCGCTCAACCCGGCGATGCGCCTCGCCGGCCGCGCCATGCCCGTGCTCGAGGCTGACATCTTCGACGATGGCCGGCCGAGCTCGCAGGGGCCGCTCGCGCGGAAGCCGTTCGGGCTGATGTTCGAGGCGCTCGACGACCTGAAGCCCGGTGAGATTTACGTCGCGACCGGTGCCTCGCTCCGCTACGCACTCTTCGGCGAGCTGATGGCGACGCGAGCGACTTGCCTCAAGGCCGCGGGCGCACTGCTCGACGGCTATGTGCGCGACGGCGCGCAGATCGAGGCGATCGGGTTTCCGGTATTCGCGCGCGGCCTCTACGCCCAGGACCAGGGACCGCGCGGCAAGGTGATCGACTTCCGCTCGGCGATCGAAATCGCTGGCGTCCGCATCGAGCCGGGAACCCTCCTCTACGGTGACCGGGAAGGCGTGATCGTGATCCCGCGCGAGGCCGAGGAGGAATGTATCGCCCGCGCGCTCGAGAAGGTCGAGACCGAGAACAAGGTCGGCGACGCGATCAGGGCCGGTATGCCCGCCGCGGAGGCCTTCCGGAAGTTTGGCGTGATGTGAGACGGCGCGCACGCTACGCTCGCCCGCGTACAGCACTCAACGAGGAAACACCCCATGATCTTCGACCACCGCACCTATCGCGTGAAGCCCGGCATGATCAAGACGCATCTCGAGCTCTACGAGAAGCACGGCTTCGCGACCCAGCAGAAGCACCTCGGCAAGCCAGTGCTCTACGCGACGACCGAGGTCGGCGACGTCAACGCCTACATTCACGTGTGGGCCTACAAGGACCTCGCGGACCGGACCGCCAGGCGCGCCGCGATGTGGGCTGATCCCGACTGGCTCGCCTACGTGAAGAAGTCGGGTGAGCTCGGAGCGCTCATTTCTCAGGAGAACATGATCTTGGTCGGCACGAGCTTCTTCAAGCTTCCGGGCACCGTCTGAGTCTACGATTTGTCGTAGCTCTTGTCGGTCCAGCCGAACACCGTGCGCCGCTCGATCTCGGCAATGTTGTCGGGACGCGGGAATGGCGCCGGTGTCGGATCGCCGGGCGTCCTCGGCCGGCCGATCTCGGCGAAGAATCGGTCGAGGCCGCCCGGCAGCATCAGCCAGAGAAACGTGAACGGGGCACTCGCGCTGCGATTGAGGAAATGGTGGCGGCGGTTGCAGCCGATGAAAACCGTCGAGCCGCGCGAGATCGGCGTCTCGATGCCCTCCACCCGGGCGATCCCCTCACCCTCCAGCACGTGGATGATCTCCTCCTCGCGGGCGTGCGTGTGCTCGCGGATGAAGCAGCCGGGCGCCACGGTCTGCGTGCCCATCGAGAAGCTCGCGTTCCCACCGACCATCGCCTGATTGAGGATATTGCGCACAAAGCCGTTCGCCGGCACCGGCTGCCAAAAGCTCGCCCCGTCCTCGGGGCCGATGATCCTTGCCTCGCCGGTCGTGGGGATGTCGATGCTCGACATGTCACTGCTCCTAGATCGGACCCATCTGCAACCACGGCCAAACAATGGCAGGTTGTAGAAGGCGCGTCATTTTCAAGTGGATAAAGTCGCCACGAGGCCCCGGTGAGGCCCGGCGAGCATTGTTGATAACACGCGGATCAAGCAATGTTTTCGTGGGAAATGAGGCAACAGCGGGGGCTGCCATGCGCTCATACGGGTCCGCGGCGCCCTCCGAGGCTGCCGCAAACGAGCACGGTGCGCACGATCCGGTGAGCGGATCAGCGGACGCAAGCGTTGCCGACATCGATGACGACGGCATATTTGATACCGGCAACCGCTGGTCGAACGTCGGCTGGGCGACAATGGGGTTCCTCTCAGGCGCCGTGTTCTGGCACGCGGTCGGCTTCTGGGCTTTCCTCGCAGGGCTGCTGTCACACGGACCAGCGACTGAGACCTCCGTGCTCGGCTCGGACTGCGTCACCCTCGTGATCGATCGCACAACCGGTACGACGAGCGCGGAGGCGTGCCCCGAACTCATCGCCCGCCTGCCTGACGGCACGCGGAACTATCGCGGTCCTCTGCTGACGGCCGAATTGCGGCGCGCCCGGCTGCCGGCGTCACGCTGGGAGATCACGGTCAACAGCGAGGGAGTTGCCGGGGCAAGCGAGGAGCGGTCCAGCGGGCAATAGTGCCCGCTGCCGATCAGCTCAGAAATCGCGTCCGGGCAGCCAGAGGCGATCGAGGGCGCGCGGCGCGATGTAGGGCACGAACCCCGCATCGAGGATGCGGCGCTTCGCATCGTCGATCTTCGTGCGGTCCTTCAGATAGTCGACCACGAATACGGGTCGGTTCGCAGCCTTGATGCGGCGCAGGTTGTCGAGAACGGTGCGCACCATCCCCGCCTCGTTCTGGCGCTCAGAGTGATCCGCGCCGTAGAAGAGGTCCTCCTTTGCCACCGCGTCGATCGCCTCGATGAGCTTCGCCTGGCGGGCGAGTTCCTCGGCGTTCTGCATGATGACGAGGAAGTGCGGCTCCTTGCGCCGCGCGTGACGCGCGAGCCGCGAGACGAAGTCCACCATGCGCCGTTCGGCCTCGCCGCACTCCTTGGCAACCTCCTTGTAGACGTCGACGCGGTCGAGGTAGACGCCGTCGAAGCCGAGCTCGATCAGGCGAAAGAGTGGCGAGGGATCGATGCTGTTGTAGACGCTGCGGCCACGCTCGTCGCCGAGGATCGTGAGCTGCCAGCCTTCGTTGCAAAAGCGGATGATGCGATTGCCCTTCCACTGCGGATTCTCGTGCATCAGCCAGTCGGGTGCATCCTCGCTCATGTACTCGGGGCTGAAGTACTCGGGTCTGTAGTCCTCCGCCTCGCCGATCGAGAGATACGAGACTACGAGCCGCCGCGAGCCATCGGGCTTGCGTTTCAGCCGCTCGACCTCGGCTGCCTCGAAGGGCCGGCCCGAGGCGAGCCCGGTCGTCGCATCGACGATCAGCAGATCATAGGGCGAAGCGGCGGCGGCCTCGAGATTGAGCCCATTGAGCTGATAGCCCCAGCTCTTGACGGCGCCGATCCGCTTCAGGCGCTCGGCGAGCGCGACAGCGTTGCTCGGAGCCCCCGGCCGCGGCGGCCGGATCGCCGGACGGGGTGCCGGCGCGACGATCTCGCCCTCTCCGGGCCGCGCAGCAAGGGCTGGCCCGGTCGGCACCAGTCCTGTTGCAAACAACGCGAGGAGCATCGCCCGGATGGCGAGGCCGCGCAGCGATTGGCACGTGGTGGCGTCGGGACGCATTTGAGAACCTGCGAACCGCCGATGATCGGCAGGACAGATGACAGCGGTAAGGGCAGACCGGTTAATTCCGCCTTAACCGTTTCGGTGAGCGGTTGGGTAGAATTGAGGCGGCTCGTCTGCCGCACGACTGTTGTCCATGCCATTGATCGAAGCCCACGCCATGGCGCGGATGCCCGGCATCAGGCCTGCAATCAGGAATGCGGCGGCGAGCACGGCAAGTGCTGCGACGGCAATCGTGCTCGCGAGCGGGAGGCCATGACCGGCGAGTGCCAGGAGGCCCGTCACCGGCGTCAGCATGGCGATTCGGAGGAGCGTCGAGCGGCGGAGACCCGCGCCGACAGCTGTCCGCTCGAGCGCCATGGCAAGCACCGCCAGCGAGGCCAGCTCGCCAACGAGGCCCACCACGGCAATCATCTCGAGGGGCAAGCGCATCACCGCGACGACGGCCACCAGCGGCACCACAGAGGCGCGCACGACGCCCGCAATCAGTAGCGGCCGCGTCGTCCCCTGCGCCATCAGTGCCATGCCTGGAATCGCCTGCACCATGCGGAGTGCCCACATCGCCCCGCACCACGCCGCGAGCAGGTCGAGCCCCCGATACTGTGGACCGAACGCCAGCGCCAGGAGCGTGCCCCCGGCCATGGCGTAGACGGCGAGGTAGCCCGCCGCCGCAATCACGCTCGCCTCGAGCATGAGCCGGTAGGCCCGGCCGAAGCCGACCCCGTCATCCGCCCGCTGTGAGAGCATCGGCAAGACGATCGCCTGTCCGACCTTGGCGGCGATCAGCCCAGGCACCATGGCAATCATGGCTGCCGCCGAGTAGGCCGCGAGCGCCTCCATGCCGAGCACGCGGCCGACAATCAGCCGGTCCGCCTGATAGACCGCAATCAGGGGAAAGGCCGAGAGCCAGATCGGCCACCCGAAGGCGAGAGCGCTCCTCAGCACCCCGCGGTCGAGGACAAGACGGAAGGGCTGCTCGGCAACCACATGCGATATGCCCACGGCGACCACGGCCTGCAGGATCGCCAGCCAGACGACCACTATCGGCAGCGGATAGGCGAGGAGTAGCGGCGCCGCCACGATGAACGCCGCTGCCTGCCCGCCGACCTCCGTCGCGAGATAAGCCCGGTTGTCGAGACGCTTCTGGGCGAGGCGATGATCGAGGTGGAGCGCCCCCTTGATGAGTGGCGTCAGCGCCATCAGCATGAAGGCGGTGCGCGCCTCGGGCACGCCGAAGAAGTGCGCGAGCGACTCAGCGGCGAGAACCAGAAGGAGCGCGATCAGCGTGCCCCGGGCGAGCGACATCGCGTGTGCGGCGCCGAGCATGTGCGCCTCCTCGCCGGCTCGCGCCTGCATGAGGAAGCGATCAGGCGCGAGGTCGGTCAGGATCTCGACAGTCTGCAGCGTCAGAGTGATCGATGCGGCTATCCCGAAATCGCCGCGCGCCAGCAGGTAGCCGAGCAGCGCATTGCGCCCGAGCGACATCGCTTGCGACGCGCCGAACCCGGCGAAGAGAAGAAGCCCTTGCCCAAGGACCCGACGGCGGACGCCTGCAGACGGCATGCGCGCGGCCTGGTGCGCGGCCGTCATTGGCCGTCCCGGCGAGCACCGAACCCTTGCGCGCCAGGCAGCCGACGCGAAATCTTGCCGATCGGGCCAACCCCCATGCGCCCGAAGAAGCCGAGCACCGGATCGCCCGCAATGGAGACGAGCGTGCACGTCGTCTGCAGGAGGCGCGGCCGGAACGCCCGACGCCACTTGGCGTTGAACTCGCGCTCAGCGGCATGGAAGCTCTCGTCCTTGCGGCCGCCGCTCAGGTGCTCGATGTGAAAGTCGATCACCCAGCACGACCATCCGAGCACATCGGCGACGAGGCAGATGTCGGAGCCGTACATATGGTAGCCGGTGAGATCGCGCGAGAAGGACAGGCGGGCCGCGCGCCTCACGATCAGGAAATTCTCGTCGAGTGACTGTACGCGCGCGGGAAACGCGCCGACTTGGAGATCGGCGCCATGCGGATCGGTAATGCGGAGTGCGAGCCGGCCCGGACTGATGCCACCGGCATTGCCGGCGACGCCCCAATCGGGCGCTTTCGCCTCGAGGTCGGCGAGGCGTGCCTCGAGCTCTTCGCGTCCATCCTTGAGAAGACGCACGTCCTGATGGCAGAGAATGATGATATCGCCGCGGGCCGCGTTCAGCATCTCATTGAGGCCACGATAGGCATCGCGGAGCGCACCTCTCGCGTTGTCGACGACGAGCACCTCGCAGTCGTCGGCGCCGAAGCCGTGGGCATCGAGCGTGGCGAGCAGCGCGGCATGCTGCTCCGGCGACGTCATCAGCGTGCCGAATGTGAAGCGGACGGGTCCCTCGCTGGCGGGGCGAACCATTGTGACTGCGCTGGCCGTGGTCATGGCGCTCCTCCCGTTCCGGGTCGGGCCGTGACACGCAACGAGGCTTGCGAGGTCATGATCGGAAATCCATTGAGCCAGCGGGCACGCGCACGCCATACGGCGCGCCACTCGCGGCAGGCCCGCCAGGCGCCGGCGTTCAACGGGATGGCAATCGCCGTTGCCAGGGCCCGTGTCAGCGGCCAGGCGGAGAGCAGAGCGAGGCCGACGAGGCGCCGGCCGCGCGGCCAGTGCCGGCGGATCAGCATGCTCTTGGCGGCAAGCAGCTTGACGAGCTTCGCCTCGCGCGCCGTCTCCGAGGCACCGCCGTAGTGGACGATGGTCGCCTCCGGCGTGACGCGGGGACGCGCCCCAAGTTCGCGGGCGCGCAGGCACAGGTCCGCCTCCTCGCCGTACATGAAGAAAGCCGAATCGAAGCCGCCGAGTTGCTGCCAGAAGGCGCGCTCGATCAGGAAGAAGCAGCCCGAAACGATATCAACGTCGCGCTCGCTCGCGCGGTCCCAGCCGCCGAGTGCCTCGCCGTTGAAGAGCGTTGTCCTCGGAAAGAGACCGGTGAGCCCAGCGGCCCTGCAGAAGAGGTTCCAGACCGTCATCTCGCCCCAGGCCGAGGCCGGATTGAGCCGTCCGTCGCCGAAGGTCGTCCTCCCGCCCCAGATGCGAGCCGCGGGCCGCGCCTTGGCAAAGGCCAAGAGCCTGTCGATCGCGCCCTCGTGAACGAGCGTATCCGGATTGAGCAGAAGGATGTAGCGGCCGCGGGCACGGCGCGCGGCGAGGTTGTTCGCCCGCGCAAAGCCGAGATTCTCTCGCGACGGGATGATCACGGCCTCCGGGTCAGCCGCGGCGATCGCCTCGGCCGAGCCGTCGCTCGATGCGTTGTCGACGACGATCAGCTCGAAGGACGCGCGCGTCTCGGCGCGCACGGAGGCGAGGCACGCCAGCGTCATCGCTTTCGTGTTGTAGCTGACAACGATGATCGACACCTCGACGGGCGACACCATGCGGGCCTCCGGGCGGGCGGCATGAGATATGCCACCCGGTGTCGACCCTAGGCGAGCTTGGCAAAGGGCGCGTTAACGGCGCGGCGGGCAGGCCCGTACGCCTGTCCCGGAGAGCGCATACGTCATGATCTTCGAGGCGACTGCCGCCGCCGTGTAGTCGCAGGCGTGCAGGCCCGCGATCGGCGCGAGCTCGACGACATCTCCGCCGACGATGGTTGAGACCTCCGCCGCGCGCCGCAATATGGCGAGCGCAGTCAAGAACGGCACGCCGCCCGGCACCGGTGTCCCGGTCGCCGGCATCACCGCCGAATCGAGCGCGTCGATATCGAAGGTGACGTAGACCCGCTTTCCCCGAAGCGGCCTTACGATCTCCTCGATGTCCCAGCGCGCCTGGTCCTTCCCCCAGTGGATGCGCACGCGCTCCCCTGCCCCCTCGAGGAATGCCGCCTCCTCGCTCGAGAAGACGCGGATCCCGACCGAGACAAGCGACACACCCGGATGATCGAGCACGCGGCGCATGGCGGCGGCATGCGAGAATGTCTCGCCGAGGTAGCCGTCGCGCAGGTCCGCGTGGGCGTCGAGTTGCAGGACCACGAGGTCCTCGTGGCGCTTCACCAGCGGACGGATGGCGCCAGGCGTGAGCGAATGCTCGCCACCAAGCACGAGCGGAAAGCGTCCTGCTGCAACAACGCTCTCGACGATAGTCTCGAGCTGATCGAGTGCGCGCGACACCGACTTGTCGATCACCGGCTCTCGCAGTGTCGCGATGCCGAAGTCGCGCCAGGGCTCGCGCCAAAGTTCCTCGTCAAAGAGCTCGAGCTGGTGACTGGCGGCGAGGATCGCAGCTGGCCCCCGCGCCGTTCC
>DAORNH010000010.1:9140-14535 GCA_035440865.1 Hyphomicrobiaceae bacterium | reverse complement strand
GAGCCGTAGCTGACAGACGCCTCGATGCCGAACGGGATGACGACCGCACGCGCCTTTGCCGGCGGATCGTCGCGGAGCGGATCGAGGAAGGCCTGCTCGGGCGGCAGGTAGTCGAGCGGCTTTGGCGCGATCGGCTTCGGCATGGGGCTTGCTCCGTTGCAGCCCCCGGTGCTTACCCTTCCGGCGCCTCGAAGGCGAGCCCCACGTAGTTCTCGGCGAGTGCCGTAGCCGCCGCCTTGGAAGACGTGATGTAGTCGAGCTCCGCCATGCGCATGCGATAGCCGAAGGCATCTTCGTCCGGGAAGCGGTGAAGCAGCGACGTCATCCACCACGAGAAGCGCTCGGCGCGCCAGATGCGCTTCAAGCACCTCGCTGAGTAAGCGTCGAGCAAGCGCCGGCTGCCCGACTTCAGGAAGTCGCGCATTGCAGCTGAAAGCACGCGGACATCGGCCATGGCGAGATTCATTCCCTTGGCCCCGGTCGGCGGCACGATGTGCGCGGCATCTCCCGCGAGATAGAGCCGGCCGTACTGCATCGGCTCGACCACGAACGAGCGCATGCCCGTGACGCCTCGCTGAAGCACAGGCCCGCGCTCGAGCGCACCAGAAGCGCCGCCGAGCCGGCGCTCGAGCTCGCCCCAGATGCGCTCGTCGCTCCAGGCGGCGAGGTCCTCGTCCGGCCGGCACTGCAGGTAGAGGCGCGTGACTGTCGGCGCGCGCATCGAGAAAAGCGCGAAGCCGTCATCGTGGCTCGCGTAGATGAGCTCCTCCGAGACGGGCCGGGACTGGGCGAGGATGCCGAGCCAGGCGAACGGGTAGACACGCTCGAAGATCGCGAGCTTCTCTGCCGGGATGCTGGCGCGGCAGACGCCGTGGAAGCCGTCGCAGCCTGCGATCAAGTCGCAGTCGATCTGCTCCGTCCTGCCGTCCCATGCATAAGTGAGGCTCGGTGCATCTCCGCCGATCCCATGCACCTGCACGTCCGCCGCTTCGAAAACGATCTCCTGTCCGGCAGCGAGACGGGCCGCGATCAGGTCCTTCACCACCTCGTGCTGGCCGTAGACGGTGATCGCCCGGCCGCTGGTCAGCTCGGAAAGGTCGAGGCGGTGGGCCCGGCCGGCAAAGCGCAGCTCGATCCCGTGATGGAGCAGCCCTTCCCGCTGCATGCGCACCCCGACGCCTGTTTCGGCGAGGAGATCGGCGACCCAATGCTCGAGCACGCCGGCCCGGATGCGCCCCTCGACGTAGCTCCGCGAGCGCGCCTCGACAATGACGCTGGAGATGCCCTCGCGTGCGAGGAGATGGGCAAGCATCAGCCCCGCCGGGCCGGCGCCGACGATGCCGACCTCCGTTCGGCGTGCCACGCCTCAAACCTCGAAGAACTGCATGGCGCGCGGGCCCTGCAGCTCGATGTCGAAGCGGTAGACCTTGACGCCGCCCTGGTCCGCCTCGCGCCTGGCGATCAGGATGCTGCGCGCCTCTGAGGGCACAAGCGAGAGGACGTGGTCGGTCGCATTTGCGGCCTCGTCCGGGAAATAGATGCGTGTCACTGCATTGCGCAGGAGCCCGCGCCCATGAAGGATCACCGCGATATGTGGAGCCTGCGCCTTACCGCCAGGACCGGGGACGGCACCCGGCCGCACGGTATCGAATACGAAGTTCCCGGCATCGTCCGTCGGGCAGCGCCCGAAGCCACGGAACGAGCTGTTGGAAGCGCGCCGCGGATCGCCCGGAGCAGCATAACGGCCCTGGCCATCAGCCTGCCAGAGTTCGATCAGCGCGCCCGTCAGCGGCAGATTCTTGCCGTCGATGACGCGGCCGACGATGCGGATGCGCTCGCCGGCCGCATCAGGTGTCAGCATGTTGCCGGTCGCGATGTCGCCGTCACCGCGCGAACCCTCGGTCATGGCGAAATGGAAGAACGGACCGATCGTCATCGAGGGCGAGACATCAGTCATGGTGCGGAGCCTCCGTCGGCGTCTCGGCGCGACCGCGCAGCACGATGTCGAACTGGTAGCCGAGCGCCCAGTTCGGCTGCGTCGTCTCGATATCGAAGCGCGAGATCAGCCGGTCGCGGGCGCCTTCCGGCGCACTCATGAAGATCGTGTCGAGCGGCAGCAGCGGATCGCCCGGGAAATACATCTGCGTGATGAGGCGCGAGAGGATCGTCGGACCGAAGAGAGAGAAATGAATGTGCGCGGGCCGCCACGAATTGCGGTCGTTCGGCCAGGGGTAGGCGCCCGGCTTGATGGTCGTGAACCGATAGCGCCCCTCGGCATCCGTGACGGCGCGGCCGGCGCCCGAGAAATTCGGGTCGAGCGGCGCATCATGCTGCTCGCCGCTGTGGCGGTAGCGGCCCGCGGCATTGCACTGCCAGACCTCGAGCAGCGTGTTCGGCACCGGCCGGCCGCTCTCGTCGAGCACGCGGCCCGAGACGATGATGCGCTCCCCGATCGCATCCCCCGCATGCTGGCGGGTGAGATCGCTGTCGCCGGCCTTCACGCTCTCGTGGCCGTACATCGGCCCGGTGAGCTCGGTCATGGTCTGTGGGATTATGACGAGCGGCCGCGTGGGCGCGCGATCGATCGTGCCCTTGTAGGCCGGATACTTGAACGGCGGATGCGCCGCGAGGCTTTTCGTCGGATACGCCGTCATGCCGTGGCTCCTCCAGCGTTCATCGTTGCAGACGATGTTGCGCTTCCAGCCCGCGAGTTTCAAGCGTCGAGATCAAGCCGCGCCATGTCCCACATGTGGCTCCCATCCGCTGCCAAGCCGTGCCATCGTAGCGCGATAGCCGCATGCGAGGAGCGCCCGATGTCGAACGCCAAAGTCTCACGCCTCAACCCGCCGAGCGCGGGGCCTGTCTTCGGAATGTACTCGCACGTATCGATCGTCGAACCTGGCACGCGCACGGCCTACATCGCAGGCCAGGTCGCGGTCGACCGCGCAGGGTTGATCGTCGGGCCGAACGACTTGGCTGCCCAGGTGCCCGTCGTGTTCGCAAACCTCGAAGGCATCCTCGCCGATCTCCGCGCAAGCTTCGACGATGTCATCGAGCTCAGGACCTACGTCGTTGGCCGCGAGAACCTCGACGCCTGGTTCAAGGCTCGGACCGCCGTCTACACCCGCCTTTATCCAAACGGCAAATGGCCGCCGAACACGCTCGTCATCGTCTCCGCCCTCAACCGCCCCGAACTCCGCCTCGAGATCTCGGCGACGGTGGCGCTGGGTGCGTGATTCTTGAGGCAGAGTGGGGCGCGTCGCACCAGCACATCTGCTGTTGTTTCCCGGATATCCAGTCTCGCGCCGGTGTGACCGGAATATGCGGTGAGTGAGTAGAGGGGACGCTCAGTTGGAGTGAGTTCGTCGCATGGGCAAGAAGCTATGGCCGCCTGACGTCGACAAGGTCGGTCCAGCGGCGATGGTGCGCTGGTTCGACAAACATCCTTCAATGCTGCGAGACGACCGCCACGTCATGTGGCTCGGCGTTTACCAGCTTTGGCTCGACCGCTACTCGGACGCACAGCACAGCTTCGCCCAAGCAATTGAAGGTTTTGCTCGCACAGCTCGTGACGTCGAGTATGTCAACCTCGATCTATTTGGGCTGAAATTCGTTGCCCATTGGCTCGAGGGGGATCGCAACGCGGCCGTCGAATGTCTGACCGTCGCCATGGAGAAAAGTCATCGCAGGCACGTTGCCTGCTACGCTGGCCTCCGTGCCGGCTTCACGATCGGCCTGCTGATGTGGTTCGCGGCGCGCGAAATGCGCGATACCAAGCTGGCGTCGAAAGCGGAAACCGATCTTCGCTTTGGTGCCAAATGGAGGAACGGACACTGGCCACAACCGTTGGCGCGCTTGGTTCTCGGTGAAATCGCGCCCGAGGAATTCTCCAAAAGCGTTCTCGGTGTCGATGATCTGTTCGAGCTTGAGACGCGTCCTGAAGGAACTATTCGAATAACCGATATGAGCACCTTCCGGCATCCCGACGAATTACAGAGTCTCTACTTTTATCTCGGCCTGATGACGCGGCCGTCACGCGCGAGAACGAAAGGCCGAGCGCTGCTTCACCGAGTTGCGTGCACCAAGCCACATGGCCCCGAATGCGAGTGGTATCTGGCGCGCCAACTCTGCGGCATGACCATGTCCTGGCAACCGACAGACGCGTTGCTTGACCGCAAGAGCGCAGGTGCCAAGTCGAGCTAGGGTTCTCCGCCCGCCCCCTCACCACAACGCCGTCTCGTTCATGGTCGAGACGTGGGCCGCGACGACCTTCCAGCCGAGGCCCAGGAAGCGCACGAGCGTCTGGCTCTGGCGGCCGATGAGAGCGCGGCCGCGCACCTTGAACTCGAGGTTCGTCGTCGCGAAATCGCGGCCGAGGGTGAGGATCTCCAGGCGGATGCGCCGCTCCTTGATGCCGGGGCCGGGCGGACGCGCCACGCGATGGGCGTGAATCTCGTTGAATCCGTAGCCGTTCTCGTGGAGCGCATAGCGGATCGTGTGCGGGCTCTCCCAGAACGTGGCGTCCAGCACGTCGACGTCCTTGTCAATCAGCGCCTGCTCGTAGCGCTCGAACAGCGCACTGATCTCGGCGACGACCTCGGGGATGTTGGGGGTGAGGTCTCGGGGTGTGGTCATGTGGCGCCCTCCATGGCACTGGCGATGGCGACGAGGCTCGCGTCGGAGCCGCGGCTGCCGAGAATTGAAAGGCCGATCGGCGCGCCGTCAACGGTCGCCCCGGGAATGGAGACCTGTGGGAAACCGGCGAGACCGCCATGCGCGCAGAGGCAGAGGATGCGCTCACGGATGGGCTCGAGTTCGGTGATGGGGAGCCCGCGACGCGGGGCGGCGAACGGCGTCGTCGGCATGCACAGGATGGTCCCCGGCTTCAAGAGGTAGGCGAGGCGGGCCCGCGCCTCCTCGCGCATCAGGGCGGCCCAGCGGCGCTCGCTCTCCGGGATCATGGCGCCAAGGACGAGCCCGCGTGCCACGCCGAACGCCATGCGCGGGTTCTCCCGTTCGACCCAATCCTTGAAGGTGAGCCAGGCCTCGTAGGGCTGCAAGGTCCGTTGCGCGCGCCCCCAGACCGAGAGGCCCGGCGGCGCCATGATCTCCTCACGCACCTCGCCCGCGAGCGCACCGAGCCGCGCGACGAGCGGGGCGAGGGCGGCGCTGACCTCGGGTCCCGCGAACCCGAAGGCATCGACGGCGACGACGAGACGCTGCGGCTTCACGGGCGTGATCGCCTCGCCGAGCATCACCTCCGAGACGCGCGCGAACGTCTCGGCATCGCGCGCGAACCAGCCGGTCGTATCCGACGAGGGTGCCTGAGGAAGCATGCCATCGAGCGACAGGCGGCCATGCGTCGGGCGGATGCCGTAGAGACCCGAAAAGCTCG
>DAORNH010000010.1:7373-9108 GCA_035440865.1 Hyphomicrobiaceae bacterium | reverse complement strand
CCCGCCGGTGTCGGTGCCGAGCGCCGCATCGCAGAGCCGGCCGGCTACGGCTGCTGCCGATCCCGACGACGAGCCACCCGGCACGCGGTCCGGCGCCTTCACGTTGAGCGGCGTCCCGTCGAAGGCGTTCTCGCCGAGAATGCCGAGCGACACCTCGTCCGTGATCGTCTTGCCGACCAGCGTCGCGCCGGCATCGAGCAGCGTCGAGACGGCCCAGGCATGGCGCTGCGGCAGCGGGCGGCCCCGTGCGAAGTCGGGATTTCCTGCGCCCGACGGCCGGCCCGCCACGTCGAACAGGTCCTTCGCCGCGAACGTGAGCCCCGCGAGCGGGCCTCCCGCACGCCCCGCGATACGGAAGCGCTCGCCCTTGACGAAGGCGTTGACGTGGTCGTTCATGAGCCCTTACCCAACCGCTGTGACCCAACCGCTGTTGCCGACGGCGATACTGCCCCACCGGACCGTCAGCGTTCCAGCCCGATCGAGCGAGCCAACGATGTCCACCCCGAAGTCGCCCCGCACCCTCCTCCTCAATCCGGCCGACAACGTCGTGGTCGCGGTCGATACCGTGAACCAGGGGACGGTCGTCAACGGCGTCACCGCTGCCGAGCGTATCCCGCGCGGGCACAAGATGGCGATCAAGGCCGTCGCCAAGGGCGAGCCGCTCAGGAAGTTCGGGCAGATTATCGGCTTTGCCTCAGGGCCGATCACGCCCGGTCGGCACGTCCACACGCATAACTGCGCCTTCGGCGAGTTCGACCGCGACTATGCCTTCGCCAAGGACGCCCGCAACGAGGCGCTGCTGCCCGCGGCCGAGCGCGCAACGTTTGAAGGCTACAATCGCGGCAACGGCCGCTCGGGCACGCGCAACTACATCGGCATCCTGACGAGCGTGAACTGCTCGGCGACCGTCGCCCGCCTGATGGCCGAGGAGATCACGCGCTCCGGCCTCCTCCGCGATCATCCCGGCATCGACGGCGTGATCCCGCTCGTCCACGGCGGGGGCTGCGCGCTCGACCTCGAGGGCGAGGGCTACGAGGTTCTGAAGCGCACGCAATGGGGCTATGCGGCGAACCCGAACATGGGCGGCGTCGTGATGGTCGGCCTCGGCTGCGAGGGCTTCCAGATCAGCCGCTTCATGGAGGCGTACGGCATGAAGGAGACGGACACGTTCCGCACCTTCACGATCCAGGATACGGGCGGCACGAGGAAGACTGTTGCCGCCGGCGTCGATGCCATCAAGTCCATGCTCCCAGCTGTCGCCCGAGCGCGGCGCGAGACGCGGCCGGCTTCCGAGCTGACCCTGGCACTCCAGTGCGGCGGCTCGGACGGCTACTCGGGCATCACGGCGAACGTAGCGCTCGGCGCCGCGGTCGATTTGCTCGTCCGTCACGGCGGCACGGGTGTGCTCTCGGAGACGCCGGAAATCTATGGGGCCGAGCATCTCCTGACGCGCCGCGCCCGCAGCGAGGCCGTCGGCAAGACGCTCGTCGAGATCATCGACTGGTGGCGCGACTACTGCGACCGCAACCGCGGCTCGATGGATAACAACCCGAGCCCCGGCAATAAGCTCGGTGGCCTCACCACCATCCTCGAGAAGTCACTCGGCGCGGCGGCGAAGGGCGGCACCACCACGCTCGAGGCGGTCTACCGCTACGCCGAGCCAGTGACAGCCAAGGGCTTCGTCTACATGGACACGCCCGGCTACGATCCCGTCGCGGCAACGGGCCAGGTCGCG
>DAORNH010000010.1:0-7247 GCA_035440865.1 Hyphomicrobiaceae bacterium | reverse complement strand
ACTGCGGCGACATCATCGATGGCGTCTCGATCGAGGCGAAAGGCCGCGAGATTTTCGACACCGTCCTGCGCGTCGCCTCCGGCAAGCGCTCCAAGTCGGAAGAACTCGGCTATGGCGACGCCGAGTTCGTGCCCTGGCAGATCGGCGCGGTGATGTGAGGCGGGCAAGAAAATGGGCCGGGTCCGATCATCGGAACCCGGCCCGAGGCAAGGCCCGGAGCATGGGGGAGCGGCAGGTGCTCTGAGCCTGGACGAAACTTGCTATGGCGCGCCCTTGGGGCGGGCGCTGCGGACGCCGGCGATGGAGGGTGGCGCGCTGCCGGTCTGGTCGTCGAGCGACACCCAGACGATAGGATCGATGTAGGACTGGCGCATGACGAACACATAGGGCGTCCGCGACCAGATGCGGATCTCATCGACCTTGTTGTCGAGGATGTAGTCGCCTTGCGCGGTCCGCACGGTGAGGATCGCGTGGCCTTCGCCCTTCTCGTCCCGCACGACCGTCATGAGCAGTGCGCCCGGCGGCCAGCCTCGAGAGATCAGGATGTGGCGCTTCAGGAGCGCGTAGTCTTCGCAGTCGCCGCGCGACTGCGGTAGGGTCCAGTATTCCTCGACGCCATGGGCGTCCATGTCTGTCGTGGCCTCGATGCGCTGATTGATGTCGCGATTGAGCTCGACGAGCTCGCGCATGCGATCCGGCGTCAAATGAAAACGCACATGGTCGAGCGGGAAGCGCGCGCATTCGACCGGGTTGGTGGCACAGAACCGGACGAAGCCGTAGGGCGGCTTGGTCGGTCCATGCACCCGCATGAAAGGGCTCGCGCGATCCTGAGCCGAGCTCGCCGTGCGCGGATCGGCGAGCACCGAGCCAGCCGATTGCGATATCAGGACTGCGAATATGCCGATTGCGCTACGCTTCATGACCGGACCCCCAACCCACGATCACTCTACGCAACAAACATCAGCCTCCCCTCAAGGCGGGCAGGCGGAATTGCCGGAAATGCCCCGGCAATAAGTCTCGAATTGAAATTGATCCGCCTCGCGGCCTCAGCCAAAATACTTCCGGAGTGCCGACGGGTTCTGGATGTCCAGAAACTGCACGCCGATGCCGTGTTCGTGATGGCGCATCACGCGGGCTCGGAGCTTGCCGAGGAGCACGTCCGTGCCCACGGCAGGGCGCGCCTCGGTGCCGATGGAGGCACCCGAGATGGAGACGTCCATCACCTGGCAGGGCAGGATGACGCCGTCGCCGAGCTTCAGGCTCGAGACGCTGTTCTTCGGGATCGAGCGCTCGTGGCGGCGCTCCTCGATGCCGTCGACCGTATCGCGATTGATGAGAAAGGTCAGCTGCGCCGCGATTTTCTCGCGCTTGTGCTGGGTCGCGCTGAATTGCATGACGAACCCGCCATCAAAGATGCGCAGGACGTTGCCCTCGACGCCGCCCAGATGATCGAAATAGGCGACGATGCGCTCGTTGAGGGTCACAGGGACCGGCGCCAGGATCGCGCCGCCGCCGACCGAGATGTCCTGCAGCTTACAGGGATATTCCATGCGGTTCGCGCGCATGAAGCGGCCGAGCAGCGCGAGGGCGACGCGCTTGTGACGGCGGCGATCGGAGGTCAGGGTGACCGGTTGCGCGGTCGCACGGTTCAAGGTGTTCGTCGGGTGAATGGTCATTTCCATCCTCGGCGCGGCGATCTCGCGCGAACGGGTTTAGGAATTGGCCTCGTTTCGGCCTCGCCCTGATGTTCGGCGAGGCGCATTAAGGATCCCCTAACAACGCGCCCGGTTCTGGGACAGATCAGGCAATTGCGCTTTCAGATCGCCTCAACCAATCCCCGCTAAAGTCGGCGGGCCTCGAAGTGCTTGCGTAAGGGGGACCAGAATGAGCACGGGTGCCATCGGCGCGGCGGTCAGCCGGCGCCTCGCTCTCATCACTGACAAGGGCGCGATCCTGACGCTCTTCTCCGGCACGCTCTTCCTGTCGGCGCTCCTGCTCTTCTCGGTCCAGCCGCTGTTTGCGAAGCTCGTTCTCCCGAAGCTCGGCGGGTCACCGTCCGTGTGGGCGGTCTCCATGTGCTTTTTCCAGGCCGTGCTGCTCGCCGGCTACTGCTACGCGCATGCCCTCAATCGCTTCGTGCCGCACCGCCTCGCGCCGCTCGTCCATCTCGGCGTGCTCGCGATCGCTGTGCTGGCGCTGCCCGTCGGCCTGCCGGCGAACCTCGCCGAGCCAACGAGCTCGAACACCTACGTCTGGCTCATCGGGCTGCTCGCCGTCGGCGTCGGCCTCCCCTTCTTTGCCGTCTCGGCAAATGCGCCGCTGCTCCAGTCCTGGTTTGCGCGCACCGGCCACCCGCATGCGAACGACCCCTACTTCCTCTACGGCGCGTCGAACCTCGGCAGTCTCGCGGCCCTATTGCTCTATCCGGTGCTGATCGAGCCGCTCATCGGGCTCGGCCAGCAGGCGTCGATGTGGGCCGCTGGCTTCGTCGTCCTTGGCCTCGCCATTGCTGTTTGCGGCCTCGCTATGCTGGTCAACCGTACGGCCGATGGTCCCGCTGCCCTTCCCGAGGCTCCGGCCGCGGCGCCTCCCGTCATCTGGGCCGACCGCGCCGTCTGGATTGGACTGGCCGCCGTACCGTCAGGCCTGCTGGTCGCCTTCACGAGCTACGTGACGACCGACATTGCCTCGGCACCCTTCCTCTGGGTGCTGCCGCTCGCGGCGTTCCTCGCGACCTTCATCCTGGTGTTCCGGCCGGTGCCGGTGATCCCGCACCGCTGGATGCTCATGCTTCAGCCGCTGACCGTGATCGCCGTGCTGTTCGGTATCTCGACGCCCGGCAGCACGGGCTGGATGGTGGCGGCGATCGGCGGCTCTGCGGCGTTCCTGGTGACGACGATGGTCTGCCACAAGGAGCTGTTCGATCGGCGTCCGGCCTCGGCCCATCTCACAGAGTTCTACCTGTGGATGTCAGCTGGCGGCGTCATCGGCGGCGTCTTCGCGGCGATCATCGCACCGCAGGTGTTCAGCACGATCTGGGAGTTCCCGATCCTGGTCGTCCTCGGGATGGCCTGCAGGCCTGGCGTGATGCGCGACTACCTGGAGAGCGACCGGCGACAGCTGCTGGCGCTCGCCATCGGCGGGCTCCTCGCGCTGATGGCGATCGAATGGCTGATGATCAAGCGCATCATTCCGGTTGGCCAGACACCACGCATCCTGGCTCTGGTCGTCCTGGCGGTACTGGTCGTCCTCGCCGCCGCGCGCCCGCTCCGCCAGCTCACCTTGATGGCGATCGCCGGGATGTCGATCTCGATCCTGCCGTCGGCGATGAACCGCGGCCACGCCGAGCGGAGCTTCTTCGGCGTCCATCGCGTCGCCATGCTCGGGCAGAACGAAATGCGCGTCCTCTTCCACGGCACGACCATCCACGGTGCCGAGCGCATCCGCAACGCAGACGGCACGCCCGTCACGAACCCGGTGCCGGCGACCTACTACTATACGCCGATGGCACGCGCGGCCGAGGTCGCTCGCCAGACGACCGGACGAACAGGTGGCGACCTGCGCGCCGCCGTTGTCGGCCTCGGTACAGGCGCACTAGCCTGCTCGGCCAAGGCGGGCGAGCGCTGGCGCTTCTACGAGATCGACCCCTTGGTGGCAGACATCGCCCGCGATGCCCGCAAGTTCACATTCATGTCGCACTGCCAGCCGAACGCCGAGATCGTCCTCGGCGATGCCCGCCTGACGCTCGACAAGGTCGCGGCAGGCAGCCTCGACTATCTGGTGATCGACGCCTTCGCCTCGGACGCGGTACCCGTGCATCTCATGACGCGAGAGGCGATCACCCTCTACCTCTCGAAGCTCTCGCCAAACGGCATCCTCGCGATGCACGTCTCGAACCGCCACCTCGACCTGCACTCGGTCGCGACCTCGACGGCGAAGTCCGTTGCCGGAACGCTCGTCGCGCTCGCCGATGATCGCTTCCGCGACGCCGGATTGGATCGCTCACCCTCGCACGTGGTGCTTGTGACACGGTCCGAGCCGGCGCATGCCGCGCTGCTCGCGCTCCCCTATGCGAGCGAGGTGAAGGCTGCCTCTGTCACGCCGTGGACCGACGATTTCTCGGACATCCTCGGCGCGATCTGGCGGAATGCGCGGCGGTAGAGGGCGATCGGGTGGCCTCGCCGGACCGGATGGAGTCGTATCTGCAGGGCCCGATGGTACGGCCGAAAGGCCGCCGCGATGCAGCAGTTGACGACGCGACCAGCGACCTACGCCGAAGTCGAGGCGCTCCCGCCCAAAGTCGTCGGCGAGATCCTGTTCGGCGTGCTGCATACGCAGGCACGTCCGGCGCCTCGCCACGGCTATGCGGCGGGCATCCTTGGCAGCGAGTTTATCGGCACCTATCGGTTCGGACGTGGTGGTCCTGGCGGCTGGGTCGTAATCGTGGAGCCTGAGTTGCACTTCGGTTCGCACGTCGTCGTGCCGGACATCGCCGGGTGGCGGAAGGAGCGGCTGCCCGCAATGCCCGATACGGCCTGGATCGTTACCCCGCCGGACTGGGTCGCGGAGAACCTTTCGCCCTCGACGATGCGCATCGACCGCACGGACAAACTCGCAGTCTACGCGAGCTTTGGCGTCAGCCATGCCTGGTACGTCGATCCGCTCGTGCTCACTCTCGAGGTGTTCGAACTGGTCGCCTCACGCTGGCAGATCGAGCGCACCTTCAAGGACGCCGATCCCGTATGCGCCCCGCCGTTCGAGGCGCACACCTTCCCGCTCGACATCCTCTGCCCGGAGGCGCCGCCAGCCTAACAGCCCCTTGACAGGCCTCAGCGTGCCGGCCTCAGCGTGCCGGCATCGCCGCTTCAGCGAGCTTCGCCCAGAACGACACGCCCGACGGGATCGCCTCATCGTTGAAGTTGTAGGCCGGATGATGCACGCCGGCCGTATCGCCGTTGCCGACATAGATGAACGCGCCGGGCCGTGCTTCCAGCATGTAGGCGAAGTCCTCGCCGCCGAGGCTCGCCGGCGTATTGTCGTCGACCGCCTTCTCGCCGACCACCTGTCGCGCCACGTTTGCGGCGAAGGCGGTCTCCTTCACGTGGTTCACGGTCACCGGATAGCCGAGTGAGTACTTGAGCTCGATCTTGGCGTCGTAGGCAGCTGCCAGACCTTCGGAAATCGTACGCATGCGCGCCATCACCTTCTCGCGCACGGACTGCTTCAGGGTGCGCACGGTGCCGGCGAGCTTTGCGGTCTGCGGGATCACGTTCATGGCGTCGCCGGCATGAAACATGGTCATCGAGACGACAGCTGAGTCGATCGGGTCCACGTTGCGCGAGACGATGGTCTGGAACGCGGCATGCAGCTGGCAGCCGATCGCCACCGGATCGATGCCCTGATGAGGCTTCGCCGCATGTGCGCCGCGGCCCTCGATGGTCACGTCGAAGCGGTCGGAGGCGGCGAGCATCGGACCCGGCCGAATGGCGAAATGGCCCGTAGGGATGCCCGGCATGTTGTGCATGCCATAGACCTCCTGGATGCCCCAGCGGTCCATCATGCCGTCATCGACCATTGCCTTGCCGCCGGCGCCGCCCTCTTCAGCCGGCTGAAAGATGACGATCGCGGTGCCGTCGAAATTGCGCGTCTCGCAGAGGTACTTCGACGCGCCGAGCAGCATGGCCGTGTGGCCGTCATGTCCGCAGGCGTGCATTTTCCCGGGCGTTTTGGAGGCATACGGCAGCCCTGTGATCTCCTGGATGGGGAGCGCATCCATGTCAGCGCGCATACCGACGACGCGTCCCGACCCCGACTTGCGCCCTTTGATCACGCCGACCACCCCGGTCCGGCCAACGCCCGGCACCACCTCATCGCAGCCGAACTCGATGAGCTTCTTGCGGACGAGCTCGGCGGTGCGATGCACGTCGTAGAGCAGCTCCGGATTCTCGTGGATGTCCTGGCGCCAGGCGGCGACCTCGGGCTGCAATTCTGCGACGCGGTTGATGATGGGCATTCTGGTTCCTCCAATCTGGCCGCTGAGATATGAGCGATGACTTACCAATACGTCAACGCAGGCAGCATACAAGCTAACGCTCGCGACAACCACGCGCTGTCGCGAGCCAGGTGTTTCGGTTGATTGAGTTGCATGGGCGCAACAATGCCGCCCGGGTGCAAGTGTGGCGGTTCGGAAGTTCGTATTCAACGTGTGGCATTCTCGAGAACCGAACTTCCGAACATAACGCCACACTAAGCTCATGTAATTCCTAGTGTCCCTATCGATCGCGACGTTCGTCCGAGTTCGCGTCTCGTGGTAGCGAACTTCGCGATCGGGACACTAGCGAGCGGGCACACTCGACGACACCGTCACGAGCCCGGCGTATCGAGGCGGCGCGTCAGGTTCTCGAATTCGCGCCGTAGCTCCTCGTTGCGGAAGATCTGGTCGAAGGTCGGCGCCTCAAGTCGCTGCAGCGCATCGAAGGTGGAGGTCGCATCGCGCATGAGAGTGCGCAGCTGGAAGCTCGCTTCCACTGTCTCGAAGGTGTTGTCGGCAATCTTCAAATCGTGAGCCGCCCGGGCGCGCGCGCGCGCGATCTGTTCGCGCTGCATGAGCAGATAGCGCCGATAGCTGCGCGCTGCATCCTCGGCGAGCCGCTGGCTCTCGCGGTTCGCCTCGAGCGCGCGGCGCTGGTCGGGCCGGTTCTCGCCCCGAAGCAACTCGGCGGTGCGCGTTCGTGCGGCCGCGATGTCGCGCGTGATCGCCTCGAGTTTCGGGAGGTACTGCTTGTCGATCTTGGCGATCATCTGGTCCTGGGCGTGCACCAGGATTGCGAACAGCGCCGCGTGCATGGCGAAGTACTTGCGGGCAGCACCCAGGTTCTCGCCGCTCTCGTTGAGGAGCTTTGCAAGCTGGGCGTCTATGAGCTTTGCCGAGTTGAACACGGCCATGAGCCGCATCAGATCGCCGCCGAGCACGCCTTCGAGCAGCAGGTCGATCTGCTCGCGGTTCATCATGATGCCGACCTTGGCCAGCGCCTCGCGCACGAGCTCCTTCGACTTCTCGATCTCCTCACGGTTGAGATCGATGCGCTTCTGGGCTTCCGCGATATCCTTCGTCAGGCTGTCGACCGTATCCGTAATGATACCCGGCAGCATGCCCGTCTTCGGCGCGACGAGCTTTTTCTCTCGGAGCTGGACGATGCGCTCCTCGAGTTCGCGGATGTTCCGGCGCAGCGTCTCGATGCGCTTCT
>DAORNH010000009.1:34008-37385 GCA_035440865.1 Hyphomicrobiaceae bacterium | reverse complement strand
GAGCGCATGGCCGCCGATGACGATCTGGCCCGGCGAGTTGTAGTTGGCCGGCACGACGACGTGCTCGCCAGAATGCAAGTCGGGTTCGATAAGGAGCAGCCAGCCGCCCGGACCACCCCGTCCGCGATCGAACGGTCCGTCGAGTTCGGCGCCGAGCTTCGTCGAGGCCCGGATGTGCCTTGGCGTCGGCCTCGGATGGGCATGCAGCGTGCCGAAGAGGATCTGCCCCACCATGTTGTCCGGCAGGGCCTCGAGATCGGCATAGGTCGCCGGGCGGCGGAGTATGGTCTGAGCCATGCAGCACTCTGCCAGAATCCGTCAGACGCACGCAACCTGCTACTCGAACAGCAGCGTCCAGAGGAACCTGAGCCCGATCGTCGACAGCATTGCGGCGAACGCAAGCTCGAGCGCGCGGCGCGAGACGCCGTGGGCGAGCCGCACACCCCAGGGTGCCGCGAGCACGCTCGTCGCGCCGACCAGCACGAACCCGACGAGGTTGACATAGCCGAGCGACAGCTCCGGCCGCCCGGCAACGCCGAGACCCGCCCAGAGGAAGCCGATCGTGCCTGGAATGGCAATCAGTGGCCCGATCCCCGATGCCGTGCCGACCGCCGTCTGGATGGTGCGGCCATAGAGCGTCATGAACGTATTGATGAAGGCGCCGCCGCCGATGCTGAGCAATGTCGAGATGACGCCGACGAAGGCGCCGTAGAGTTCGGTCAGCGGGGCATTCGGCAACTGCTCTCCGAGCCGCCACTGCTCCTTGCCGAAGACGAGCTTCAGGCTCATCACGGTGGCAAAGCCGACCCACACCCACTTGAGGAGCGTACCAGGCGAGACGCTGGCGACGAGCGCGCCGATAACAACGCCGGCCACCACGCCGACGCCGAGTCGGCGCCACGCCTCCATGTCGACGCCACCGCGCGCCTTGTGGGCCATGAACGAGCGGATCGAAGTCGGGATCATCACAGCAAGCGCGGTGCCGACCGCACAATGCATCCGCACGGCCGGATCGACCCCGATGATACCGAACACCTCGTAGAGGATCGGCGCGACGATGCCGCCGCCGCCGATGCCGAGGAGACCGGACAGAAATCCGGTGACGAGCCCGCCGATCAGCAGGGCGATGGCGAGCAGCAGGAGGGCGCGGCCCGATCCCGAGGCGCCGGCGAGATCGAGCATGGGTGCGAGGTGGGTCAGCGGTCGTCCCCGTTGCGGTTGTCATCCCCGGCTAATGCGGATCGGCTGCGACTTCAAGATTGCGAAGCGACCGGGAGCCATGCAGAGCTTGCTGACAGCCGCAACCCGCCGGACCCAAACCGATGCTCATCGCCACCTGGAACATCAACGGCGTCAAGGCCCGCATCGAGACGCTGCTCACATGGCTCGGCGAGCGCAACCCCGATGTGGTCTGCCTCCAGGAGATCAAGAGCGTCACAGAGGGGTTCCCCGCCGCCGAAATCGAGGCGAAGGGCTACAACGTCGCCGTGCACGGCCAGAAGGGCTTCAACGGCGTCGCGATCCTCTCGAAGCGCCCGCTAGAGGACGTGACACGCGGGCTTCCCGGCAACGACGCCGACGAGCAGGCACGCTACATCGAGGCGACTATCTCGGTACCCGCGGGCGCGGTGCGAATAGCCTCGCTCTATCAGCCGAACGGCAACCCGATCGGCACCGAGAAATTCTCCTACAAGCAGGCTTGGGCTGCCCGGCTCGAGGCGCATGCGCGGCACCTGCTCGCGCTCGAGGAGCCTTTGGTGCTCGCCGGCGACTACAACATCATCCCCGAGCCCGCCGACGCCAAGTCGCCGGGAGCCTGGACGGAGGATGCGCTCTATCAGCCGGAATCGCGGGCAGCCTACCGCCGCCTCGTGGCGCTCGGCCTCACGGACGCGCTCCGCGCCTGCGAGCCCGGCCCCGGCGTCTACACCTTCTGGGACTATCAGGCCGGCGCCTGGCAGAAGAACAACGGCATCCGCATCGATCACCTGATGCTCTCGCCCCAAGCCGCCGACCGCCTCGAGCGCGCCGCCGTCGACAAGCACGTCCGCGGCTGGGAGAAACCGTCAGATCACGTGCCGGTGTGGGTCAAGCTTGACCTGACTGCCGTGCCTACCGCCTCGCGTGTCGCGTGAACGAACTTTCTGAAGTTCGTCCGGACCCTGACACTGAACTGTCCCGACTTCCTCGGAGGCTGGTTGGATTGAGTCAGGCGGCAATCTTCTCGGTCTCCTCCAGGCTCGCGTAGTAGGCGGCTTCTGCTTCGGCCGGCGGCACGTGGCCGACGGATGAGAGAAGCCTGCGGTTGTTGAACCAGTCGACCCATTCGAGCGTGGCGTACTCGACGGCTTCGAGCGAACGCCACGGCCCGCGCCGGTGGATCACCTCGGCTTTGTAGAGGCCGTTGATCGTCTCGGCGAGGGCATTGTCGTAGCTGTCGCCGACGCTGCCGACGGACGGCACGAGGCCGGCCTCGGCAAGGCGCTCGGTGTATTTGATCGAGACGTATTGCACGCCGCGATCGGAGTGGTGGACGAGGCCGCTGCCACAGACGGGCTTGCGATCGTGGAGTGCCTGCTCCAGCGCATCGAGCACGAAGCCTGCGTGCGCCGACCGGCTGACGCGCCAGCCGACGATGCGACGGGCGTAGGCGTCGATGACGAACGCGACGTAGACGAACCCCGTCCAGGTCGCGACGTAGGTGAAGTCCGAGACCCACAGCGCGTTCGGCCGTGGAGCCCGGAACTCGCGATTGACGTGGTCGAGCGGACAGGGCGTGGCGCGATCGCTCACGGTCGTGCGTACACGGCCGCCACGGATCACCCCTTGCAGAGCTTCTTTCTTCATCAACCGCGCCACCGTGCAGCGGGCGACACCGTGACCTTCCCGCATGAGCTGACGCCAGACCTTGCGCACGCCGTAGACAGAGAAGCTCTCATCGAAAACCCTTCTGATCTCGACGCTGAGCAAACGATCGCGTTTGACGCGCGGCGGCGCTGTCTCCGGCTGGGCGCGCCGGGCGACGTGGGCGTGGTAGGTCGACGGGGCGATCTCAACGACTCTGCAGATCAGCTCGACCCCGTGTTTGTCGCGGTACGCATCGACGAAGCTGATCATGGCTTCCATCGGCGGTCGAGCTCCGCCTGCGCAAAATACGCGCTCGCCTTGCGCAGGATCTCGTTGGCCTGCCGCAACTCGCGGACCTTGCGCTCGAGCGCTTTGAGCCGCTCGCGCTCGTCGGTGGTGAGGCCGGCGCGCTTACCCTAGTCGCGCTCGGCCTGGCGGACCCAGTTCGACAGCGTTTGCGCCGTGCAGCCGATCTTGGTCGCAATCGAGGCGATCGCCGCCCACTGCGACGTGTATTCGCTGCGATGCTC
>DAORNH010000009.1:33603-33949 GCA_035440865.1 Hyphomicrobiaceae bacterium | reverse complement strand
CGTCATGGCTCCAATCTCTCAAGAGTTGGAGCCTCCGGCAAACCCGGGGCGGTTCATCTCCTGACCGCGTCGCTTGTCTGCGTTGCGAGCTGCACGCCTCCGACGCTGTACCCTAAGGCTGACTTTTCCAACATCAATGCGCAGTTGGGTGCTTTCCACTCATGCAGCTCGGCTTGCCGGGCCTGAGCCGCTTGATCCTTATATCGTCTTTATGCCTGCTGCCACAGTTCCCAATCGAGTCCTTATGCGAGGTCATGGGAGTTTGCTTCTGCGATGCATCTGCGGAGAAGCACCATGCTCGATCTCGTCTTTCTCGCACTCGGCCTCGGCGGCTTTGCGCTGATGG
>DAORNH010000009.1:28746-33546 GCA_035440865.1 Hyphomicrobiaceae bacterium | reverse complement strand
CCGTGATCGGGCTGCTGGTCGCTGTCGGGCTCGGCGCCTACCTCGTCTACACCCTGCTTCGGCCCGAGAAATTCTGAGCCTCGGGAGGTGAACCCATGACACTCATTGGTTGGCTGCAGATCGCGCTGGTGCTCGGCGGGGTCCTCGCCTGCGCGTGGCCCCTTGGCCGCTTCATGGCGCAGGTTTTCCAGGGTGAGCGCACACTCCTTACCGGCGTACTCAAGCCCATCGAGAACGCGCTGTACGGTGCTGCCGGCATCAAGGCGGAGAAGGAGCAATCGTGGCTCGCATACACGCTCGCCATGCTCATGTTCAATGCGCTCGGTTTCCTCCTGCTCTACGCGCTGATGCGATTGCAGGCGATCCTGCCGCTCAATCCGCAGGGCTTCGGCGCTGTGCCGTCCGATCTCGCCTTCAACACGGCGATGAGCTTCACGACCAACACCAACTGGCAGGCCTACGGCGGCGAGACCACCATGAGCCATCTCGTGCAGATGGCCGGGCTCACGGTGCAGAACTTCTTGTCGGCAGCCACCGGTATCGCCCTGGCCATCGCTGTGACGCGGGCGTTCGCGCGAAGCTCAGCACAGACGCTCGGCAACTTCTGGGTCGACGTGACCCGCGCCACGCTTTACGTACTGCTGCCGCTGTCGATCGTAGTCGCCATTGCCTTTGCACTGGCCGGCGTGCCGCAAACGCTCGCCGGAAGCGTGGAAGTGACAACGCTCGAAGGCGCGAAGCAGACCATTGCGCTCGGCCCGGTCGCTTCACAGGAAGCCATAAAGCAGCTCGGCACCAATGGCGGCGGCTTCTTCAACGCCAACGCCGCGCACCCTTTCGAGAACCCAAATGCCTGGTCGAACGTGCTCTCAATCTGGAGCATGCTGCTGATCTCGACCGCGCTGACATTCACTTTCGGTCGCATGGTAGGCGACCGCCGCCAAGGTATCGCGCTGCTCGTCGCCATGTACGGCTTGCTCATCACGGCCACGGCCGTGGTCTACTGGGCCGAGACCTCTGGCAATCCGCTGCTCGCCAAGGCCGGCGTCGACATGACGGCCGGCAACATGGAGGGCAAGGAAGTCCGCTTCGGACAGGCGCTCTCCGCGCTCTACGTCGTGGCGACGACGGGCCTCTCGTGCGGCGCCGTCAACACCATGCACAACTCGCTGATGCCACTCGGCGGCCTCGTGCCGCTGTTCCTCATCCAGCTCGGCGAGATTCTGCCCGGCGGCGTCGGCTCCGGCCTCTACGGCATGATCGTCATCGCGATCCTGACCGTGTTCATCGCCGGCCTGATGGTCGGGCGCACGCCCGAATATCTCGGCAAGAAGATCGAGGCGCGCGAGATGAAGCTCGCCATGCTAGCGCTGCTAATCCTGCCGCTCGCCATCCTCGGTTTCACCGCGGCGTCGGCCATGCTGCCGAAGGCGCTAGAGAGCCTCGCCAACGCCGGCCCACGCGGGCTCTCCGAGATCCTCTATGCCTACTCGTCGGCCGCCGGCAACAATGGCTCGGCATTCGCGGGCCTCTCCGCCAACACGTCCTGGTACAACACCACCCTCGGCATCGCGATGCTGCTCGGCCGCTTCGCCTACGTCGTGCCGGTGATGGCCATTGCCGGTGCGCTTGCCGCCAAGAAGAAGGTGCCCGCGTCCTCCGGCACGTTTCCGACGCACGGGCCGCTGTTCATCGGGCTCTTGATCGGCGTGATCCTGATTCTCGGCGGGCTGCAATACTTCCCGGCGCTCGCCCTCGGCCCAATCGTCGAGCACTTCCTGATGCACGCCGGCAAGACGTTCTGAAGGAGCCACCCCATGAGCACAAAAGCCATCCCGCTCCTCGATACTGGCATCCTGCGCCAATCGGCAGTCGATGCCTTCACCAAGCTGGCCCCTGCCAAGCTGGTGCGCAATCCCGTGATGTTCGTCACGGCCGTCGTCGCGCTACTCGTGACGTTGCTGTTCGTGCGCGATCTCATGTCAGGCCGCGGCGGGCTTCTCTTCTCAGGCCAGATCGCCGCTTGGCTGTGGTTCACAGTGCTGTTCGCCAACTTCGCCGAGGCCATCGCGGAAGGACGCGGCAAAGCGCATACCGACGCACTGCGGTCGACCCGGAGCGACACGCAAGCCAAGCTATTCTTACATCCGGATGACCCCAAGGACGATCTGTGGGAGCCGAAGGCCGCCGAACTGCTCGAAGTGGGTGACGTCGTGCTGGTCGAGGCCGGTGATACCATTCCAGCGGACGGCGAGGTGATCGAGGGCATTGCGTCGGTGAACGAGTCCGCTGTTACAGGCGAGTCCGCCCCCGTCATTCGCGAGAGCGGTGGTGACCGCTCGGCCGTCACCGGCGGTACCTTGGTAATCTCGGACTGGATCAAGGTGCGTGTGACGGCCGAGCCAGGCTCGTCGTTCCTCGACAAGATGATTGCGCTCGTCGAGGGGGCGCAACGCCAGAAGACGCCCAACGAGCTGGCGCTGTCGATCCTGCTTTCCGGCATGACGCTCATCTTTCTGATCGCCGTCGTCACGCTCTGGGGGCTCGCGGGCTACTCCGGAACGGCACTCTCTATCACCGTTCTGGTCGCGCTGCTCGTCACCCTCATCCCGACGACGATCGGCGGGCTCCTCTCCGCGATCGGCATCGCCGGCATGGACCGGCTCATCCGCTTCAACGTGATGGCAACGTCCGGCCGGGCCGTCGAGGCGGCGGGCGACGTCGACACGCTGCTTCTCGACAAGACCGGCACCATCACCTACGGCAACCGCCTCGCGACCTCCTTCATCCCCGCTCCGGGCGCATCGGAACAGGACGTCGCTGCGGCCGCGCTTCTCTCCTCGCTTTCCGATGAGACGCCGGAAGGACGCTCGATCGTTGCCCTTGCCAAGGGCACTTACGGCCAAATGGAGTCCGAGCGCTCGGGCAGAGCCACCTATATCCCCTTTACCGCCCAGACTCGCATCTCGGGGATCGACGTCGACGGCAGGATCATACGCAAGGGCGCCGTCGACGCCGTTCTGAAGTCGATCGGAACGACCATCGAGGATGCGCCGGCGGTATTCCGGGAAGCCGTTGACAGCATCGCGCGATCCGGCGGCACGCCGCTCGCCGTAGCCGACGGACCGCGGCTTCTCGGCGTCGTCCATCTCAAGGACGTCGTGAAGCCCGGCATCAAGGAGCGATTCACGGCATTGCGCGCGATGGGAATCAAGACGGTGATGGTCACCGGCGACAATCCGGTCACGGCGGCCGCCATCGCGTCGGAGGCCGGCGTCGACGACTACATCGCCGAGGCGACGCCGCAGGACAAGCTCGCCTACATCAAGGCCGAGCAGGCCAAGGGGCGCTTGATCGCCATGTGCGGCGATGGCACGAACGATGCGCCGGCTCTCGCTCAGGCCGACGTCGGCGTCGCCATGCAGTCCGGCACCCAGGCCGCGCGCGAGGCCGGCAACATGGTCGATCTCGACAGCAATCCGACGAAGCTCATCGAGGTGACGGAGATCGGCAAGCAGCTCCTGATGACGCGCGGCTCGCTGACGACGTTCTCGATCGCCAACGACGTGGCCAAGTATTTCGCCATCATCCCCGCGCTGTTCCTCGTAACCTATCCGGAGCTCGGCGCGCTCAACATCATGGGGCTCGCAACGCCCGAAAGCGCCATCCTGTCGGCGGTGATCTTCAACGCGCTCGTCATCGTCGCGCTGATTCCGCTCGCGCTGAAAGGCATCGCCTATCGTCCGATCGGCGCTGCCGCATTGCTGCGTCGCAACCTCCTCGTCTACGGGCTGGGAGGCCTGATCGTGCCGTTCGTCGGGATCAAGGTCATCGACCTGGTCGTTTCCGCCCTACGGCTCGCCTGAAGGAGATTTCCATGCTCACGCTTCTCCGTCCTGCGCTCGTCATGCTCGCTCTCTTCACGCTAGTGACCGGCGTGGCCTATCCCCTCGCGATGACTGTCCTCGCTCAAGCCCTGATCCCGGCGACGGCCAGCGGTTCGGTCATCACCCGAGGCGGGACCATCGTCGGCTCCGACTTGATCGCTCAGTCCTTCACATCGGATCGTTACTTCAGGCCGAGACCCTCGGCGGCCGGCGAGAAGGGCTACGACGCCACGGGATCCTCGGGCTCCAACCTCGGACCGCTGTCGAAGAAACTGATCGAGCGCGTTGAGGGCGACGTTGCAACCCTGCGCAAGGCTGGCGCTTCAATCATCCCGGCCGATGCCGTGACAACCTCGGCCAGCGGGCTCGATCCGCACATCTCACCCGCTTTCGCCGGCTTGCAGATCGCCCGCGTCGCCGCCGCCCGGAACGTGACCGCGGCCCAGATCCGCGCAATTGTCGAGAATTCGACGGAGCGCCCATTGCTCGGACTGTTCGGCGAGCCCAGAATCAACGTGCTGCGCTTGAACCTCACTCTTGACGCCAGCCTGCCAGGCGGCGCCGGATAGGCGAGCATGGCCGATCCCAACACCAAATCTCCCAACGAGCGGCGCCCTTCCCCCAAGGCGCTGCTCGAGCTTGCGGCAAAGGAAGGCCGCGGCAAGCTCAAGGTGTTCCTCGGCATGGCGCCGGGTGTCGGCAAGACCTACGCCATGCTCTCGGCGGCACGCGCGCAGAAGGCCGAAGGCGTGGATGTCCTCGTCGGCGTCGTCGAGACGCACGGGCGTTCCGAGACGGCCGCTCTGCTCGAAGGCCTCGAGGTGCTGCCCCGCAAGCCCGTGCAGTATCGTCGCAGTACGCTGATGGAGTTCGACGTCGAGGAGGCGATTGCCCGCAAGCCGAAGCTGCTCCT
>DAORNH010000009.1:28340-28730 GCA_035440865.1 Hyphomicrobiaceae bacterium | reverse complement strand
TACGAACGCGCCGGGCCTGATCCACGCCAAACGCTATCAGGATGTGGAGGAGGCTCTTCGCAACAACATCGACGTATGGACCACGCTCAATATCCAGCATCTCGAAAGCCTGCAGGACGTCGTCCAGAAGATCACCGGCGTCCGCGTGCAGGAGACCGTACCAGACAAGGTCCTGGAAAAAGCCGACGAGATCGTCGTCGTCGATCTACCGCCGGAGGAGCTCGTCCAACGCTTGAAGGAGGGCAAGGTCTACCTGCCCGACAACGCACGCCGCGCCATCGACCAGTTCTTCAAGCCCAGCAACTTGACAGCTTTGCGTGAGCTTGCGTTGCGCCGCACGGCTGACCGCGTCGACGAGCAGATGCTGCAGCAATTGCGCCAGCAGGGCAT
>DAORNH010000009.1:24158-28138 GCA_035440865.1 Hyphomicrobiaceae bacterium | reverse complement strand
CGCCTCGGGGGGACCACCGTGCGCCTCAGCGCGACGGACCTGGCGGGCGAGATCCTCGCCTATGCCAAGCGCAACAACGTGACCCAGATTATCATCGGGCGCTCGAAGGCTGGTCCCCTCGCGCGGCTTCTTGGGCGATCCCTGTCGCGCGATCTCGTTCGGCGCGCCGACGGCCTTTCGGTTCTCATCGTCGCACCGGAGTCAGAGAAGCCGTCAAAAGCTGGGGCCTCCGCCCAACCAAGGAGTGCCTTGCCACCTGCTGGAACCTTGGCGGCAGCACTGGCCATTGCCGGAGGCGCTGTCACAGCAGCCGTGCTCGCGGGGATTGCGCTCGAGCAGATAACGCGATTGCCGAACCTGTCGATGGTGTTCCTGCTGGCCGTTCTGCTCTGCGGCATGCGCTTTGGCATGACCTCGGCAATCGCCGCGGCGGTGCTTTCATTCCTCGCCTACAATTTCTTTTTCATCGACCCACGATACACTTTCACAATCACCCAGCCATACGAGCTGCTGTCATTGTTCATGTTCCTTGCCGTCGCCGTTGTGACCGGCTCTCTTGCCGGCCGGCTGAGTGAGCAGGCGACCGCCACCCGCGAGCGCGCCGAGGCCACCCAGGCGCTATTCGATTTCTCACGCAAGCTCTCGGGTGTATCGAAGCTCGACGATGTGCTCTGGCTGCTGGCCAGCCAGGTTGCGGCTGTGGCTAAGGGCAAGTCAGTCGTGCTTCTCGATCGCAGTGACGGACTGACACTTGAGAATAGCTGGCCACCCGACGATCAGCTCGGAACATCGGATTGGGCGGCGGCGCGGTGGGCACATGAAAAGCAGGAACCTGCCGGGCGGAGCACAGATACGCTGCCGTCGGCGCGCTTTCAATTCCGGCCCATGCAGGGGTCCAGGGGTTCGATCGGTACGGTCGGGATCGACGCGGGAGACGCCGACGATGCACTGAGCGACGCCGTGATTGCGACCATCCAGTCGTTCATCGAGCAAGCCGCTGTCGCCATCGAGAGGATCGCTCTCGTCGAGCAAGCGACAAGAGCTGAGACCGCCGCCGCGGGAGAACGCCTAAGGGCCGCGTTGCTATCCTCGATCTCGCACGACCTGCGCACACCATTGGCTTCCATCGTCGGCTCGGTGACCAGCCTACGCACGCTTGGTGATCGCATGTCGCAGTTGGATCGGGGTGACCTACTTGCGACCATCGAAGAGGAAGCCGGCCGGCTCTCCCGCTTCGTCTCAAACCTGCTGGACATGACCAGGCTCGAGGCCGGCGCCATCGACATCCGTCGGGACTGGGTCGATGTCGGCGACGTCGTTGCAAGCGCCGTCGAACGAGCGCGCAAGGCGTTTCCAAGACGGAAAATTGCGACCGCGGTTTCAGAAAAAATACCTCTGATCAGAGGCGACGCGGCACTTCTGGAGCAGGTTCTGTTCAATCTTCTCGACAATGCGCACAAGTATACTGACCAAGGCTCCCAGACGGAGCTCAAGGTCGCGGCCGAATCCGCCGGGATCACTCTCACGGTTACCGATCGCGGCATCGGCATCCCGCCGGAAGAGTTGGAACGGGTGTTTGACAAATTCTATCGCGTAGCAGGCAGTGATGGTCGTGCCCCTGGCACCGGTCTCGGCCTGTCGATCTGTGCTGGCATCGTCAAAGGTATGGGGGGCATCATCAGGGCCGAGAGCCCCGTCGCCGGCAATCGCGGGACGAGGATTACGATTATGCTTCCGGTTGCGGCGAATCGGGGGACTGAAGAGGCAGCAGGCCAATGATGACGACGCATCGGGTGCTGGTCGTCGACGACGAGCCTCAGATCCAGCGGTTTCTGAAGCCAAGCCTCAGCGCTGCAGGCTACGAGGTCATCGCCGCTGTCAATGGTGCCGAGGCACTCAAGGCTGCGGCGACCCGAGCCCCTGATGTCATCCTGATCGACCTCGGCCTTCCCGACATGGACGGCAAAGATGTGATCGCCCAGCTGCGCACCTGGTCGAAGGTGCCGATCGTCGTCCTTTCCGCGCGCGACCGCGAGGCCGAGAAGATCGCCGCGCTCGATCTCGGCGCCGACGATTACGTCAACAAGCCGTTCGGGATCGGCGAGCTGATGGCGCGCCTCAGGACCGCGCTCCGCCATGCCGCGCAGAGCATGGGCGAGGTCTCGAGGATCGCAAGCGGCGACCTGGTCGTCGACGTCGCTGCTCACGTCGTCTCGCGCGCGGGCACTCCGATCAAGCTGACACCGAAGGAGTTCGAGCTGCTCGCGATCCTCGCCCGCAATGCCGGCCGCGTCGTCACGCACCGGCAGATCCTGACCGCCGTGTGGGGCCCGGCCCATACCGAGGCCCTGCAGTACCTGCGCGTCTTCATCGGGCAGCTGCGGCAGAAGCTGAAAGGCGATCCGAACGATCCCGACCTCATCCAGACCGAGGCCGGCATCGGCTACCGGCTCGCAATGGGAGCCGATTAGGCGACACGGAGTGCGTCGGTAGTCGTGCCGATCAGTCACGCCGCTCCTGCTTCAACTTCTCGATGGCGTCGTGCAAGCCCGTACTGTGGACAGGGAGCATGGCACAGACGTGGCACTTTCTGACGGCGTTTGCTCTGGAAAGTCCAGCAATATCAATAGCAAGCGTGACGTGGCACGGCAAAGGCATCAGCCTGTGGGCAGATCGAAAAGCGTTTGAAATATCATCAATAAAATCATCGAGTTATTGGAGCGGGTGAAGGGAATCGAACCCTCGTCATCAGCTTGGAAGGCTGTTTAATACAACCTTAAGTAACAATCATCAACTGTCTGTACTATTGATTTTACAAGATAAACCGACTCAAGAACCCTCAACTTTGACGTGTAGTTTTGAATATCTTGCTCACTAGATGCTCACTAGGCTATGTCATCAGCTTGTTGGAAGCCCTCGTTCCAACGTGTGCCACTCACTCACGGACGGATCTGCCCATGCCCAAACCGATCCGTAAGAAGATCACACTCACCGTCATCAACTCGGTCACGCCCAACACCTTCATCTGGGATACCCAACTGCGAGGATTCGGTATCCGCCGCCAACGCTCCGACGCCGTGACATACATCCTTCGGACGCGTATCCACGGTCGCCAGCGCTTCTTCGTCATCGGCCAACACGGTATGGCGACGCCCGACGGCAACACATGGACGCCGGACACCGCCCGCCGTCAGGCCGTCAAGGTCATGGGCAATCCCGCGATCGCCGAGAAGCCCACCAAGTCCAAGCCCGACCAGCAGCCAGGCCCTCTCACCTTCGAGAATGTCGCGGTTTTGTTCCTGGCTAAGCACGGCCCGATGCTCCGGCCCCGCACCAGGGTCGAATACGAGCGGCTGATCCGCCTCTATCTCAACCCCGCCTTCGGCGCTAAACCCCTCACCGCCATCACCCGCGCCGATGTCAGCACGGCAAGCCTCGCCTGGAGTGACACGCCGCGCTCAGCTAATTTCGCCCTCACCGTGTTGTCCAAGCTCATGACCTGGTCCAAGGACGAGGGCTTGCGTGAGGGTGACAACCCTGTCACGCGCGTCAAGCGCTACAAGGAGGTGAGGCGCGAACGCTACCTCTCCCTTGACGAGGTCTCCCGGATCGGCGCCGCGCTTGCCGATTGCGAGCGCGACGGCTCCATCAACCCTCATGGCACCGCCGCTATCCGGCTCTTGATCCTGACCGGGGCCCGCCTCTCTGAAATACTCACCCTGCAATGGTCCTTCATCAACCTGGACCGGGGCCTCCTGTTCCTGCCCGACAGCAAGACCGGCCAGAAGACCATCACGCTCAACGATGCGGCCATCGCCGTCTTGCGCGAGGTCCCGCGCCTCGCGGGCAATCCCTATGTGATCGTCGGGAAGATCCACGCCACCCACCTCGCCAATCTCCATTACGCCTGGGACACCCTCTGTGAGCGCGCCAACATCACCGGTGGGCGGCGACAATCAAGGTGAGAACTCAGCGACAAT
>DAORNH010000009.1:21871-24148 GCA_035440865.1 Hyphomicrobiaceae bacterium | reverse complement strand
CGCCTGCACGATCTCAGGCATACGTGGGCCAGCACGGCGCTGATTTCCGGAGCGTCCCTCGCCGTGATCGGCCGCCAGCTTGGCCACATGACGCCAAGAACAACAGCGCGCTACGCCCATCTGGCCGACGATCCGTTGCGCCTGCTTGCCCAGCAGACCGGCGAGACTCTGGCCGCCGCCCTCAACGGCAACCCCACCAAAGCGGCGTAGTGGTTATCATACCCATTGCACGGAGCCGTGCATCGCCCTATACTGAACCTATGCAACACCGAAAGACGATTTCCCTGACCGCCAAGGATGACGCCTTCATCGCCGCCCAGCTCGATTCCGGCGAGTACGGTAACGCGAGCGAAGTCATCCGCGCGGGCTTGCGCCTTCTCGAACGCGAGCACTTGAAGCTCGCCGAGCTTCGCAACGCCATCGCCGAAGGTGATGCCGCCTACGCACGCGGCGACGTGACCCGTTACACCGAGCCGGGCCAGCTTGCCGCCAATCTCAAAGCCAAGCTGCTCAAGGACCATACCCCCGAGCGCTGAAACACGCGGCACAGCGCTGGCTCGAACCGGCGACTCCGCGTAGCCTGCTTGTATGTCTCGCTCGCCCGCTCCCCTTGGTCCGAAATCACTCGACGTGACCGCACCGGCCCGCGCCGACATCGACGCCTGCCTTGCCTACATCGCCCGCGAAGCCGGGCTCGATATCGCCCTCCGCTTCGCCGACGACATCGACGCCGAACTATCCCGCTTGGCTTGGATCGGCCATTCCGGCGCCTCCCGCGAGTGGCTGAGCCCCGGCCTCCGCCTGCACGTCTTGGGCAACTACTGCATTTATTTCCGCGTCACCCCAACCGAAACCCGCATCATCCGCTTTCTGCACGGGGCGATGGATATTTCGCGGCTGTCATTTGACGATACTTCTTCAAATCCATAAATCCACACTCCCATTCTTGCTCATTCCTATATTTGTTGAATTGTATTTTTCAACATCTGCGCATTTGCATTTTTGCAACAACCCACCCGTCCCCATTGTCGCGGCCCATTGCGGCCAACTCTTCCATGATATATAAATCGTCAATTCCATATTTCCACAATTAAAGGAATTTACATTTGCACATTACATTCGCCTCATCCAAGGGCGGCGTAGGCAAGTCCACCGCCTGCGCCTGTCTCGCCGGCGCACTCGTTGCCCGTGGCCACACCGTCCATATCGTCGACCTCGACAACAACCACACCGTCTCTCGCTGGCTCTCGCGCTCGAAGGGTTTCTCCGTCTCGACGCCCGACCCGCTGGCGCTCACCGAGCACCTTGACATGCTGGCCAAGAAATCCCTCGACTTCGTCCTCATCGACGTGGCCGGCGCCTATGAGCGCGCCATCACCGTCGCCATGGCCCGCGCCCATCTAACCATCATTCCGGCCGCGCCGACCGAGGCGGATCTGTTCGAGGCTAACCGCATCGCCACCCATCTCCGGAGCGTCTTTGCCGCCTTCAACCGCGAGCCGCTGTTCCGCCTGTTGCTCACCCAGGTCCAGCCGCTCGCCTCGCACGCTCAATCCCATGCCATCCGCGAAGTCGACCGCCTGGCCCTGCCGCGCTTCTACACGATGCTGACGCACCGCGCCGCCTATCAGGAAATCGGTCTCTCGGGATCGCCGCCCCATCAATCCAACCGCACCCGCTCGACCACCGCCAAAGCCGTTGCCGAGATCGACCAGTGGCTCGCAGAGATCGCCCTCCTGCTCCCGACCCAGCAACCCATCAATCGAAAGGACGCCGCTTGAACAGCCCTGTTTTCCGACCCATCGGAGCGCCCCTCGATGTTCCCGACACCGCGCTCGACACGCTCAACCGGCAGCTCGGCGTCCCGACCCTGGTCCCGCCGGTGACACGCGACGCGCCCCCGGCCGAGCCCCGCAGCCTCACCAAGGCCATCAACATCCACGTGCCCGACTACGCCGTGGCTGCCCTCAAGGCCAAGGCATTCGAGGCCGACAGCTCCGTCCGCTTCATTGTCCTCAAAGCCCTCGATCAGTTCGGCATCGCCATCCGCCCCGCCGACCTCGTTGAGGATGCCCGCCGCAGTGATCGCACCGAGCCGTGACCGCGCAGACCGCACCCAAACTCGATCTCATCTCCCAAGGGGAGTTTGCGGCGCTCTCGTTGCACCAGAAGAACGATTACCTCCACGACCTGGCCCGACGCTTTGCCGAAGCCACCAACCGTCCGCCGACCCCGCTCACTCCCGAAGGCCTGGCCCGTTTGCGCCGCTTCTACGCC
>DAORNH010000009.1:16878-21836 GCA_035440865.1 Hyphomicrobiaceae bacterium | reverse complement strand
TCAATCGCGCCCTGCGCGCCCTTGGTAACGCCATCAAGCATGCCGATCGCCGCCAGGACATTCTCGGCGCCCTCGCCACCGATCTGCCTGCGCCGGTCCTGCGCACGCCACCGGCCGACGACGGCCAACTGAGCTTCTTCGTGCCGCACATTTACGACGCCCCCATCAAAGACGACATGAATCTGATGGACATCGCGCCGTTCTCCCTCGCCAAGGGCCGTCGCGATGGCGTCATCACCTACGAGCTCAAGGACTGCACCATCACCATCGACGGCAGCGCCGGTGCCGGGCTCGCCACCGCATTCGACTACGACATCTTCCTGCACATGGTCTCGCACATGGCCGAGGAAGCCCGCCGCTACCACCTGGCGATTAACAAGGGCCAGCGGCCCCATCTGCCGGCCCGCATCTACCGGCCCAACGTCGCCCACATCCTCAAGTTCTGCCGCCGGAATTCCGGGGGGAAGCAATACCGCGACGTGGAATCCGCGCTCGACCGCCTCGCCGGCACTCGCATCAAGATCATCAACCTCTCCAACGGCCGCCGCCGTGAGGTGCTCAACATGCCGCTCATCCAGAATTTCAAGGTGATCAGCAAGACCACCTCCGGCCACGTCGATCAGGTCGAGATTGCGGTGCCGGATTGGGTCTATGACGGCGTCGTCAACACCAACGCCACCCCGCACATCCTCACCATCAACCCCGACTATTTCCTCATCAGCCAGTCCATCGGCAAGGTCATCTATCGCCTCGCGCGCAAAGCCGCCGGCAAGACCCGCGCCGAGTATGGCCTCACCGAATTGCACAAGCGCAGCGGCTCCTCCCAGCCCAAGCCGCAGTTCGCCCAGATGCTCCGCCGCTTCGTCGCCAGCACCAAGCTGTTCCAGTTCCCCGACTACGATCTGGAATTGGCCGACGGCCTCACCGAGCCCAAGCTCGTCATGCAATACCGTGCCAGCGTGCTCCACCTGACGCCGTCGCCAATTTGACAAGCAATTTTGTCAGAACCGTACATCGACTAAGTTGGGCCGATTTCGGCGGCGCTTTTGTCAGTCCATTTTGTCAAAGGCGTACATCACCTATCGTGCCCGCCTTGTGGATAATACTGGCAGGCCGCCGTACATCATCTATCCAAAGCCGTACATCGACTATGACATCCCGTACATCATCTATGACATGCCGTACATCATCTATCTCGATGCCGTACATCGACTATCGGTTTGCTTCCAAGTCGCTGAATTTCGGGTGGCATTTTTGGCAACCGGCCGAGTTGAATTTGCTAAAACTACTAAAACTATTAAAACATATCTAAAAAGACGTTTTGACAAAAGGGCTGTGAGTAAGTGGCTCCGGCCGGCGACGGCGTCAGAACCAAAACCGCTTTGGCTATTAAAATCCGACTTCGGGGTATTATTCACTAGTGCAGCCGTTGCTGATGTGGGTGGAAGTCGCAAAGTGAGATTCTGAATTCGCACTCCGCGATAAGATGAGGCGTGCAATTCAAAGGAATTATCTGATGGGCGCTTCGCGCCTCTTTCGCATCAGTTGGGTGGAAGCAATTTTCATAAACGTCGACGCGCCCACGAACTCACGGAAGAGGCGCTACTCTCGTGCCAAGCTCTTTTGCGTCCAGAACTGCGCCCCAGCGCATATTGATGCTACTTGATTTAACCTCCCACCATTTATGACTGAGGCATGTACTGCTCACAAGATCCATCATTGGATCATGCAAAAGAGAATTGTGAAAAGGATGGCTCTTGCCGCTAAGCTTGTATAACTTTGGATAGTATCTATATAGCGCTCGAAATGCGTAAAACTTCTCCTGAGCAGTGCGTGCGTCCCCGATCCGTCTACAAATATCGTTGTACCGTCTGCGAATATCCTTGTTGGACTCCACTCATGCCACCCTCCTGTTACTGCCGTGAGTATGCTCGTCCAGTTGAATTTCGTCAATAACGGATTGCACATACGCCGTTCTTGCTCCGTGAACCAACGGGATGCCTGTACGTCCCGATATCCGCCTTGCTGCCATAACTTTCTCGGCTGCCATGACTGCAAGATGACATTTCTTCGACGATGACTTCTCCCAAAGCACCCTTGCTTCATCAACCAGAAGCCTGATTTCCACGTGCGGCATGTCGATATTCTTTTTCAGCATTTCCAATCTTATTGCATACGCGCACGCGATGACGTCATCGAGCCCTCCGTGGTGTGCATAGGCTGAGACGAGTGCTGTTTTCGGCTTCCAGTATGACCCCGAGAGGACGTTGTCACCAAGGGCTTCGTGAGCCTTGACCACACTTCGAATGTTAGCTCTTTCCAAATCCCTCATAGGTTCGTCTGGAGCCAGCCTCTTCGCTAAACCGTAGTCCAAAGCCAGTCTCAGTTCACACCCTGCAATTCCGGGCTCCCACCGGGCCTTTAAGCCGGAAGGTCCCGCGAGTTCCCGGGCCTGACGTGCGCTCTTAGAATGCGGGTCCTCATAAGAAGCATAAGCCAACAATGCCATTCTCAACGACTTGCGATCTTCTTCGGCAATATCTTGGCTCTGCATGCGGACCAGATATTCCAAGAGTTCAGCTTGTCCAGGATGGCCCATTCGATGCAGGCAGTAAAACGAAATGCTTAGTGTGGCGGCAAGTATTGACCCTGAGAACTTCGACGATTTCAATGTGGCATCATTCGCTAACGCACTCAACGATTGAGAAAGATTGTCAATACATTCACCGAAGCGACCTGCAATCATCGCCTCATATATTGGCGCATATATCCCTTTGTTGAAACCTTCTGGGGTCAGCAGGTCTTTTATTGATATAATGCCGCGCCTGCGCATGTTATCCTTGAACAACTTGGGCACCCGCTGTTGAATAAGAATGACCTTCTGCTCATACTCAACGAACAGCTGCTCAATGGCTTCAAGATGGTCCTCAAGCCGGGATTGTTTCTCGACGCCATCCGCCAGCATGCGCAAAGAGTCCTTCATCTTCTCATGATCTGCTCCGGTAAATCGCTCACTTGGCAGTCGACCAGACTCGCGCCCGAAAACCCGATCTGAGCGTCGTCTAAGTCGGCTGTTTGACCAAGGCGTAGTTGCTTCTTTCTTCAATGCTCCAGTTTCGGCGGCAATGTCTTCCTGTGCTTGAAGAACTCTGTTCTCATATTGTCGTAACGCCCACATGCGAGTCTCCTGTGGCGATAGGATGATTGCTCACTCACTACGCCACCTCACTTCTCTCCCTCACAAATCGAAATCTGAGGGACGAACCCTGATTTTGTCCTTCGACCGACTCTGCCAGATTTTCCCTCATGAGCCGCCGACAACCGGCAGCAGAGCACTAGAGGGGTCAACTCGATGCAACAGCAGCACAATCCGGCCCGCGCAGCCCGTAACCGGCGCGATGCTAAGCGGCGGGACGCAGGAGCACGCAGCATGAGACATCCCCGTAACCCCGAGGCCATCAAGGCCCTCTACCAGGCCCTCAGCAGCGGGTACCGCACCCCGCGCGAGGAGCGGGTCATCGCCAAATGGCTCGCTTACTTGCTCGACAACCAGCCGCCAGCATTGCCCGGACGAGGGGCCGAGATCAAGCCGGAAACATCCGACGAGGCAGCCCTCGCGGCCTAGGCCCGGTTCCCCTGCAGTGAGGTTGGCCGCTCCCTCGCCCGGCCTCTCGCAGATGCATTCACACAAGCACCGCCTCTGTGGTGCGCAAAACAAGGGACTGGAGTCGACGCCATGACGCGCAAGTTCAACGAGATCGCCCTCGCGCACAAGCTGTCCGAGATCGAACCCGAGATCAGCGCCGATGTCGTGCACACTACAAATGACCAGGCGCAACGGGATCAATCTGCCTCGGCCCATCCGACCGTCCAGGCTTACGGGCCGCTGATCGTCGCCTACGATCATTTCAATCGGGAGCTGTTTGGCGGCATGCTGCCGGCCTGCATCATCACCCTGCAACGCAATGCCGAACGCGTTCTTGGCTATTTCCATGGCGATCGGTTTGGCCACCGCGAGCGGTCCAATCTCACGGTCGATGAAATCGCCATGAACCCCCGCCACTTTCGGCGGCGCTCCATCGAAGAAACACTGTCGACCCTCGCCCATGAAATGGTGCATTTGCGGCAACATCACGATCCGGAGGGAAAACCCTCACGCGTTGGCTACCACAACAAGCAGTGGTCGCAGTGGATGCAGGACATTGGCTTGCGTCCCACGCACGACGGGACACCTGAAGGTCGACTGCATGGCCAGCGCATGACGCATATCATCGTCGCCGGTGGAGCCTTCGATATCGCGTGCCGGAAGCTCCTGTCCGATCAGTTCCGTATCGCTTGGTATGACCGCCTCACCGAAATGTCGCGTGTCTCGGAAGGCGGTGCGGAAAACCCTGGAAGTCTGCCAGCACCCAGCGCCGGCAAGCGCACCAAATTCACTTGTCCGCAGTGCGGATCAAACGCCTGGGGAAAACCGAGCCTCAACCTCATCTGTGGCGACTGCCGCGTCAAATATGAAGCGTAGCTAATGTTCCACCCCGACGCTTCAGCGCCGGTTTCCGACAACAACACGCAGCATCCAACGAGGAGCCTCATGTCTATTGACGCTACCCATTTGACCAAGCGCGGAGTAGCGGAGACCAGCACCCGATTGCGTCCGAGTGACATCGTCGTCGGTGAACTGCTTCGAATACTGGCTCAGCGCCTAGGTATCACGTTGCGTAACTCTGACGACGCCGTGTCCCACGCGGGCAAAATCATTGATGCTTTGGAACGAGAACAAACTGACCTGGAGCGTCGCATTACCGAGTTCGAGGCATCGGCCGCTCTTGTCAACCTGGTATCGAGGCAACTGACTAAAACGAGGCGCCGAATGAGCACATGTACGCCGTCGCGAGCTTCCTCGAGTATCCAGCTTCACCGCCCGTAAATCAGCGCACTGCGGCGGGCCTGTTCAGTTG
>DAORNH010000009.1:13820-16861 GCA_035440865.1 Hyphomicrobiaceae bacterium | reverse complement strand
TCGTCAAGACCCGAATCATCCAACGAGGACCCTCATGTCCGCGAACGACACCGCCCTGCCTGAATTCCTCGGCCTGCCCGCCGACGATACGGTGCAGCTCACCACGCTTGAGGCCGCGCGCGTTCTGCGTGTCAGCACGCAGACGCTCGAGCGGTGGCGCAGTCAGGGGATCGGCCCGGCTCATCAGAAGGGCCCGGGTCTCAGAAGCCGGGTGACCTATCTCGCCGGCGAGCTGAGAGCCTATGTCGCTGCTTCTCGCCGCACGTCGACCTCCGATCGCGGAGGTGCGTTGTGACTTTCGCTTCGCCGGTCGCCGCGCGGGTCGCCCGCATCAGTCTCCGTAAGGAGAGCGCGTTCGCCATCTCCCGTGCTCTGGATGCCGCCGCCGACATGATCGGACCGGCGAAGGGGCGAACTGTCGCCCGTCTCGCGCGGCGCATCGAGGCCTGCGCGACCTCGTTCCACGTCCGTGTGCGCACACCTCGCGGGGAAGCGACGGAGATAATCACCCGCAATCAACGTGATTGCCGCAGTCGCCTCTGTCCCATCTCGGCCGCTTGGAGCGCCGCCACCATGCGTCGCAAAGTGCAAGCTCTCATTGATGAGGTGTTCGCGGCCAGGCCGGACGCTCGCGCGCTCTTCTTGACCCTGACGCTGCCGGCACAACCCGCCGTATCCGCCTCGCTAAAGCCGCTCAAGGCTGCCCTCAAGCGTTTCCGCGCCATACCGGATGTGATCGCCAACACGCGCGGCATCTTCATCTCCATCGAGGTGACGGTCGGAGGTACACCGGACGCGCCGACACTGCACATCCACGCGCATGGCCTCGTCATCGTCGATGGTGGGCCTGGCGGCTACTTCAAGGGCGGCGTACCCCGCGTGCATCAGACAACGTGGGCTCAATGGTGGCAGACCGCTGCGCGACTGGACCGCAAGCCCGTGGTGGATATCCGCGCTGCACGCGGTCCCTCCGGCGAAACCGATCCCGCATCGGTCCGCCGAAGCGCGGCTGAGCTCGCGAAGTATGCGATCTCGCCGGCACATTTCGCGCACGACGATAACGGCATCACCGCCGATCCGACCATCGTGCTCGCGCTGCACACTTTGCTCAAAGGCCAGCAGCTTGTCAGTTTCGACCGCTGTTTCAAGGACGCGCAACAACGCCTGAAAACAAACCCACGCAATCCATCCTGATCCGGGCCAGCGCCCGCCATCCATCCGGCTTCCGCCGGAGACTTCGACGGCCAATAGAGGAGCTTCACATGGCCACGACACTGCAAGGCATCGTCCTGTTCGCGACGTTCGAGAAAGAGGATGTGTTCCAGTACACCGACCCCAAGACCAACGTCGTCCGTCCGCTGCGCTCGCTGAAGGTGCTGCTCGCACACGGTGACGGGACGGTCACCCGCGAGTCGATCTCGATCGGACCGGATTTCAACGCGTCAGCCCTTACCCCGCAGAAGGTCTTCGGCTTCCAGACCACAGCGGTGGTCTCGAAAAAGACCGGTCGTCTCTCGTTCACGCTGGTGCCCAACACGCCGATCCTGCCGGCGCCCACTTTCGATTGACATCAGCTCACCTCCGGCGCGGGAGCGATCTCGCGCCGGACTCTTCCTCTGACATCGGAGCATGATCCATGACGACGCCGAAATTCAGTTGGCCGACCGGCCCCGTGATCGAGCCCAAGTCCGCCGAGACCCTGCGCCAGCCGGCGCTCAAGGACGAGAAGGACGTCGTGCGTGACGCCCTCGATGAGCTGGACGAGATCGTCCGCATTGCCGGGGGATTTCCTGGGCAGCCGGCGGCCAACGCCGATCCGGCAGCTGCCGAACTGTTCGCGCCGCCCCCGGGGTCGCCGGCCCGATCCTCGCAGGCCAGCGACGATCCCTATCCCGATCAGCCGGCGGACCTCGCCGTCGACGCCAGTCCGCCGCCCCTGGACACCGCCGCCGAGCGCGCCGCCTGGTCGACCCTGCTCGCACTGATCAATGCGCACAAGGACCCCGGCACCATCGTGACTGCCGCCGATCCCGACACCTTCATGTCCGGCCTCGAATAAGGAGCCCTCGATGAGCACTCATTTCCCGAACCTTGCCGGCACGCCCGCCACCGGTCATACCGTCAACGGCGCCACCCCGCCGCACGGCCCCTGGCAATACGCCCACCTCATCCGCAAACCCGGCGATCCGATCGTCCGCCAGCGCTTCGAGTTCCGCGCCCTGTCGCTGACCGTGCGCGAGCATCTCGTCAACCAGATCGCCGAGGCGACCCGCAACGATGCGGCGCGGATGCTCTGGGTCCAGGGCCGTCCGGGAGAAGGCAAGTCGCTGGGCTGCCTCGTTGCGTGCCTGAACGCTGGCTTCCATACCGCCGTGCTCTCGCCGGGCCTCTTCGCCGGCGACGTCGAAGGGGCCTCGGTCCAGGCCCTGCACGACGTCCTTACTGAACTGGTGGCATGGTCGGCTGCGCATCGCTGCCGCGTCGTCGTCATCATCGACGACTTCGACCTGTCGACCGCCAACGTCGGCGAGAACCAAGGCTCGACCGTCAACAGCCAGCTCCTGGTCAACGAGTTCATGGCGTTGGCTGACAATCGCCACCTCTACCGCAATGTCGATGGATCGAACATCGGCTTTATCTGCACGGTCAACGATGCGACCGGCATGCGGGAAAGTCTCCATCGCCCCGGTCGCGCGATCTGGCATGATCATGTTCCGAGTGCGGAGGACAAGGCCAACATCGCATGGTCGGCTCTCGACCCGAAGACTACACCCGAGCGCGAGCTCGTTGCCGCGCTTGTTCGTAAGCACGCCGCGCAGCCGGTCGCATTCTGGAACGCGCTCCATCATCGCATGCGCGCACTGCATGCCAAGAAGCTGATCGACACGGGGATGCCCGACAAGGCTGCCGTCGATGCTGCACATGGGCATCGCCTGCCTCTCGTGTCCGCGATCGCCTGGGAGGCCGCCAAGCAAATTCGGACCAGCCGCGTTCGAAGCTATCTCGGCAAACGCCGCTGGTGGCGTCGCTGATCCGGCGCT
>DAORNH010000009.1:13406-13810 GCA_035440865.1 Hyphomicrobiaceae bacterium | reverse complement strand
GTCCCTTCCCCTTTCAAATGGCCGAGGACCACGACCATGACCTCACTCCTCCCTCCCAAGATCGCTTTGAAGCTGACGCCCGTGCCCAAGCCCCTTCTCTATGCGGGGTTTGCCGGCGAGTTCCTCAAGAACACCGGCATGAAGGACGACGGGCAGATCCGTGCCATCCAGCAATGTGTGAGCGAAGGTCTCGTCGCCAAGGTCATTGTCACCGCCGTCCATGTCGACGGTCGCATCGAGAAGTACACGCTGTCACTGCCCCCTTTTGGGGCCGGTGACACCGTCATGCTCGCCCTGGAGAATGGCAAGAGTTATCTCGAAAGTCTCGATGTCGGCCTGGCTGCCGCTGTCCAGTACGCGGCCGAGCAGATCATCCGGCGCGGCCTCACACCCCGCTTTTCCAT
>DAORNH010000009.1:6893-13290 GCA_035440865.1 Hyphomicrobiaceae bacterium | reverse complement strand
CGCCGATCTTCGATCCCATCCCGCCGTCACCACCCGTCATGGCGCCCCCGCCCAGACGCTACCCGCAGACCGTGCGGACCTACACCACCCCGCCGCCCTTGCCGCCCGGCTACGTGTTCAAGCCCGTTCTCGAGATCAAGCCGGCCAAGGACCCCGGTCTCACCTTCACCATCGAGACCAGCCGCAAGGCGTGACCCATGCGCTTCCTCGACCGCCTGTTCGGTTCCGTTACGGCCCCACCGGCCACGCCCGCGCCGGTGGCGCCATCCCTTGCCCTCAAGGCGGCGCCGACATTCCACCCGGTGCCGGCCAATTCGGTCGATCCCCTCGATGCTGAGGTGTTGAGACTTTGGGACCGTTACCAACGCGGCGTCGCCGATCCGACGTGGGACAAGTTCTGCTCGTGGCTCGTTGAGGCCAACATCGCGCTCGATCGCGACATCGCCGAGGTGCGCCGTCGCCTTGCCAATTACAACGATCTCCCGAAGGTGCGGCCATGACCATCACCGACCACGACATGCAGCGCGCCCGCGTCATCGTCACCGCCCGCCGCCAGCGCGCCGCTACGCTCGCCGATCTCAACCATCGCCTCAAACACGCGCAAGAGATCGACCAGCAGACCTGCGACGTCCTCAATGCGCGTCTCGATCTCCTGCGGCACCCCGAGCGCCTGCAAGGCCTTGCCGAGTTCAATCAGCGCAATCCCGATCCGCGCGTCCGCCAGCGCATCACCGACGCCTACCGTCGCATGCTCCGCGAGATGATCGATCCCTTCAAATCAGGCCTTGCCGGCGCCCTTGCTCCCAAGCCGTTGGAAGTAGATTTCCATCGGCTGCCGATGAAGGCCCGCCCCTATCTGCTCGGGCCCTTCCTCAAGCTCAACCAGGGCGACCGCTTTCCCGAGCTGGACCTTGAACACTCCACCGCAACGACGCTGGTCATGGTGCACACCGGCGGACCCGTAGACGCCGACCTCTGGCGCGCGCACCTCCCGGCCATCAACGCCTGGCTCAACGCCGGTGTGTTCCCGTTTCAATGGACCATCACCGACCACAGTGCGTCGATCCTCGTCATCACGCGCCAATCGCAACTCCCCCCATCTATCCCTTTCGACCGCTCGGCCCATCTCACCGCCGGCGCCCTCTTCGCCGGCATCGATGTGACGCAGCGCATGCCCGTGCACATCCCCTTTGCAGAGCTGTCCTCGGGCACCTACATCACCGGCGCCGCCGGCGCCGGAAAGACCAACGCCGTCCACATTCTGCTGCGCTCCATCTTCGCCAACATCGACCTCTTTGCCGAAGTCCATCTCGTCGACGGCAAGGATGGCGTTGCTTTTATGAGGTACGCCGGTCTTCATCCGAAAATCCGCGTGCTGCACGACGAGCCCGATGTCTGGGCGCTCGCCCAACGCCTCACCGTGCTCATGAAGGAGCGCAATATTGCCCAACGCCGGCTGGGCGTGGACAAAGCCACGCGCGATTACATCGCTCTCGTCATCGACGAGCTGCCGACCTATATCGCCAAGCCGCCCAAAGCGCAGAGGGCCGAGCACGAGGCCTTCCTCGACAACATGCTCAAGATCGCCATGCGCGGCCGCTCCGCCGGCATCCGCATGATGCTCATCACGCAGTCCCCGGTTGCCGATCAGATCCCCGTGACGCTGCGCACGAACTGCAGCACACGCATCGTCTTCCGTCTTCCCGAGCAAAGCCATGCGGTGTCCCTCTTTGGCGAGCTGACCCCGACCAACGATCCAAGGAAGCTCACCACCGGACAGGCCATCGTCGACCAGTCGGATACCGGCCGAACTACCAAGGTCCAGTTTCCCTTCGCACCGCTATTCAATCCGCGAGGCCGCCCATGATTGCGCTCCGCATCGCCTCTCTGATCGCCGCGCTGGCCACGATCATCCTCAACGCGCACGGCGGCTTCACCTCGACGAAGGTGTTTGAATACGCCGTACTGTTCGCGGCGCTCTATGCCGCCCTCGACATCGGCAAGTGCGCTGTGCTTGTCGCTGCATCTCGTGCCTGGCGCCAACGTGCCTACCTGGTCGCCGCCTTGTGCACGCTCCTGTTCCCGCTCCTCTTTGCCAACAGCGTGTGGAATGCGATCCAGCAAATCGCGATCACCCGCGATGACACCAAGGCCGTGCGTGTCGGCGCAACCCAGACCCGCGCCCGTACCGAGACCGAACACGCGCGCCACACTGCAGAGCTCGCCCTTCTCCATGCGAGCCCGACCTATGCCGCCACCAGCGCATGCGCTTTGCCGAAGTCCAAGGATGCCCGCACCTTCTGCGACCGCGTGGCGATCGCCACGACTGCCATCGCCCGCCTCAACGCGCAACTCGCCGCCTCACCTCCGACCGATGCCGAGCCCCATGTGACGCTGTTCGCCGCGATCACCGGCGCCCGCCCGCAGGCGGTGCAGTTCACAGCGTTGCTGGTGCCGGTGTTGCTCGCCGAAGTGCTGGGCGCGGTCGGCTTCTACATCGCGAGCCGGATCAACGCTGAGGCCCCTGGGACGCCCGCCCGCAAGAATTTCGTGTTGCGGCGAGGAACGTGGCGACCCAATCGCCAAAAGCCGTCAGACGAAAATTCTGGGGCGGCTGGAACGATGCCCTCTCGGCAGCCTTCGGGGGTTGTTCAGACACCAACCGCACCGGCATCGCCCAATATCACATGGCGGTTGCCGTCCTCATGACGGCCACGCCCTCCACTTACTTTCGTTCATACCATATACGAAACTTCGAGCGATTGCGATTTGTGCGGAGGAATGTGGCATCGCTGTCGTCGCCGCGCGAAGGGGTGGGGCGGGGGCCCCACCCCGACAAGCGGCAAGATCACGATCCTCATGCCTCCCAAATCTCTCCCGTGGTTTTGTCCACATGGACGGCAGGCGCGCGCGTGAAGCGGCCCCCGTCCAAGGGCCAGCCGGAGGCGTGCGCAACGCGCGAGCCAGGCCTGCCGGACCTGTGTGCAAAATCACGGCCACGGTGTTTGGGCCACAACGCCCACCGCAACCGCCGCAGCAAGTCCGACGTGCCGTGCTTCACGCGCCATGCGAGGTACGTCCAGCCAATCACGCCGGACGCTTCAAGGAGCAGCCCAAGGTTTTCCATGGCGGCCTCTTCAGTAGCTCGCATAGATGCGGCAGGGCTCGCCGGTTTCCGCTTCCTTGCGCACGCACAAGGCTACGAACTCCTTGAAGCTCTCGCACACCGCCTTGGTGTGCCCGCTCTCCATCGGCTCCTCGTAGACCTTGAGCTGCCGCAGCATGGCGGCTGAAAGGGCTTCGCCGAGGCGTTCCTGCATGAGCTTGGCGGGAATAGGCACCTCGTCCCCGACCGCCTCGTCCGCGAACGCTTCGGGAAGCAGGATTCTGGTGACGTAGGGGCCGCCGTGATACGCTTCGCGGAGATAGCCTTTGTGACCCTCCACGACACTGAACACTTCGCTGTCTCTGTTGTTCTTTTCGGTTTCGGTCATGCCTTTCCATGACGCATACACATCGATTCCCATTGTTTTGGGCTTTCATTGGTTACCGTCTGATGCCCGCCGGTCGGCTTTTCTCACCTGTCGAGGGTGAAAAAATCTTTCGTAATGTACCCTGCTTCTTTCGTTCTTACGTTAGCCAATAAAAAAAGGCGCTCGGTCTCGACACCAGCGCCTCGCGGTCAATCCTTTGAAAAGCCGTATCGGATCGACGGCATTATTTTGCCGGAATTTTCTGTCCCGTGCAATCCCTCCTCCTCTCGAAAAACACCAACCCACCGAACTGGCCGCCCTGCAACACCCCTTCCCTTCCAATCTCCTCCTTAGCTACCTTTCCGCTCATCTCCTCACCAACTCCCTTGCCAGCCCCGCTTTGTCCGCCCAACGCTCACCCCATGATCGTCACCCACACCCAGAACGCGACAGGCCAGCGCCGCGTCTACCTCGGCGCCAAGGCGAGCCTGGAATGCTGGATCGAGCCCAAGGCCGATGGCACCTGGTCCTTCCACATTGCCGACGCGGTCGCCGGCATCGAACTCGGCGACGCCACCCGGCGCACCTCGGCGATCCACACGCTCGCGGCCCTCGCCGATGAGCTGGCCGTGGCTCCTGCTGATCTGGCCGCCGTCCCCTTCGAGGTGATCGCCGCGCTCCACACGGCCTCGCCCTACGCCAACCGCCGCGTACCCCTGCCCCGCCGCACGCCCATCGAGAACAGCTTCATGGCGACGAGCCCCGGCATCACGCGGCCGAGCGCTGATTTTCGTGCCCGCGACTTCGGTGGCTTTCGCCGGCCCCGCTGACAGGGCTCCCCCCTTGCGCGCGCGTCGGATGTTCCCCATAATACGGAATATAAGGAAAGTACGGAGAATGGACCCCGTGAAAGCCACCGCCGCCGAGGTCGGCAAGAACTTCGGCCTGTTCGCCGACAAGGCCCTCGTCGAGCCCGTCGTCGTCACCAAGTACGGACGCGACCACCTCGTCATCCTCTCGGCCGACGAGTATGCGCGCCTCAAGCGCCAGGATCGCCGTGTCTACCGCGCCCATGAGGTGCCCGAGGATATCCTCGCGGCCATCGAGGCCACCGAGCCGCCCCCCGAATCCGAGGCCGTCGAACGCGAGCTTGCCGGCAAAGCCCGCTGACGCATGGACATCCCGGCGCCCAAGCCCGCCCAGGTCATCCGCTACGCTTACCTCTGGGCCGACGAGCATGAGGCCGGACGCGAGGAAGGCACCAAAGACCGGCCGGTCGCCATCGTGCTCACGCTGGAAGACGTGTCCGACAGCACGCGCGTGGCTGTCCTGCCGATCACGCACACGCCGCCCCATGCAGCGACTGATGCGATCGAGATTCCGGCGGCGATCAAGCGCCATCTGGGCCTCGACGACGACCGCTCGTGGATCATCCTCGACGAAATGAACGTGTTTGCATGGCCCGGGCCTGACCTGAGGCCTGTCCATACCGGCACCGACACGATCCTGTTCGGCTATCTACCTGCCGGGTTCTTCCGCACCGTTCGCGATCGTGCCGCCGCTGCCATTCGTGCCGGACGCCTGCGCCATCATTCCACAGAAAGGCGCCCCGTCGGGGCGCCATCTTTGTCAACGGTGCGGGGCATTACGCCGACCCGTCCTGATCATTCTATCCGCCAATGCGCCACCGGCAACCAAGCTGCCTCTTTCTCCAGCAACATGCCATCTTTGTCCCGATCCGCATTCGGGGTTGCAAGGGGCAGAGCCCCTGGCTCTCAATTGGCCGAAGGCCTCCGTGAAACATCCGGCTTTCTAAATCGCAATTGTGACATCACAGATGAAAACGTGCCTTCCTAAAAGGCAATGACATTGAACGAGCGCGTACCGGTCGAATACGGTTGCCGAAGAGAAAAAGAAGTGAGCGAGGTATGCGTTCGGCCACAAAATGGCCGACCGCCCCTCAAGGTGAGCACCGTGCGCCGGTGCAACACTCTCGTCGAAGCTCCCTGGCGCCACTGAACGGGGAGCAACCACATGCCATCGCGGGGCTATCGCAAAGGTCAATCCGACGACAAGACACCGCGCCCACACCTGCTGCGCTGTCGCGCGTCAGCCTCGACACGGGCCACGCTCGACCGCGAAGCCCAAGCCCGATCGATGACACTGTCGCGCCTCATGGCCGACATCCTCGACGCCTTCGCCGCCGGCCACCGCCCCGAATTGCCGCAGGCCCGTGGCCCCTCCAGCGCTGCGCTCCGCGAGCTCACCCGCATCGGCAACAACCTCAACCAGATCGCCCATCGCGCGAACCTGATGCGGCTCCGCCTGATCCAGGCCGATGCCAGGAAGGCGCTCGCAGCCGTCCTGGCCGCCGTCCGCCGCCTCTGAACGTGCTGGCCAACATCGAGCCCGCGCACAACGATTTTCTGGCGCTTGCCGGCTACCTCGTCCACGGCCGCGACCGCCCGACCCATCCCGCGCGCGCCGCCTGGACCTTCGGCCACAACCTCCCGACCGACGACCCGCTGCTCGCCGCCACGCTCATGGGCGCCACCGCCGAGCTGTCGCGGCGCTGCCGCAGTGCCTGCTATCACATGAGCATCAACTGGCATCCCGACGAGCACCCGACGCCGGAAACCATGCAGGAGATCGCCCGCAGGACGCTCGATCTCGCCGGTCTTGCCGAGCACCAGGCCCTCGTGATGGGCCACGGCGACAAGGCGCACAAGCACCTGCACATGATGATCAACCGCGTGCATCCCGACACCGGCCGCGCCTGGTCGACCTCGCACGACTACCGCCGCCTCGACCGGATCATGAAGCTGCTGTCGGAGGAGTACGGGTTCCGCTACGTGCCGCCGCACAGTTTCGCACCGGAGCTCACCGACGAGCTGCCCAAGCCGATGGTGCGCGTGAAAGGCACT
>DAORNH010000009.1:0-6821 GCA_035440865.1 Hyphomicrobiaceae bacterium | reverse complement strand
TCCACCGAGCTCGACCATGCCAGCACCCGGGACGACCTCGACGCCCTGCTCGCCGAGGACGGCCTCACGCTCGAGCCCAAGGGCTCCGGCTTCGTCGTCGGGAACGCCGCCAGCTATGTGAAGCTCTCGCGGCTCCCGTTGCAGCACGGCGCGAAGGGCCTCGCCCGCCGGCGCCCGCCGCCACGATCGAAGCGGCCCAAAGCCGTCCGCCGTAAGCCACTAAGCCGCAACCTCTGGACCGTCGACGCCGTCGACATCGCCCGCCGCCTTGGCACCCGCGAGCAGCTCCGCGCCGCCATCCAAGATGCGCGCGGCCATCGCAAGGCCCGCCTCGCCAGGGCGCCGCTCATGACGCAGCTGATGGAGGAAATGAAGGAGACGCTGAAAGCCAGCACGGCCCTGTCGCGCAAGCCGCAACGGCCGCCCCGCCGACGCCGACCCGGTGACAAACAGAGCCGCACCGACTATCGTGACCGATGAGCTGGCCGTCGCGATACCCCAGAAACCGGAAAGTTCACGATAGACCACAGACTTGCGCTGTGGGCCACGAGCTGACTACGTCGCCCAAGGACGATCAGATTCCAGGTGCTCTTCAAGGCACATGGCACGACACGTCGCAGCTCTGTCGTAATCCGGCAGCCTGAGCTTTGTATGTGCCGATAGTGAAGAAGGAACGCGCAGTTTTCTGCTGCGCTGCGGCAACCGCGGCTTTAGGACAACGACCCGCCGAGAATGCAAACCATCACGTCGCCTCTTTCACGATGCCGGACCCAATTGTGCGCCCACCTTCGCGGAGCGTAAACCTTTCACCGACAACCAGCGGAACGCCATACTCAAATGACATCTCGACGCTTACGTTATCTCCTGGCATCGCCATTTCCCGGTCCAACCAGATAATGGTTCCGGTGGCACGCATGGTCCCGTAGAACACTTGCGGCTTATAATGTTTGAAGAACGGCGTGTGCCGTCCCCCTTCATCTTTCGTGAGCACGTAAAGCTCGGCCTTCACCCGCATCACGAGTGGAACGCTACCTTGCTGCGCGAGCATCATCCCGCGGCGAGGCTTGCACAGATCCAGATCAAAGGCCTGGGTTGACGCTGGCGCGATAGGCGCCGCAAAGTCCGGGGCTGGCATCGCCAGTGGCGGCAGCATGATGGGCGGCGGCCCGGGTTTCTGCGCCGCAGGCTCTGGTGCAGCTTGCTGCGGACAAATTGGTTCGTCGAGTACCCGGATCCGGATGCCAGCGAATTGGCCAGCCTGCGCCGCTTCGACTGCATCATCCCATATTCGGATACTCTCGACGACCACGAATGCCGACTTTCCGTACCCAAGTAGTTCCATCCTGTCTCCACACCCAATAGTGCCGGCATCAATCACTCCCGTAACGATGCAGCCGACACCGGGTTTTATATAAACGTCACCAATCCAGAGACGAGCGGGATCAGAAATTTTCCTCGGGCGCGGTGAGAAATATTCATCCATAGCGCCAATCAATTTCAGTAGAGCTTCGTCAGCCAACGGCCCAAGTTCGCCATTAAGCGCTTGTACTGCCGCACCACGAATGCAAGGGACATCATCACCCGGAAAATTTTGTATTCTCAACAACTCGCGGATTTCCATCTCGACCAGATCAAGCAGCTCAACATCATCGACGATATCGCACTTGTTGAGGAACACGACGATCTTGGGGATGTCCATCTGCCGAGCAACAATAATATGTTCACGCGTCATCGGCATGGGCCCATCGACGGTCGACACTACTAGGATGGCGCCGTCAGCGCCTGCCGCGAGTCGCAAAGCGCTTTTCATGTAGTCGGCGTGACCAGGTGCGATACCATTGCTATAGCGGTATCGCAGAGAGCAGAACTCAGCGATTGCGCCGCCGATGTTGAGGATCTTCGTGTCGTCGCGCCGCCCTTGCGACTCGGAGGCGCGCAAGAGTTCGTCGTAGCTGACAGCGCGGCGAGTCCAACCTTTGTCAGCCGTCACCCTCGTTAGCGCAGCGCCGAGCGTCGCCTTGCCGTGATCCAGGTGGCCGAGCGTGACGATATTCATCATCGGAAGGTGGCGAGGAGAGCGGTAGTCTGACGCAAATTGCGCCCAGTCAACCGCGGCGCGCAGCGGGTGGTCCTCTCTCTTCAGATCGACACCCACGATACCGTTGTCGAACTCCGCCCGCTCGAATTTCGCAGCTGACTTGCCGTCGCCTGCGGCTATGCGGGCTCCATTGAAGCGGCACGCTGTCAAGCGTGCATGGGAAAAGTCGAAGTCACGCAGATCGCACCCAGTAAAGTCAAGAAGATGCCAATCCGCACGGCGGAAATGCCGCTGTGGATCGAGCTGCGATGCTCGTACGAGAGCCTCGAAACTATCGGCTTGGCACTCGGCAACCGCCGTCATGCGCCGCATGATGGACGGATCGAATTTCTGCGGCACCTTCACGCCCCACTCCTCGAAGTCGATCGAGCCTTAATGTCACGGCGATCCACGCAGAGTGTTACTACCTCATTGTCGTCAAGGAGGTCTTCTGCTGCGAGCCGAGCAATGAATTTCTTCTTTGCATTCGTTAGTTTTTCTGCGGACGATCGCTCGCCGCTCAGTACAGGCGTGACCAAAAGGTCCTTAACCTCTACAGTAAACGTCGCGGTTACCTTCGTGTCTGTGACTGTTGATAGCGGACAGAAACCGTCGGGCGTCGAAATCATGCCGATTTTTCGCTCGGTCGTATTTATCTGCCAGCGTGGTCGATTGACACTGGTGGTCTTTCTCTCGATTGTTGCGGCGCCGAGATTCAGGTCGGTCCATTCTCGATCCGTCCACGCCACGCCAAGGTCGTAGTCGACCATTCCTCGCTTGACAGTAACTGCAAACGAAAACTCTTCGTTCCCGTCAGTCGGAATAATTTCAGTCGAACAGTTGAGATGAAATAACACGGTGTCTCTCGCACCTTGCCTAACCTCAAGCTCCAGTTGAACCCAGTCGCGGTTGTGTGCCCAGGGGCTCGGACCGCATTCGCGCTCATAGCGCTTGACGAAGGACCTTATCGACCTGCGATGATCAGTCCATTCGGGCCAATCTGGAGGAAATTTGTGGGCGCGTGCAATTCTCTCCAACTCCTCTGAGCCATACAGGCGCTCGTCGTTGTTTTTTAAGCGGTACCTGAGGACACTACGATCGATGGCGACCAGATTTGCGAACGTCTGGACCTTACCCCCATGACCAGCGATCGCCTGGGGTAACGGATTCTCCAATAGATAGTGGATCTTTGTTTTGGGCACGTTTGTGAACATGGCATCGCCCATTGCACGGCTCCGTGGATGCAGCGCCCAGACAAGCTGATGGTACAGCTCAGCACAACCAGGTTGACTACCAGAAACTGCCACTCCCCCATGTCATCCTGCCAGCACATGCCTTCAGACACGATCGACGCGATCAAGTGGCTGATACAGCAATGGAAATATCGCGTCACGGCTGGTAGCCGCATTCGTGGTGCTTCTTCTATCGACCAACTAGCGTCCTCCGCTGACGTTAGCTGTTGAATTAGGAGCGCGTACTATGCCCCATCTCGCTTATACGGACCACGGCTGGCAGCGGAAGAACGAGCGTTGCAAGGGCGACTTGCTCGTCGATCTCCTGCTCGAGCACTTTGATCGCGACGTCTATGTGGGTTCCGGCGACTACGCCTGGAGTATCTCGCGCCGGCGCTGCATGGAGTTGAGGCGGGCCGGCGTTATCTCCGCATCTCAGGCCGATGGGCTGGCCAAATTGATCCTCGTCATGACCGAGGACGAGCGCGTGAAGACCCTCATCAAGGGCGGCAAAGCCCTTGGTCGCTACTTCACCCGGCATTGAGCACGGAGACCTCGATGTCCTGCAATGAATCCTGCCTTGCCAAGATCGCATGTGCTGCCGCTGCGGCTTTGGTGCCCTTCGTCGTGAAGGCGGTTATGGATGAACGGTCACCGCGAACCACCAATGTGCCGGCGAAGGTGTATCACACCCCTCCGCCGCCACAGCGGCATTGCATGAGGTTGCCGGATGGACGATCGCACTGCTGCATTCAAGTTCCACCAGTCTTCCAGCAGAGAAATTTGAGGCTCCCGGACGGTAGGATCCACTGGGAGTGGCGAGCATTCTGCCCCCGATGATCCGCAGCCTCGGCGTAGTGCCACGAGAGTGTTGCGCACCTGCACGAGGGCAGCTCAGGGTCAATCACGCCCCCGCAGCCTCTCCTCGCCCAACGTCGCTGCACCCCACATAGCCGACACCCCCGACCATACCACCTCGCACCCGCCTCGCAACTGAGCACCGCGCATACGTCGCTGCCGTTTGCGCGGGCACCCCGTATTGCTTTCGCATCCACGCTGCCGCACGCTGCCTCCCGTCACCAACAACCGAGGAGGACCCATGAACCCATCAGAGACCGGCAACTTCATCGTCGGACAGAACCGCGCCAAGCAGCCGGGCACCAACACGCCCGACTTCACGGGCCGCATCGGCATCCCGGGCCGTGAGCACGAGTTCCCCGTGGCGCTGTGGGCCGGCCGCGACAGGCACGGCAAACTCTACTTCTCCGGCCGCATCACGCCGACCCCCATCACCGACAACGTCATGGCCCAGCTCGAGAGCCTCACCGACAGGCCCGTTCACGACGCCACCGACATGGCCGACGCCGGCCCCGGGCTGACCTTGCGCCCCTTCCAGATGGTCGCCTTCGCCAACAAGTCGAAGGAGCCCGTCGACACCGACAGCAAGGACGAGGCTGCGACCCGCGCCAAGCGCCCCGACTTCTGGGCCCGCGTGAACCCCGGCGACGGCTCGCCCGTGTTCCAGGTCGGCATCTGGGCCGGCCAGGACCGCTACGGCCGCCCGATCCTGCGCGGCGAGACGAGCTATCCGCAGCCCGCCAAGGCCGCCGAAAAAGCTCCGGCGCGCCGCAAGGCCGACGCCCGCGACAGTCGCTGATCGGTTGCTCTGATCTGACGACCGCTGCGGCGGTCGTTGTCGTCTGGGTTTGACGCAGCTATCGCCCCATGCCGTGCTGGGCGCCCACCTGCTCCTGCAGCTCGGCGAGCCAGTCCCGCGCCGCCTGCTCGGCAGCGGCCCGGCTGCCGCGCTTCAAGGCCCGCTCATAGATTTTCGCGGCTTCGATGGCCGCCGCGCGCTTCTGGTCCATGTCGCCGATGATGTCGGGCACCAGGCTCCGGAACATCCGGTAGTGCTCCTCGGTGACGCCGAGGTCGTCGGTGTTGCGTTGAAAGCGCGGCATGGGGGAAGTCTCGCGCCGTCACCCATGGTGCATCAAGCCGGTTGCCCGCCCGGTGAGCACTCGTGTGCGTGCGGGGCGTGAGAGCCGGAATGTCGGGGGACCCCAGGACGTTGACGTCAACGTCGCCCTGGCACGCCCGCCGCTGCGGTGCACCCGGCAAGGTCGCTCGGGATTCACCCAAGAAATGGCAGGGCCAATGCCACTCTCCGCCATCCCTCGCGGACCCGCGCGCTGAGGCGCCCCGGGGGATGCGGGTCCGCGACGGATGGCTCCGAAGAAATGGCAAGGGGCCGCCGTCCGGCCGGGCCTCCGGTGCGCGGTTCCGCCCCGTCCGATCCCCGCACGACGCTGCCGCCGCGATGGGCAGCGTGTATTGACCGTGCACGCACGGTCCCGCAGGCTGCGGCCGTGCCCACCACCCCTGCGACCCCGACTGCCTTCGCTTCCATCCAGTGCCGGATCATCGACACCGTCCATGACGAGCCCGTCGAGATCGCCGAAGGCCTGTTCCACGAGATGCTCAACGCTCTGCCGCCCCATGACTGGCGCAACACGGCGGCCGGCGAGAGTTTCAAGGCGATCGAACCGACAGCGGGGCCGATCTCTGCGATCTACGTTCGCATCGCCGATCGCCATTTCCGCCTCGTCGGTCGCGCCGACCTCGGCCACGACGCCATCATCGCGCGTGTGGGCGCCTCAGAGGCTTTCCGAAACCCGCGCCAACACGACAGCGGCCCCATGCGATGAGCTCGCGACCGGTCCGCACGCATTGGTTCACCTGGCGGCACTTGCGCTGCAAAGTCGTCGAGAAGCCCTGCGACCTCGGCGACCACGACACTCTGCTCGAGCTCCACGTCATCGCCGCCCGCGATACGCCCGTGCCGATCACCACCACGGGGTTCCTCGCGCATTTCCTCTCCACAGCGGCACTCACGGGCGCCGGAGGTCCGACCACGTTCTTCACCACCTGGATGGACCGCGAGGCCCGGAGCCGGGACTATCAGCTGGCGGAGTTCCTCTGGCGCCAGGGTGACTTGTTCGACCGGCTCGTCCCCGACGAGGGCCGCGACGCGTGAGCAAGGCCCCGCTCACGCCCTCCAAGGCACCGGCCGCGATCGCCGCCCATCTCCAGCGCATCACGCACCAGCACTTCTTCCGCACGTTCGAGGATTGGCTGGCGCTCGCCGTCAATGCGTTCCTCCGCGATGACGACGCCTATATGGCCATCGTGCGACGCTACGGCCCGCGCACCGCGCCGATGGGCACGACAGACCATCCGGCCGACCACTTCGCCCGCGCGCTCGGCACTTGGATGGCCGCGATGCAGGCCGAGCCCGCCGACTACCTCGGCCGCGTCTACGAGGAGCAGGCCGTGGCGAATGCCTATGCCGGCCAGTTCTTCACGCCCGAGCCGGTCGTCGAACTGATGGCCGCCATCACCATGCCGGAGATCCCCGATGCGGCCATCGTCGCCGATCCCGCCTGCGGCTCCGTGAGGTTCATCGTACCGGTCCACGCGCCGCTGATCAGTTTCGGCAGCCCTTCCTCCTT
>DAORNH010000008.1:38925-40852 GCA_035440865.1 Hyphomicrobiaceae bacterium | reverse complement strand
CATGCCGCCCGAAAGCTGATGGGGATATTGGGCGAGCCGGCTCGAGGGATCGGTGATGCCGACGAGGGTCAGAAGCTCGATCGCCCGAGTCGTTGCCTGCTCCTCGCTCATGCCAAGGTGGATAAGCAGCGGCTCCTTGATCTGCAGCCCGATCGTGAGCACCGGGTTCAGCGAGGTCATCGGCTCCTGGAATATCATCGAAACGGAGCGGCCACGAATCTGGCGCATCTCCTCGTCGCTGAGCTTCAGGAGTTCGCGGCCCTCGAACGAGATCGATCCATTCATGATGCGTGCCGTGTTTGGCGGCAGCAGCCGCATCACGGTCAACGCCGAGACCGACTTGCCGGAGCCGGACTCCCCGACAATCGCCACCATCTCGCCGGCGTGAACGTCGTAGCTGACGCCCTCGACGGCGCGAACAGTGCCATGGGTCGTCACGAAGTGAACGTGCAAGTCCTTGATCGACAGGACCGGTGCGCCGTGACGCGGCACGGCCGCAGGACTTGCAGCTGCGTCACGCGCTGTCGCCCTCGTCGTGGGGCCGTCGTCATGTGCAACGGCAAGCGCTGCCGCCGAAGGCTGTGCCACAGCCTGGCTTGCGGGCGTACGGTCTTGCACTCTCAACTCCTCCCTTTGCCGCGCCCGCGGATCTGGCCCGCGCGATTTCGTGTCTTGGTCGCAGCAACATCATCAATGACTACACCACAGGCCGAACTCGCGAAAGCGCCAAGGCGACGCTGCAGCATTCTGCAGACCTCGATTGGCATCGCAGCACCGAATGCGGCAAATTCCGTCAGGCCATTTGCCAAATGCTTACAGTAGCTTGTTCCTCGTCCGCAACCCTGTCCGTGGCAAAACGGTAATGGCTGTTTTGTCGGCTCGATTAAGGTCGTCGCGGAAGTTAAGGTGAACCGATGAGAATCACCGCCACACTATCGATCGACGAGAGCGAGCTCTCCGAGCAGTACATGCGCGCCTCGGGACCCGGCGGGCAGAACGTCAACAAGGTGGCGTCCGCCGTCGAGCTCAGATTCGACGTGCGCGCCTCCCGGAGCCTGCCGGAGCCCGTACGCGTTCGGCTCGAGCGGCTTGCCGGGCGCCGTCTCACCAAGGACGGCGTGCTCGTCATCCGCGCCGACCGGCATCGCACGCAGGAGATGAACCGCTCGGATGCCCGAGAGCGGCTACGCGAGCTGATCGAGGTCGCCGCGACGCCGCCGAAGCCGCGCGTCAAGACGCGTCCCACCAAAGCCTCGAAGGAGCGCCGCCTCGAAGGCAAAGCGCGCCGCAGCACGGTGAAGTCGATGCGTCAAAGCCGGCCCGGCGACGAGTGAGGAACTGTCAGAGCTTGGTTTTCAGGGTGCCCGTGAAGGTGAGCGCGGTGAGCGAGACGATGAGCCCGCCGAGCAGCTCGTAGACGTAGCGCAGCATCCACCAGCGCGTCGTCGATTTCTGCCAGACGGAGAGATGGTCCTCGGCCTCGTCGAGACGGATCGTGCATTTGCGCACCTGACCGAGGTCGAGGACCGGGATGGTGAGGTCAATGGCATAGAAGAGCGGCTCGATCTGACCCTTGCACGGCGGCTCGGGAGGGCTCGACACGGTCGCCCAGCGCGCGAGCGGGCCGCCGCCCGTCGTCACGGCCTGAACGTCGACCACCATGACGCCCTGCGCCAGCGCCTGCGTGACACCCCACCAGCCGAGGCAAATCCAGAGCGTAAGGGTTATGAGTGCCTTCCAGCGGCTGTAGCCATAGCCGAAGCAGACATCGAAAAGGCCGGAGATGAGGTAGGTCAGCGGCTTACGCATCGCGCCCGCGAACCGGGTCGAGCGGCGCATGGAAACCATCACCTTCTCGGCGTCCTCGTCGAGGCCTTCGTTGGTCAGCACGCGGGCGAGATGCATGTAGGCCTGAGGCTGCGGCGGG
>DAORNH010000008.1:34653-38838 GCA_035440865.1 Hyphomicrobiaceae bacterium | reverse complement strand
AACTCGTACCGGCGCCGCTCGTTGCGGTCGACCATCGCCCGCAGGAACTTCGCGCTCGCGAGATTTAGCTGATCTATCTTGCCGTAGTCGAGCCCGTTCAGATTGATGTGAATGTTCTCGGAATCGGCGTGGCCCAGGAAGCCGAACGACGCACAGCGCGTGTTGCGCAGATCGACGAGGCCGCGCGCGTCCTCGCCCTCGCTTGCGATCGTGCCGAGTGTCAGCTTGCCGCCGACCACGTTCTCCGTGGCGAGCAGGTTGCAATCGTAGAGCGAGCGCTGATCCTCGATGCGCCGCGGGTTGAGCGTGATCTCCTCCAAATAGAGGCTCGCCCCGATCGAGCAGGCGCGCAGTGTGCCATAGCCGGCGTAGCGGAGCTTGATGATGTCGAGACCGCCACCGATCCGATTGAGCAGAAGATTGATCGGAAATCTCTCGTCGCCGGTAATTGCAACGTCGTCGAGCACCATGTTGAGGCCGATACCGACCGAGCGGACCTCGAGCTGCGCCGACAGCTTCAATCCGACCAAGGTGATTTCTGCGCCGATCTTGCCGCCGAGTATGCTGATCGCGGCGCCGAGCAGCGGGTTGCAGGTCGTGTGCTCGACGGCGACCGAGCCCGAGATCGCGCACATTCTCAGCTGTATCGTGCCGGTGCAGGTCGAGTTCGCCACCCGGACAGTGCCTTGCACCGTGGTATCGGCGAGCAGCACCGATTCACTCGGCGTCGAGCGGATCTCGACGTGATCGAAGCTGAGGTCCCCGCCGATCCGGGCATCGGCGAGATTGACGGCGCCGTCGGCTTGGCAGCTGGAGAACGAGAGGGGGCCGCCAGTCACGAGCGCGCGCGCGGAGACCGCCGCTCCCATGCGACGCTCGAAACGGCTGCCCGTGATCGTCGCGTCCGCGCCCAAAGACGTGCGATCGAGCATCAGCGGTCCTTTGAGCCGGACGGCGTCGATGACGAGGCCGCGCTCGATCCGTGCTGCGCCAAGATCGATCGAGAGGTAGAAATTCTCGTCGCTCCGACTGAGCCGGGTGATCAAGATCGATTGGGCCTTGATCCCCGTCAGAGCGAGCGTCGTATCGTGCTCGCCTGTGATGGTGCTGTGTTCGAGGTCGAGCGGCCCATCGATAACCGCATCCGTGAGATCCAGTTGCTCGATCGCGCAGGCGTTGAGGCTGAGGGCGTTCAACCTCGCAAAGCGTGCCGAAAGTTTGAGATTGCTGCACGAGACGAACGACAGTCGCGGCAGCGGCAGACCGCGCGTCCCGTGGAGCCCGAGCTCGATGGGATTGGTGATCGACCAACCGCGGACGGTGATCGCCGCGAGGTGCCTGTTCTCGCTCTGCAGGCGCAGGATCAGCTCGTGCAGACGATGGTTGTCGAGCGCGTTGGGCTGGCCTTCTTCCGGGGCCAACTCGGCGTGCGTGACGTACTGGTCCTCGGCGGCAACGCTCGTCGCATCGTTCATGGATCATGCCTGATCGGATTTCCCTCTCAGCGCTTGTCGGGCGACAGGCGCAGGATCGCAAGGGCGAGGGCCTGGGCGCGGGGCACGATCGAGGCGACCTCGAGGTACTCTTCCGCCGTGTGCGCCTTGCCGCCGACGGGGCCGACGGCGCAGAGCGTCGGGCAGCCGACGCCGGCCGTGTAGCCTGAATCCGCGCAGCCCCCTGTGAACTCGCCTGCGACCGTCAGCCCGAGATCGGCGGAGGCTGCCTTGTAGCCGCCGAAAAGCTCCTCCGAGGAGGGCGTCGCATTGAGCGGCAGGAATTCGCCGCTGATCGTGAGTGTCGCCTTGGTCCCGGGGACAGTGCTCGCGGCGACGATCGCCTCGAGGCGGGCGAGGATCTCGGCGCGGTCCTTCGGCGTCACGTAGCGGAAATCGATCTGCGCCTCGGCCTCAGGTGCCGTCGTATTCACCGACTGGCCGCCCTTGACGAGGCCCACGTTCAAGGTGACGCCGCGCTTCAGGTCAGTCAGCGCATGGATCGCGACGATCTTGTGCGCGAGCTCGCCGATCGCGCTGATGCCGTACTCGAAGTTGCCGCCGGAATGCGCCGCGCGCCCCTCGATCACCATCCGCATGAAGACGCCGCCTTTTCTACCGGTCACGACCGCGCCCGTCGGCCGGCCGGGCTCGGAATTGAAGACGCAACGAGCTTCGCGCGCGACGCGCTCGATCACGGGCCGCGAGGAGGGCGAGGCGATCTCCTCGTCGCTGGTGATGAGGCCGGCGAGCGGGGCCGGCGCGCCGCCGAGCTCCTTGAAGGCCGCCAATACGAAGGCGTTCATGACGAGCCCGGCTTTCATATCCGAGACGCCAGGGCCATAGGCGCGCCCGCCCTCGATGCGGAATGGGCGACGACCCGCCTCGCCTTTCGGGAACACGGTGTCGCGATGGCCCATCAGCACGACGGGCCGCTCGTTGGTCGGCGTGTCGTCGAGGCGGACGTGAATGGCGTCGCCAAACGAGGCGTGTGCCTCGCGCCGGGCAATCATGCCGCGCCCCTCGAAGAAGCGGATGAAGCGCTCGCCGACCCTGTCGACACCCGCCTTGTCGTAGCTGCCGCTGTCGATGTTCACGACCTCCTCGATGAGGCCGATCATCTCGCGCTCGTGGCGGGCGAGCCAGTCGAGGACGCGCTGCTCGGCGGGGGATGTCGCTGCTTTCGGCATGATCTGCTCGCTTGATCTGGCCCGGGGTGTGCAAACGTAGGCGAAGCCGATGCTGCTCGGGAAGGGCGGAGTTGTCGGTCTCTGGCATGGCATGCCTGCGGCAATGCACGGTCTCGCGGCAACTTCGCCGTTGCTCGCAGCGGCGCCGCACTCCACTGTCGCCGCCGTCCCTTGATGGCCTGTGTCCGCCGGAACCCCGATGAAGCCCAAAGCAAAGCGCCGCTCCTTCCGCGTCGCCGTCGATATCGGCGGTACGTTCACTGATCTCCAGGTCCTCGAAGAGGCGACCGGGCAAACCCATGCCGCCAAGACGCCGACCACGCCAGATGACCCCTCCGAAGGCTTGATCGCCGGCCTCAAGCTTGCCAGCGAGCGCATCGGCTTCTCGCTCGCCGACGTCTCCGCGCTGATGCACGGCACCACGATCGCGACCAACGCCGTGTTGCAGCGGCGCCTGCCGAAAGGCGCGCTCATCACGACACACGGTTTCGAGGATGTCCTCGAGATCGGCCGCCACTTCCGCCGCGACGTCTATGCCTCGAAGGCCGAGCCGCGCGCGATCCTGATTCCGCGCGCCTTGCGACTCACCGTAAGAGAGCGCATGCGTGCCACGGGCGGGGTCGAGACGCCGCTCGATGAGGCGGATGTGGCGGCAATTGCCGAGCGCTTGAAGGCCTCAGGTGTGCGCGCAGTCGCTGTGGCGCTCCTCCACGCCTACGCCAATCCGGCGCACGAAAGGCGGGTCGGCGAGCTGCTTGCGCGCTTGGCACCTGGACTCGACGTGTCGCTCTCGCACGAGGTGAGCCCCGAGATCCGCGAGTTCGAGCGCGCCTCGACGACAGTCCTCAACGCGCTGCTGATGCCGGTCGTGCGCGGCTATCTCGAGAAGCTGCGCACGAGGCTCGCGGCTGCGGGCTTCAAGGCGCCCGTCTACCTCGTGCAGTCGAACGGCGGTGTGACGACGCCCGAGACCGCGGCGGTGCAGCCCGCGCGCCTCCTGCTCTCCGGCCCGAGCGGCGGGGCGCTCGCCGGAGAGACCATCGCGCGGCGTCTCGCCATGCCGAACATGGTCGCCGTCGACATGGGCGGGACGAGCTATGACGTCTCGATCGTCAACGAGGGTGCGATCCGCCTCGTCACGGAAGGCGTCGTCGACGGCCTGCCGGTGCGCCTCCCCATGATCGAGATCCGCACCATCGGCTCGGGCGGCGGCTCGATCGCCCGCGCGGAGGCAGGCGGGCGCATGCGCGTCGGTCCCGAGAGCGCCGGCGCCAAGCCCGGGCCCGTCTCATACCGCCGCGGGGGCACCGAGCCGACGGTCACCGACGCCAACGTCGTCATGGGCCGGATCGACCCCGGCTATTTCCTCGGTGGCGCCATGTCGCTCGATGCGGAGGGCGCGACGGCTGCGGTGCGCACCAAGGTCGCAACCCCGCTCTCGCTCAGCCTCGACGATGCGGCCCTCGGCATCGCCCGCGTCGCCACCTCGCGCATGGCGGGCG
>DAORNH010000008.1:29098-34595 GCA_035440865.1 Hyphomicrobiaceae bacterium | reverse complement strand
GGCGCGAGCGGGCTCCATGCCTGCGAGACGGCGGACGAGATCGGCATCACCCGCGTGGTCTTCCCCCGCGATCCGGGCACGCTCAGCGCCTGGGGCATGCTCTATTCCGACATCGTGCACGCGCTCGCTCGCGCGCGCCTCATGAAGGCTGATGCCGGATCGCTGCCGCAGCTCTCAGCGATCGTCGCCGAGCTCGACGCCGCCGGGCGCCAAATGCTCACCCGTGACGGCGTCGCGGCGGAGGCGCAGCAGCTCCCTGTCTTCCTCGACATGCGCTATCCGGGCCAGGCCTACGAAATCCAGGTCCCACTCGAGACACCTGCAAGGCTCGCCGAGGCCGTGGCGCGCTTCCACGAGCGGCACCTGGCACAATACGCGCACGCCGAGCCACATGTGATCCCGGACATCGTCACGGTCCGGATCGCGGCGACCGGGCGCCTCGCCAAGCCGATCGAGCACACGCCCCCGATTGCGAAGGGCGATCCCGCGAAAGGGCGACGGCGCGTGCTCGTCGGCGAAGGCTGGCACGATTGCCCTGTGCTCGACCGTGCGCGCCTCGCCTCAGACTCACGCAATGCCGGACCGCTGATTGTCGAGGAGGAGCACGCGACGCACCTCGTGCCGCCCGGCTGGTCGCTCGTCGTCGCGCCGACCGGCGATCTCGTCGCCACCAAGGACAGCGGAGACCGCACATGAAGCCGCTCGATGCCGTGAGCCTCGAGGTCATTCGCAACGCGCTCGTCGCGGCGGCCGAGGAGATGGGCGTCACAATCTGGCGCACGTCGCGGTCGAGCGTGGTGCGCGATCTCCTCGACTATTCGACGTGCATGTTCGATGCCGACGGCAAGAGCGTCGCGCAGGCGACCTGCATTCCCGTACACTTGAACTCCATGTCGAGCTGCCTCGACGACATCCTCGCGCGGCACATCCCGCTCAAGGATTGGCGCGAGGGCGACATCATCATCACCAACGACCCCTACGCCGGCGGCCAGCATTTGAACGACATCCTGACGTTCAAGCCGGCCTTCGTCGATGGACGTCTCGTCGGCATCGCCGGCGTGCTCGTCCACCATCTCGATGTCGGCGGTGGCGCGCCAGGGAGCTACTACGCAGCCGCGACCGAAATCTACCAGGAGGGCTTCCGTATCCCGCCGATGCGGCTCGACAACGCGGGGCGGCGCAACACCGAGGTGATCGCACTCCTCTTGCGCAATTCGCGCGAGCCCGCCAATGTCGGCGGCGATTTCGCCTCGCAGCTAGCAGCCCTCGACATCGGCGTGAAGGGCCTGCATCGAATTGCCAAGCGCTACGGCGCGGACCGGCTGCAGGACGCGTGTCGCGGCATTCGCCGGCAGTCAGAGATGGCGATGCGGCGTGCGATCGCCGCCATTCCCGACGGCACGTATTCGTTTGAGGATTTCGTCGACGACGACGGCATCGACCGCGAGACGCGCCTGAGGATCGCCGTCGCGCTGCGCATCAAGGGTGACGCGCTCACGATCGACATGACGGGCTCGAGCCCGCAAGCGCAGGGGCCCGTCAACTGCACGCGCAACATGTCTGCTTCGGGGGCCTTCTGCGGGCTCCTCATGTCGATCGGCAGCGACATTCCGGCGAACGCGGGCGTCTATGAGCCGGTGACCATCGTCGCGCCCGAGGGAAGCTGCGTGAACGCGCGCTCACCCGCCCCCGTCGCCAACCGCATGGCTGTCGGCCATCGCGTCTGCAATACCGTCATGGGCGCCTTCTCGCGCGCGGTGCCGGGCAAGGTGCCCGCCGCCTACTACGGCGTCAGCTACGCCTTCGCGACCAATCTCTTCCATGCCGATGGACGCCGCCAGGTCTACTTCGACCTCACCTGTGGCGGCTGGGGCGGACACCCGGAGGGCGACGGCGCCAACGGCTTCTCGTGCGGCCTCCACAACATCGCCAACGCGCCCGTCGAGATGCTCGAGAACACCTATCCGATCACCTTCCAGCGCTACAGCCTCGCGCCGGATTCGGGTGGGCCCGGCCGGCATCGCGGCGGCTGCGGCCTCGAGCGCTCGTTCCGCATCGATGCCCCCGCAGGCACGCTCTCGCTCAACCTCGATCGCTTCAAGACGCGGCCCTATGGCATCGAGGGCGGCGCACCCGGCGCTGCCGGCTTCGCTACGTTGACGCGTGCCGACGGGCGGACGGAGCAACTCCCCTCGAAGCTTGCAGGCATGCGGATCGGCAAGGGTGACGTGTTCAGCCTCGTCACTGCCGGTGGCGGCGGCTACGGCCCGCCCGGCGAGCGCGATCCGGTCGCGATCGCGAGCGACATCGAGAACGGCTACGTGAGCCGTCGCAGCGAGCGCTGAGCCTTGGCGGCACTTGTCTCAGGCCTCCCCGCGCTGCATCATCCCATTGAGACACGCGGGCCGCTGCGCCCGGCAGCGAACGGTGGAGACGAGCATGCGTATCGACCTCAATGCGGACATGGGCGAGGGCTTCGGTCCCTGGCAGATGGGCGACGACGACGCGATGCTCGAGATCATCTCGTCCGCCAACGTCGCCTGCGGCTGGCATGCAGGCGACCCGAACATCATGTTCCGCATCGCCGAGAAGGCGAAGGCGAAGGGCATCGCGCTCGGCGCGCACCCGAGCTTCAACGATCTGTGGGGCTTCGGCCGTCGCGTGATCCGCGGCGACAGCATGGCCGAGATCGAGCGCATGGTCGCCTACCAGATCGGCGCCATGCAGGGCATGGCCTCTCTCGCCGGTCACAAGGTGACGTTCGTGAAGGCACACGGCGCGCTCGGCAATCTTACCAACGCCGAACCTGAGTTCGCCGAGGCGGTCGGCCGCGCCATCAAGGGCGTCGACCGGAGCCTCGTCTACGTGGCGATGCCGGGCCTGCCAACGGAACGCATCGCCGAGAAGCTCGGCCTGAAGGCCGTCATGGAAGCCTTCGCCGACCGCACCTACGAGGACGACGGCCAGCTCACGCCGCGCAAGATTGCCGGCTCCGTGATCGACGACCCGGTCATCGCCGCTGAGCGTGCGCTGCAGATGGCGCGTGACCAGGTGATCGTCGCTCGCAGCGGCAAACGCATCAAGGCTCGCATCGAGACGATCTGCGTGCATGGCGACAAGCCGTCGGCGGTGGCGCAGGCGCGCCGCGTGCGCGACGTACTGGAGGGCGCTGGCATGAAGGTTCAGCCGTTCGCTCCCGCGGCGTGATGAAAAGCACGGGACGGTCGCGCGCTATCGCCATCATCGCGGTCGCCGAGGTGCTCACCCTCGCGCTCTGGTTCTCGGCGACGGCCGTGGTGCCATCGCTGCGTGCGACGGGCGCCATTTCTGCCCTCCAGCAGTCGCTGTTCACGAGCGCGGTCCAGCTCGGCTTCGGCGCCGGCAGCGTCGCGAGCGCGATGCTCGGCCTTGCCGACCGGCTCGAGCCGCGCCGCTTCTTCGCGGCGAGCGCGCTCGTCGGGGCCATCGCCAACGGCCTCGTCGCGATGCTCGATCCGAGCTCGCCGATGGTGATCCTGCTTCGCTTCATCACCGGGGCGACGCTCGCAGGCATCTACCCCGTCGGCATGAAGCTTGCCGCATCGTGGGCGGGGGCGACCGGTCGCCAGGACATGGGATTTCTGGTCGGGCTGCTCGTCGGCGCGCTGACGCTCGGCTCGGCGAGCCCACATCTCTTCAACGCATTCGGGTTTCACAGCTGGCAGGCGATGATGATCGCAGCCTCGCTGTCAGCGACCCTCGGGGCAGGGCTCATTCTCGCCGCGGAGGTCGGGCCGAGATTCTCGAAAGGCGGCGCCTTCCGCCGCGATCTCGTCGGCCAGGCACTTGCGGATCGACCGACGCGCCTCGCGATCCTCGGCTACCTCGGCCATATGTGGGAGCTCTACGCTATGTGGGCGTGGATCGGCGCGTTCCTGGCGGCGAGCTTCGCTGCGGGCTTGGCTCCGGCCAATCCACAGCGCAGCGCGGCGCTCGCCACCTTCGCCGTGATCGGCATCGGTGCGATCGGCTGCTTCGGTGCCGGCTGGCTCGCGGATCGCATCGGCCGTACCGCCGTCACCTCGATTGCCATGGGCGTCTCAGGCGCATGCTGTCTCGTCGTTGGGCTCCTGTTCGACGGGCCGCTCGTCCTACTGCTGATGTTGCTCATGGTGTGGGGTGTCGCCATCGTCGCCGATTCTGCCCAGTTCTCAACCGCCGTCGCCGAGCTGACCGAGCCGGCTGTCGTCGGCTCCGTGCTGACGCTGCAGACCGCGAGCGGATTCCTGCTCACCCTCGTCACCATTCACATGATGCCCTACGCCGTCTCATGGCTCAGCTGGCGCTGGGCCTTCGCGACGCTGGCGATCGGCCCGTTCCTCGGTGTCGTCGCGATGCTGCGATTGCGGTCGCGCCCCGAGGCCCGACGTCTTGCCGGCGGGCGACGGTGAGCGTTAGATCGGCGAACAGTGTCGGCAAATAGTTGACCGCCGCCTATTTGATGGAAACGCTAGGCACGGCGCCGGGATTGGCTGAGGCCGGTGCCGGCGTTGAACCGCCTTTCTCGACCGCCTTCTGCATGAACGGAAGCTCAACCTTCTCGTAGCGAAGCTTCTCACGCTCTAGCTGGCGATCACGCTCCTCGTTGGCTTGGCGCATGGACGCACCGAAGGCAGCGCCGAACATCGTGCCGAACGTCATCATGGCGATTGCGAGCGGCACAATTCGGCGCCAGATGGGCTTCGCATCCTTGCCAAGAACATAGGCGGCGAGCCCCGATATGAAGGTGAGCACCGGCGGCACGATCACACCGACTACCGCTGTCCGGCTGGCGCCTGTGAACATGCCGGTGAGCACGCCGAGCGCCGTGAATGGCAGGCAGTGGAACTGCAGGATCGCGCGATGCTCGTCGGTCCGCCGGAAAGTCGAGGCCCAAAGGAGGCCGTGTAGCAGCACGACCATCACAGCAATCGGAACTAGCCCATAGAGGAGCGCCGTCTGGAAATGGCCGAGATAGAGGGACCAGTTGATTGAGGGCATCTTGAGCCAATCATGTCAAAGTGGTTGGCGCAAGGTTCGCACGTGTCGGCGGATCAGCTTGTCGAGGAGCTTCTTCTGGATGAAATCCGGCTTGTCGAAGAAGTTCTTCGGCAGCTGATAGTACGTCACTGATGATCGCTCGCAGCGATCGACCGAGTAGCAGACCAGCCGATTTCCACAAACGATACATTCGCCTCGGTCGAGCTGACATGGCTCGTCGCAGCGTGGATCTGCGCGAACCGGCAACTTCCCGATGCCGAGGGTGGCGATTGTGAGGACTGCAGCCGCGATGGACGCTTGTCGCATCAGCCAAATCATTCGTGGCCTCTTTGGCAATAATCCCGACCAACGAGATCAGAGCCTAGACCGTAGAAAGCTAAGGCGCGTCCATTGATCAATTGAGAAAACGAACGCTCCGCCGCCACAAGGCACACCTAAACGCGTTCACCCGCGACCGCCCGCGTCAGCGCCTCGTCGT
>DAORNH010000008.1:24553-29085 GCA_035440865.1 Hyphomicrobiaceae bacterium | reverse complement strand
CGGCGGCCACGCTGTCATTGCCGCGCCAGCGCTCGACGTGCACGAGGCAGGTTTGCGCCGCGCAGCCCTGGCCGAGGCTCGAGGTCGGGATGTCGGGCGTCAGCACGTTCGGGTTGCCGGCAAGCTCGGGCGCGCCTGCATCTCCGCCGGGCGTCAGCCACGCCCCGGTCGGCAAGGCGACGACACCCTGGCGAATGCCGTCGTAGGGCTCGGCGACGGCAAGGCAGGCCCCGCGACCGTTCCACACGCGTGCGACGTCGCCCTTCTTGAGATCGAGGCGCTTGGCATCCACGGGATTGATGCGCAGCCGCTCGCGGCCGTCGGGCATGCGGGCATGGCTCGGGCCCGCGTGGACGAGCTGGCTGTGCAGGCGGCCGTCGGGCTGCGGCGTCAGCATGTGGAAGGCACCGGCCTTCTCCGCCGCCGGATCGAGCCACTCGGCTGGCGGCAGCCAGGCGGGATGGGGGCGGCAGTCCGCGTAGTTCTTCGCCGTGAGCAGCGCGCTGCCGAGCACGATGCGTCCGCTTTCAGTGGCAAGCACATGCTTCTCTGGGTCGGCGCGGTACGCGGCGAGATGCGTCTGATCCGTGATTGTCGGGATCGCCGCTGTGCCGGCCTCCCAGAACGTATCGAAGTCCGGCATGTCGAAGTTGCAGCGCTCCTTGGCGTCCTGCCGCGTCGCCTCGTAGAGGTGGCGCACCCAGGCCATCTCGTCGCGGCCTTCCGTGAAGCGCTCGCGAACGCCGAGCTTCGCGGCAAGGCCTGAGAAGATGTCGAAATCGGAGCGCGCCTCGCCGATGGGATCGATCGCCTTCCGCATGGCGACGATCGTGTCCGAGCGGCGGTTGCCCGCGAGGTCGTTCCGCTCGATCGAGGTCGTCGCCGGCAGCACGATGTCCGCCCGGAGCGCCGTCGGCGTCCACATCGGATCCTGGACGACGATCGTCTCGGGGAGTGCCCAGGCGCGCTCGAGACGATTGAGGTCCTGGTGGTGATGATAGGGGTTGCCGCCGGCCCAGTAGACCATGCGGATATCGGGATAGTGCCGCGTCTTCCCTTCGTAGTCATAGGCCTTGCCCGGACTTTCCAGCATGTCGGTGACGCGGGCGACGGGGATGAAGCTGTCGAGGTCGTTCGAGAGCTGTGACATGGCGGGCGTCTTCGAAAGCGTCACAGGTCCGCCGACGCCACCGAGCGAGCCGTAGCCGTAGGCGACGCCGCCCCCTGGCTTGCCGATCTGGCCGGCGACAGCGGCAAGGCCGAGTGCCGACCAGAAGGGCTGCTCGCCGTGGCTCGCGCGCTGCAGACTCCAGCTCAACGAGAGCATGCTGCGCGTGCGGACAAGCGTGTCGGCAAGGGCACGGATCTGCGCAGGCTCGAGTCCGGTGATGGCGGCTGCCCATTCGGCCGTCTTCGGCGTGCCGTCCGTGGTGCCGCTCAGATAGTCGAGATAGAGTTCCGACCCCGAGCAGTGGCGCGCGAGGAATTCGGCATCGTGCCGGCCCGTCCCGACGATCTCTTGCGCGAGGGCCAGCATCAGCGCGGTATCCGTGTTCGGCTTGATCGGCCACCACTCGGCGCCGAGCCAGTCCGGCAGATCGTCGCGCTGCGGCGAGACGAGGATCACGCGGACGCCGCGCTCGGCAATGGCCCGGAGATTTTCGGCGAGCCGGTGCTTGGCGATGCCGCCAGCCTCGCTCTGGGCCGTCCGCGTCGCCATCGCCCCGAACACGACCAGCGTCTCGGCGTTCTTCGCGACATTCTCGAGGGTGTTGGCGCGGCCCTGGCAGGCATCCGTGTTGCCGAGCGTGTGGCGCAGGATCACAGGCCCCGCCGCGATCGAGTACGTATCGGCGTGTCCCGTAAAGCCGCCGACCAGATTGAGCGTGCGGCGGAGCAGCGTCGAGGCGTGATGGAAGCGCCCGCTGCTCGTCCAGCCGTAGGAGCCGGCAAAGATCGAGCGGTTGCCATGGTCGGCAATCACACGGCGAATTTCGTTCGCTGTGAGGCTCAGCGCCTCATCCCAGGAGATCGGTGTAAAGGTATCGCGGCCGCGCCGCGCGCGCTCATCGACCGTCGCGAGCCGCCCGGCGCGTCGTGCAGCAAGCCAGGACTTGCGCGCCATCGGCTGCATGACGCGGCGATGAGGGTCGGCCCAGGCGGCGACCGACTTGATGATCGGCGAGGGATCGGGGTCGCCCTCGAACGGCTCTACGCCGACGATGCGTCCCGCCTCGAGCAGCCAGTAGGCACCCCAGTGGCTGCCATGCGGAATGCGCTCGATCCTGCTCATCTGCCTTACCTTCACCCATGCGTCTCTTCCGAGAGTGATACACGGCCCGCCGGGCGGTGTCCTTCCTGGCGCGAGGCGCACTAGAGCTGCGGCCGCGACCGGCCGATACGACCGCCACGGCCTCCGGGGCAGTGATCAAGTGACAAGAGCTCTGCAAATCCTCGGTAAGCTCGATGGCAGGAAGCGGGCGATCGGCACGCGGGCACCGCTGGAGAAAGCGCTGCATCCCAACGCGATCTGGGTGCTCGACTTCGTGTCGGATGCGCTCGAAACGGGGCGCAAGTTCCGCGTCTTCAACGTCGAGGACCAGTTCACGCGGCGCGGCCTCGGCGTCGAGGTTGACACGTCGCTGCCGGGGTAAGCGGATCGTGCGCGTGCTCGACCGGCCGGTGGCGATGTGGGGCAAGCCGGCGATGATCGTGTCCGACAATGGCACCGAGCTGACCTGCAATACGATGCTGAATTGGACGACGGAGACTGGGGTCGAATGGCATTACATCCAGCCGGGTCAGCCGATGCAGAACGGCATCATGGAGAGCTTCAACGGCAAGCTCCGCGACGAGTGCCTCAACGAGCACCTGTTCGGTTCGCTCGGGGAGGCGCGCCGGATCATCGAGGCCTGGCGCATCGACTACAACGAGGTATGCCCGCATTCTAGCCTCGGCTACCAGACGCCCGAGGAGTTCGCTCACGCCTGGTCAGAGCAAGCCTCGCCCGGACGCGTCAGTCCTGCCGTCGTGCTCGGGGCCGTCAAGGGCGGCCTGGAAGCACCGAGCCAGCGTCACCGTCGGTGTGCCGGCCGACCTTGACCACCCCTGCGCGCGACGGCGTGTCGAGAATGCGGCCGGGACGGAAGAATGGCTCCGCAGGGGGCCGAACATAAGAATGGGCCCTCGAGAAGAAAGGCAGAACAGCATAATGTTTTGATTGGAGGGAAGACGGGGAGCAGGTCACGAGCAGCTATCCGACCGGGCTGATCCTCGACCCTCACGCACAACCTCAATCCCTTCCCCCATCAAGGGGGAAGGGAGCAGAGCCAGAACCGTCCATTTGGTGTCTTGGAAGGCTTAGGATATTGGGCCCGGGTGTTGGCCTCAGGGGATCAGCACCACAGAGCCCGTGGTCTTGCGGCCTTCGAGGTCGCGATGAGCCTGCGCTGCGTCCTTCAGGGCATAGGTGTGGTTGACGTTGATCTTGACGGCGCCCTTGCCGACGACGTCGAAGAGATCGTTGGCCGTCTCGACGAGATCGGCGCGGCTCGACGTGTAGGTCATTAGCGAGGGGCGCGTCATGAACAGCGAGCCCTTGGCGCCGAGGATGCCCGGGCTCATGTTTTCGATCGGGCCCGAGGCATTGCCGAAGGTGACGAAGAGGCCGAGCGGCTTCAGGCAGTCGAGCGACGCGGGGAAGGTGTCCTTGCCGATCGAATCGTAGACGACATCGCAGCCCTTGCCGCCCGTGATCTCCTTCACCTTCTGGACGAAGTTGTCTTTCGAGTAGTTGATCACGTGGGCAGCACCCGCGGCCTTGGCGAGCTTGCACTTTTCCTCCGAGCCGGCAGTGCCGATGAGCGTCGCGCCGAGGTGCTTCGCCCACTGGCAGGCGATGAGGCCGACGCCGCCGGCCGCGGCGTGGAAGAGGAGCGTGGTACCTGGCCCGACCTTGTGGGTCTTGCGCAGCAGGTAGCGCACCGTCATGCCCTGCAGCATCATGGCGGCGGCGGTTTTGTAGTCGATGTTGGCCGGCATCTTCACGACCCGGTCGGCCGGAATGAGACGCTCGGAGGCATAGCCGCCCGGGGGACCGGCGTAGGCGACGCGGTCGCCGACCTTGAGGTCTGTCACGCCAGGACCCACGGCCAGCACCTCGCCGGCGCCCTCCATGCCGGGGTGGATAGAGGCCCGTGCGTAGGTAGACATCGATGTAGTTCAGGCCCACGGCATACTGCTTGAGTTTGACTTGGCCTTGCCCGGGGGCGCCGACCTCGACGCTGTCGTAGGTCAGGGCTTCGGGACCGCCGTACTTATGGACGCGAACTGCATGTGCCATGGGAACTTCCTCGCTCGATGCCGCGGAGCCGCCGATGCCATACCGGCGCCATCGCTGGCTTCTATGGGCTCAATGGTGCAACCACAAGCGCCTCGCTCGCAAGTGCGGGATGCGGGGAGCAGAGAGGCGTGAGGGAATGGGCGGGACGAGAGACAGTCTGCCGGGTGAGCGCCGGCGCACGGCTGCGCTG
>DAORNH010000008.1:24113-24506 GCA_035440865.1 Hyphomicrobiaceae bacterium | reverse complement strand
AGCGAACCGGTCATGGCGCCGCTGCCGACGGGCTCGAGCTGTGTCGACGACAGCAAGCGCTGCGTGGATGAGCGCTCCCTCGCGTTGAAGGCGCTGATGGCTGACAAGGACAAGCGCTGGCTGCGCGAGCCATCGACGCCCGCCGCGCACGCGAGCGGTGTTCGCCTCTTCGCCATGCAACAGCGCAAGCGTGAACTCACCTGCGAGGAGTTGGCGCTCGCCAAGCGAGAGGCCGACCGGGCGCCGGCCGAGCTTCGCGGTCCGGGCGGGGCTGGCCTCGCGCCCGGCCAAGTCTCACGCGGCGTCATCCTTGCGGGCGAGGTCGGCCGCGAGCTGATGGGCGAGATGAAGCGCCGCTGCCGCGTCTGATCGGGAGGGCAGGATGAGGCATCG
>DAORNH010000008.1:14724-24032 GCA_035440865.1 Hyphomicrobiaceae bacterium | reverse complement strand
AATAGGGTCGCGCCGGCCAGCCGGGAGGCGGCACTCCTCTCGTTTGCGCCGATCGTGCGCAAGTCGGCGCCGGCCGTCGTCAACGTGTTCGTATCGGCTCGGGTCGAGGTGCGCCATCCGGCGATGGACGATCCAATCTTTCGCCACTTCTTCTCCGAGCGCTTCGGCATGCCGCGCGAGCGCGTCCAGAACTCGCTCGGGTCAGGGGTCCTCGTCTCGCCCGACGGGGTTCTCGTCACGAACTATCACGTCATCAAGGGAGCGAAGAGCGAGGTCCGCATCGTCACCTCCGACCGGCGCGAGTTCGAGGCACGGTTGCTGCTCGCCGACGAGAAGACCGATATCGCCATCCTGAAGATCGACAACGGGGCGACGTCGTTCGCCTTCCTGGAGCTTGCCGACAGCGACGGCATCGAGGTCGGCGATCTCGTGCTTGCGATCGGCAATCCCTTCGGCGTCGGCCAGACCGTGACGCACGGGATCGTGTCGGCTATTGCCCGGACGGAGGTCGGGCAATCCGAGGCGCAGGTCTTCATCCAGACGGACGCGGCCATCAATCCGGGCAACTCGGGCGGAGCGCTCGTCGACATGAGCGGGCGGCTCGTCGGCATCAACACGTCGATCTATTCGCGTTCCGGCGGCTCGCACGGCATCGGCTTCGCGATCCCGTCGAACCTCGCGCGCGTCTACATCGAGAGCGCCATGTCGGGCCGCCGCGTCGAGCGCCCCTGGCTCGGTGCGCGCCTGGAGCCGGTGACCAGCGAGCTCGCGAAGTCGCTCGGCCTCGCACGGATCGCCGGCGCGCATGTGAAGCGCGTGCATCAGGATAGCTCGGCTGCCGCCGCCGGACTCCAGGCCGGTGATGTGATCACGGCGATCGACGGCACCGAGGTGCTCGATCCGAGGAGCCTGCTCTATCGGCTGACGACGGTCGGGGTCGGCGCGACGGTGCGGCTCGACTATCTGCGCAAGGGGCGCTCGCGGTCGACGGAATTGCAGCTGAGAGGCGCGCCGAAGCCATCGAAGGACGATCACCGCATCCTTGCGGGTCCCCATCCGCTCGACGGTGCAACCGTCGCGACCCTTACGCCTGCAAGGGCGGACGAGCTCAGCCTGGAGACAGAGGTCGGCGTCGTCGTCACGGCCGTGAAGCCAGCATCCATCGCCGCGGGGCATGGGTTTCGTGTCGGCGATATTCTCGTCGATATCGGACGCAGCGCGGTTGCGTCGATTGCCGACGTCGAGACGCGGCTCGCGACGGCTCCGGCGTTGTGGCAGATTGCCGTGAAGCGCGGTGCACGCGTCCTCACGCTGAGGGTCCCGGGCACGCGATAGGCCTGAAGCAACCGAGCGAGGGAGCCGAGCGATGGCATTCGCAGGAATAAATTATCTGGCGATCCTGATCGCGGCCGGTGCGAGCTTCCTTTTTGGCGGCGTGTGGTACGGCATCCTTTCGCAGCAGTGGATGGCGGCGGTCGGAAAGTCAGAAGCAGACATAAAGTCAGGCACGTCCATGCCGCTGCTGTTCGGCTTAACGATCATCGCGCAGCTGATCATGGCCTGGGTGCTGGCCGGCCTCATCGGCCACCTGGGCCAGGGCCAGGTGACGTTGCGCAACGGCATGATCTCGGCGGCCTTCTGCTGGTTCGGCTTCGTGCTGACGACCCTCGTCGTCAATCATGGCTACCAGGGCTCCAGGCGCGCGCTCACCGTGATCGATGGCCTCCACTGGCTCGGCGTGCTCCTGATCCAAGGCGCGATCATCGGTTGGATGGGTGTCCGCTGAGGGCAGCACCTGGCCGGCACCGGCTTTTGACGGCATAGCCGCACGGGGTATATCCGGTGCCACGGCATCGATGGAGAGCGGGTGATGACGGCCTATGACGACAGCAATGTGTTCGCGAAGATCCTGCGCGGCGAGTTGCCGGCCGAGCGCGTTTTCGAAGACGCCGCGACGCTCGCCTTCATGGACATCATGCCCCGCGCGCGCGGGCATGCGCTCGTGATCCCGAAGGCGCCGGTGCGATCGATCCTTGATGCGAGCCCTGAGCAGCTCGCCGCCGTCATGCGTACGGTGCAGCGGGTCGCGCGCGCGCAACGCGTAGCTTACAGCGCCGACGGAACCACCATCCAACAGTTCAACGAAGCGGCGGGCGGGCAGGTGGTATTCCACCTCCACGTCCACGTGCTGCCCCGCTGGGACGGCCAGCGCCTGCAACCCCACACCGGCCAGATGGAAAAGCGCGAGGTGCTCGCCGAGAACGCCAAGGCGCTCAGGGCTGCGCTGGCGGCGCTGTAACAGTAGCGCCAGCGCGAATCCGTGTTGTGCGAGCCGCCGTCGCTACGCACGCTTTGCGACGTTGCTTTCGGCACGCGAACCCGACTGCCGCCGACGCCTGCCTGCGTGAATTCTCGGCGTCTCATGACAGCCTGAAGCACGCGGACCCACCTTCCGCGCAGCGATCGTCGCGCGCGTGGCGCCGAGCGGTCTTGCGGGACGATTGTGGCGTCCATGCCCGGCCAGTCCGTTCGACCGGCTTCCCGATGACACCGGCCGCGATCCAAAATGGTTTCTGTTCGGAGCATCGCTTGATGTGAACATGGATCACGTCAGGAGATCGAACATGAAATTTGCATTCAGTAAGTTTGCGATCGCGGCCGTGCTGGTTGGCATCACGATCGCTCAGTCGGAGGCCAAGCCGATCTCGGATTTGATCAAAGGCGGCTACAAGTGCGAGAAGGTCACGCTCGAATTCTCGATCTGCGAGAAGGATGGCGAGAAGTGGTACTGCGACTCGACCGGCAATTGCGAGCGAGTGAAGAGGGTGCCATCGCGGCCGGGGCAGGTGGCGCCCGGCCCGCGTCCCATTTTCGCGCCGTTGAAGCCGCGTCCACCAACTTGGAAGCCCGCAAACCCGGGCAGGCCGGCCAAGCCACCGATCGAGACGCGTAGCCTCGACCGTTGAACAAGTTACCAGCGCGATGGTGCGGCACCCAATCGGTGCCGCTCCATCACAATAGTATTGGCTGAGCGACCAGCCTCACGCCTTTACGGCGGTGAAGGCGTAGCCGTTGCCGTCCTTGGCGAGCGTGCCGACGTTCGGGAAGCCGAAGTGGTAGCCGGCGATCATGCCCTTCTCGGCGATGACGCGATCGTAGAAGGCGCGCCGCGTCGCCTCGGCCTTCGGTCCATCGGCATCGAACATCGAGTGGAAGCCCGGATTGCGCACGAACAGCTGATGCATGCCGCTTACGTCGCCCTGGATGAAGAGCTGCTGGCTGCCCGAGGAGACGAGGAAAGCCGTGTGGCCTGGTGTGTGGCCGTGCGTCGGGATCGCCTTCACGCCCGGCAGCACGTCGGCGTTGTCGGCGAAGAGCTTGATATTCTTCCAGGTCGGGAAGGTTGACTGGATGCGGCGCACGAAATTGCGCTGCGCCTCGGGCACCTTCTCGACGAGGGCCGGATTCGTCCAGTGCTTGTACTCGGTCTCGGGCATCATGATCTCGGCGTTCGGGAAGACGGGCGCGTTCGTCTCCTTGGTCCACAGGCCTGAGATGTGATCACCGTGGAAGTGCGAGATGACGACGGTCGAGACCGTGGTGGGATCGAGGCCGGCGGCCTTCATGTTCTCGGCCATGCGGCCGACGGTCAGCTGGCCGTTGCCGCCGAAGCCGACATCGAAGAGGACGAGCTTGCCGTCGATGCGGGCGCCCGTGACGGTGAAATAGTTCGGGAACTTGTCCGGGCCGACGCTTGCCGCAGTGAGCGCCTTCTTGACGTCGTCGAGGGCGGTGTTGCGCACGAAGCCGGCGTCCAGCGTGCGCTCGACCTGGCCCTCGTGCAGGCTGAACACCTCGATGTCGCCGACCTTGTACTTGAAGCTGTCGGCGGCGCGCTGCGCATGTGCGGCATCGATGAAGGCGACGGGCCCCTTGAGGCCGAACATGGCGGTCGCGGCGGCGCCGCTGACGATCAGATCGCGGCGGGACAACTCGAGCATGGCGGGCTCCCTTGTCGACGAGCAGCTCACGGCAACCCGGGATTGGGCAGGCCGGTCGGGAGCGAAAGTCTAGCCGAGCGCTGGAACGATTGGGCGGCACCGGCGCCTGATCACGCAAATGTCAGGCGCGGTGAAGACCCCGTTACGCTCAGGTCGGAACGGCCACCCAGTAGTCGAGCTCGAGGATCACGCCGTCGGCGTGGCCCTTCTCGGCGCGGCCGGGGAAGTCGGCGCAGGGGCGGTTCTTGGTTGCGAAGGTGCGAAGGCGGAGGAGACCCGCGTCACGGCGAGAGGGAAGCGGCGCCGTTTCGACGACCTCGCTCCAGGCATACACGGTGTCGCCGGCAAAGGCCGGAGCGACGTGGCGGCCGCCGTTTATCGCGACGATGCGGCCGGCGTTCGCGAGGCCGTTGAAGGAGAGCGCGCGGGCGAGCGAGATGACGACGCCGCCGTAGACGAGCCGGCGCTTGAAGCGGCCCTGGCCTTCCGTGTGCTGGTTGAAGTGCACCTTCGCTGTGTTCTGGTAGAGGCGCGTCGCCATCTGGTGCTCGGCCTCCTCGATGGTCATGCCGTCGACGTGGTCGATGCGCTCTCCGGCCTTGTAGTCGGCGAAGCGTGCGCCCGTGCCGGAGCGTGCCCAGGCGGCAGCCGTAGTGCTCCAGGCGGGGAAGGTCGCGGCGAGTTTCGCCGGATCGACGCGCTCGGGAAGCGCCGGCACATGCGCCGCTGCGACTGCCGCCAGCATGTCGCGCTTCCTCACCATCACCCAGCGGCAATAGATGAGCACCGGCCGGCCATGCTGGTTCGTGCCCGTCGAACGCACGTAGACGACGCCGGTCTCGTGGTTCGAGTTCTCCTTGAGGCCGATCACCTCCGAGGTGGTTGCGAGCGTGTCGCCCGGATAGACCGACTCCATAAAGCGGCAGTCCGCATAGCCGAGGTTGGCGACGGCATTGAGCGAGATGTCGGGGACGGTCTTGCCGAAGACGATGTGGAAGACGAGGAGATCGTCGACCGGCGCGCGCGGCAACCCGAGCCCGCGCGCGAACTCGTCCGATGACTGCAGCGCAAAGCGCGAGCCGTAGAGCGCCTGATAGAGGGCGACGTCGCCGCTCGTCACCGTGCGCGGCGTTGCGTGCTCGAAGACCTGGCCGAGCCGGAAATCCTCGAAGAAGTTGCCAGCGGTCGTCTTGCCGCTCGCGCCCAACGTGCTGCTCATGGCGTCCTCGCATGCCGCTGATGCGCTGCAACAAGCAGATTTCGGCCGGATCGCCAAGCCCGACCAGAGCACGCATGCTCGCAGATGCAGCCGTGCAAGCGGCAGAGAGCCGCCGCCATGTACTTTTGCGATCGAGCCGGCTTATCGTGAGTGGACAAGCAGCGCGCGATACCGGGAGACGCCCATGACCATGAAAACCGCCGATGCAATTTCCGCGATCCTGAAGAAGGAGGGCGTGGAATGGGTGATCGGCTATCCGGTCAACCACGTGCTCGAGCACGCGGCGAAGGTGGATATCCGCCCGATCATCGTGCGCCAGGAGCGGACGGGCCTCCACATGGCGGACGCGATCAGTCGCGTGACCTCGGGGCGGAAGATCGGCGTCTTCGCCATGCAGCACGGACCTGGCACCGAGAACGCCTATGGCGGCGTCGCGCAGGCCTGGAGCGAGAGCGTACCGCTGCTCGTCCTCGCGCAGGGCTACGCGCGCCGCCTCGCTTGGGTCGACCGCAACTACAACGCTTCGGTCTCGATGCGCTCGATCACCAAGTCGGCGGAGCCGATCACGGCGGGGAAGGAGATCCCGGCGATCTTCCGCCGCGCCTTCCAGAAGCTGAAATCTGGTCGCGGCGGGCCTGTGCTCGTCGAGATCCCGACCGACAGCTACGCGGAGGAGTGCGATCCCTCGCTTTACACTTCGCCCGCCTACATCCGCACCGGCACCGATCTCGCGGCAGTGCGTGAGGCAGCGAAGATGCTGGTCACTGCGAAGCGCCCCGTGCTCTACGCTGGGCAAGGCGTGCATTGGGCGGAAGCGTGGGCCGAGCTCAAGACTCTCGCCGAGCTGCTCGCCATACCCGTGACGACGAGCCTCGAAGGAAAGAGCGCCTTCCCCGAGACGCACCCGTTGTCGCTCGGCTCAGGCGGGCTTGCGATTGCCCAGACCGTGCGCACCTTCCTCGACAAGTCGGACCTGATCCTCGGCATCGGCTGCTCGTTCACGGAGACGAACTTCGGCGTGAAGATGCCGGCCGGCGCGCGCATCATCCACGCGACGCTCGACCCCTCCGACATCAACAAGGATGTGCCGGTCGCGCTCGGCGTCGTGGGTGACGCGAAGATCGTGCTGCAGGCCCTGATCGAGGAGGTGCAGAAGCTGCACGGCAAATCGCCGAAAGACGCAAAGGCCGTCGCCGCCGAGATCAAGGCGGCTTACGAGCCCTGGCTCGCCAAGTGGCTGCCGAAGCTCACGCACGATGCGGCCCCGCTCAATCCCTACCGCGTGCTCTGGGACCTGCAGAAGACCGTCGACATCGACAACACGATCATCACGCACGATGCGGGGAGCCCGCGCGACCAGCTCTCGCCGTTCTGGCGCGCGACGACGCCGCTTTCCTATCTCGGCTGGGGGAAGAGCACGCAACTCGGCTACGGTCTTGGCCTCGCGATGGGCGCGAAGCTCGCCAAGCCCGACAAGCTCTGCATCAATGTGTGGGGCGATGCCGCGATCGGCTTCACGGGCATGGACTTCGAGACGGCGGTGCGCGAGCGCATCCCGATCCTGTCGATCCTGCTGAACAATTTCTCCATGGCGATCGAGCTCAAGGTGATGCCGGTGTCGACAGAGAAGTATCGCTCGACGGACATCTCGGGCGACTACGCCGCCTTCGCGCGCGCCATGGGCGGCTACGGCGAGCGCATCGAGAAGCCGGCCGACATCGTGCCGGCGATCAAGCGCGGCATCGCGGCGACGAAGAAGGGCCAGCCGGCGCTGCTCGAGTTCATCACCTCGAAGGAGGTGGAGGTGTCGCGGCTATGATCGAGACACTCCGGGACTGCGAACGACTGAGCGCGTGGTACCGGTTCGCGCATCGTCGCGATGGCGGAACGTGGCTCCCAAACCTGATCAGGTGCGGCCTGGTGACGATCGCTCTGGTGATGGCGATGACGCTGGCGTCCGGCGACTGTCGGGCTCAGTCGTCCAGGCCCGCAGGCTTCGAGGTGGCACTCGGCCCAGGTTGGATCGAGGACATGGTTCGCCATCCGGGCGGCGGGGTGCTCGTTGCGCGGCGCGGTATCAAGGAGACAGGCGCGAAACTGTCGATCCTGCACATCGACGACGGCGGCGCGCTCAAGTGGGAAAAGACTTTCGAGGACGGCGGGATCGTCGAGGTCGGTGGACTGTCGCTGACACCCCAGGATCGGATTGTCGTCGCGGGGTTTGGCCTCGCGACGCGTGGCTCAACACTATGGATCAAGGAACTTTCGCTCGCGGGCGAGGTGCTTGCGGAGAGTGACGTCCCGGCCGGCGGCAGGGCGGGTGCCCCACTCGCGTTCTTGGGGCCATCGAGCTTCGTGCACGGCACGGCGATCAATGTCATTACCGGTCAGCTCGAGCAGTCGATCTACGTGACCGGCACGGATGGGCGTTCGCTCGCCCGCTGGCACGTCCCCGGGATGAATCTCGGCTCGGGCGTACTCGTAGCGTCGCGCCCTGACCGAAAGACTGCTTTCGTGGCTCTGGATCACAGCATTCGCGACGCCGACGCTGGTGTCGGCGACAGCATACCTTTCGTGGCCCTCGTCGATGACCAACTGAGACAGATGTGGACGCTCAGAATCGCGGCCGACACGGAGGAACAGCCGAATGTTTCGGCTGTGGGGCTGGTCGCGGATGGTGGCGTGGCTCTGGCGGGCCTTTTCAATTCGAATAAGCGAGCCGAGCCGGGTTGGGTCGCTGTCGTCGATGCCGAGGGTAAGCAGGTCTGGTCCCGGCGATTTGGCCGCGGCGGCCTCGCGCTGCCTCGGGCGCTCGTCTGGCTTGGCAACGATGCAAGCCTGGCGATCGGCGGATGTGATGCGTCGGATTTCAAGGGCGCGCCGGATACGCGACGGCCGTTGCTGATCCGCATAGGAGCCGGCGGGCGCAGTGAGCAATCGATCGAGCTGAAAGGCATCTTGGGAGGTCGCGGGTTCATCCGCTCGTTAGTATCACTCGACGACGGTCGCTTGGCGGCGGCGGGCGTCTCCGGTGCCGGCTGCGGCGAATTCGATGGCCTGATGAGCGGCACCGACACTTGGATCGTCGTACTGGATAGCGATGCCGTGAAATAGGCTGCTTGGCCGTTGGCTGGCGCGCTCCAGACGGCCGCGCCAGGCGCGGCTACCTTCTGCCTCAGCCCGTCGGCGTCGTGCTCGCGGGCGGCGCTGGCGGCTTACGGCGGAACTTGTCGAGGATGTTGCCGAACTTGCCGACGATGTCGTGCTCGATCATGAGGATGGACGCCTCGTAGAGCAGGACGGTCGGCAGCATCATGGCGATCATCGAAAAGGGGTCGGGCGGCGAAAGCACCGCGGCGACGGCCGTGATCGCGACGATGGCGTAGCGGCGGAAGCTCCTCAGACCCGCCACATCGATGAGGCCTGCGCGGGCGAGCAGCGAGAGGACCACGGGGAGCTGGAAGCAGACGCCGAAGCCGAGGATCAGCGTCATGATGAGCGAGAGGTACTCCGAAACGCGCGCCTCGAGCGTGATCTCGAGGTTTGCCGTCTTGATCTCGTCACCGATGAAGAACTGCAGCATCATCGGCATGACGATCTTGTGCACCACCAGCGCGCCGACGATGAACAGGATCGGTGTCATCACGAGGTAGGGCAGGAACGCCTGGCGCTCGTTCTTGTAGAGGCCCGGCGCCACGAACTTGTAGATCTGGTTGGCGATCACGGGGAAGGCGATGCAGACCGCGCCGAAGAGCGCAAGCTTCAGCTTCGTGAAGAAGAACTCCTGGGGTGCGGTGAAGATCATCTTCGCCTTGTCTCCGCGCACGGAGACATAGGGCTGCACCAGCACCTGGTAGATCTGGTTCGCAAAGTAGAAGCAGACGACGAAGGCGATGCCGATGCCGATGAGCGAGTAGATGAGCCGCTTGCGGAGCTCGATCAGGTGATCGAGCAGCGGTGCCTTCGAGGCCTCGATCTCGTCGTGGCCGTCGCGCTTGGGCTCGTCGCCCGGCAGCTTTGTGGGGGTGGCGTCCTGCACGGGTTCAGGCTCCTGCGCGGACGGCTGCCGCGGCGGCCTGCGCCGCGGG
>DAORNH010000008.1:13214-14636 GCA_035440865.1 Hyphomicrobiaceae bacterium | reverse complement strand
CGTGCAGGTCGGCGTCGATCTGCGACCTCGTCTCGTCGAGCGTCGTCTGCAGATCCTGGCCGACCTTCTCGACCTCGTTCTTGAGGGACGTGATCTCGCTGTCGCGGACGGCGTCGTCCCACTGCTGGCGGAACTCGGCCGCCTGCTGGCGGATCATGCCGACGTACTTGCCGATCGTGCGCAGGAGGACGGGGAACTCCTTGGGACCGACGACGACGAGCGCGACGATGGCAAGAAGCAGGAGCTTGACCGAGCCGTACTCGAACATCGCAGTTCCATTCCTTCCCTGACGTTCCGCCGAACCAGCCCGAGGGACACGGCCCGAGGGACAGGAAGCGACAGCAGTTCAACACGGCTCGATTTCCGGCAGGTGAACCGCGTCCGGAAGCTCGGCCGCCCTGGAGAGATGGGCCGCGGCAAATCCGGTTGCGATCATCCCGCGGGCGACGGCCCCATCCGTGTCCGCCCACCGAAGCGGCGGAAGCGACCGCGATCAGCCGACCTTGTTCTCGACGCGGGGAGCTTCGCCCGGCTTGCCGGCCATGATCTGGTCGTTCGGCTTCGCCGGATCGGGCTTCTTCGGCTCGTCGTCGTCCTGCATGCCCTTCTTGAAGCTCTTGATGCCCTTGGCGACGTCGCCCATGATGGACGAGATGCGCCCGCTGCCGCCGAACGCGATCAGGACGACGGCGAGGACGATCAGCCAGTGCCATACGCTCATGCTGCCCATGGGGCGGGTCTCCGTAAGTCGTCACTTGTGGCCGATATGGCCTGCGATTGCGCCGCAATATCGCAGACCTGCCTCTTTCCAGCAACAGCACAATGGTTGATCGCCTGACGTGCTCTCGTCGGCAGCTCGCGGCCTCTTGGAGCATGCCGCGTCAACATTCTGTGGCGGCGGGGTCGAGATCGTCGAGGTTCGCGTGGGCGTGAACGATGAAGTGGAGGCGCAACTCGTCGTCATCGTAGTCGTCGAGCAGGATGAACGGCGTGCCGGTCACCGGGTGGGCGACGAGGCCGAGGCCGGGATGCCGCGGCTTTGCGCCCGGATAATGCACCAGGAACTGCCCGATCATGTCGTCAATCGCGCGAAGTTTCGCCTCTACGACCGCGGCGCCGGACGCCTCAGTGCCTTGCACGAGAAACGCCTTGAGTTGCTAAACGTAGGTCTTGGAAAGGGTGACATGCCCCATGCCTTCAAGAGCTGAGCCTCTCGCAGGTCCGCCATTAACCGATCCATGTCGGCGCGGACGAAGAGCGCCGAAGTGCCACCGGAAAGTCGTCCTTGCCAAACCTGAACGGGGCCCATAAAAGGGCGCCATCTCGCACGCGGACTCGTGGCAGCCAACCGGCTACCACACCGGTGCTCTTTAGTGCGTCCTGAGCTCAGTGGCCATGTGACTGCTGGCGAAGAGGCACACG
>DAORNH010000008.1:10713-13201 GCA_035440865.1 Hyphomicrobiaceae bacterium | reverse complement strand
ACGCTCCAACCGGTCAAGGAACCGAACACTATGGCGCTTCCCGCATTCAATATGCGTCAGCTGCTCGAGGCTGGCGTTCACTTCGGCCACCAGTCCCACCGCTGGAACCCGAAGATGTCGCCGTTCATCTTCGGCGCACGCAACAACATCCACATCGTCGATCTCACGCAGACGGTGCCGCTGCTGCACCAGGCGCTCGTGAAGATCTCCGACACAGTCGCCAAGGGCGGCCGTGTGCTGTTCGTCGGCACCAAGCGGCAGGCCTCGGACGCGATCAAGGATTCTGCGTCGCGCGCGGCGCAGTACTACATCAATCATCGCTGGCTCGGCGGCACACTCACCAACTGGAAGACGATTTCCCAGTCGATCCGGCGCCTCCGCCAGTTGGACGAGATCCTGGCGGGCGAAACGCAGGGCCGCACCAAGAAAGAGCTGCTGCAGCTGACGCGCGAGCGCGAGAAGCTCAATCAGTCGCTCGGCGGCATCAAGGACATGGGCTTCCTGCCGGATCTGTTGTTCGTGATCGACGTCAACAAGGAGCAGATCGCCATCGCCGAGGCGCGGAAGCTCGGCATTCCGATCGTCGCCATCGTCGATACCAACTGCGACCCGGATGGCATCGACATTCCGGTGCCGGGCAACGACGACGCCGGTCGTGCCATCACGCTCTACTGCGACCTCGCCGCCAAGGCCGCAATCGACGGCCTCGAGCGCCAGCAGACCAGCGGCGGCGTGGACCTCGGGGCATCCGAGACACCGCCCGTCGAAGAGCTGCCTGTGGTCGCCGAGGCGGGCGAAGCCAAGGGTGCGTTCAAAGGGATCGATGCGCCCCGCGGCGAGGCGGACGACCTGCGCAAGCTCCCGGGCGTCGGCCCGAAGATGGCGCAGAAGCTCAACGACCTCGGCGTCTATCACTTCTGGCAGATCGCCGATCTGGACGCTTCCGGCCTCGCCACGCTCGACAAGGCGATGGGACTTCGTGGTGCTGCCGAGCGCAACGACTGGATCGGCGTTGCGAAGAAGTTGAACGACGAGAAGGCGGTCTGAGCAGACGGACGCCCCGAATTGCGGCCGAGGCTGCGATCAGGATACCAAGGGCCGGCGGCTCAGCCGGCCTGAGCATGCAGCCCGTTGGCGCTGCTGCCCGCTACGCATGCAACGCGCACACCTGGACGCCGGCGTGCCGAGGCGGGCTATTTTGACCAGTAACCGAGCTCTGGCTCTCGAAAGGATGCCGACATGAGCAACATCACTGCAGGCATGGTGAAAGAGCTGCGCGACAAGACCGGCGCGGGCATGATGGATTGCAAGACGGCCCTCACCGAGACGAAGGGCGACATCGAAGCAGCGGTCGACTGGCTGCGCAAGAAGGGCCTCTCGAAAGCCGCCAAGAAGGCCGACCGCGTGGCGGCCGACGGCCTCATCGGCGTGAAGGTCGCGGGTCTCGCAGGTGCCCTCGTCGAGGTCAACTCCGAGACTGATTTCGTCGCGCGGAACCCCGAGTTCCAGACGCTCGTCGCTGACATCGCCTCGGTTGCGCCGTCGGCCAAGGGCGACCTCGCCAAGCTGCTTGCCGCGAAGTATCCGGGCAAGTCGCTTTCCGTCGAGCAGCAGGTGACCGAGCTCGTCGTCAAGATCGGCGAGAAGATGAGCGTACGCCGCACCGGCGCGCTCGAGGTCAAGTCGGGCTGCATCGCGGGCTACATGCACAACAAGGTCGCCGACGGCCTCGGCAAGATCGGCGTGCTGGTGGCACTCGAGAGCACGGCCAAGGACGACAAACTCATCGAGATCGGCCGCCAGATCGCCATGCACGTGGCAGCGCGCAATCCGGTGGCGCTCGACCTTGCCGGCGTTCCGGCCGACATCATCGCCCGCGAGAAGGCGATCCTGATGGAGAAGAACAAGGACAAGCCGGCGCACCTTCTCGAGAAGATCGCCGAAGGTGGCCTCAAGGCCTACGCCAAGGAGAACTGCCTCCTCGAGCAGGTGTTCGTGCTCGACGAGAAGAAGTCGGTCGGCCAGGCGCTGAAGGATGTCGAGAAGGCGGCGGGCACGCCGATCAAGCTCGCGGGCTTCCTGCGCTATGCGCTCGGCGAAGGGATCGAGAAGAAGACCGGTGACTTCGCCGCCGAGGTGGCGGCGGCCGTAAGTGGCACGCGCTGAGTTCGAATGCACGGAGGCCCGGCCAAGCGCCGGGCCTTTTCAATAGCGGACCCGAGCGCCGAGGTGACGACCATGAGCAAGCCGGTGACGACTGCCACACGCCCGATCACGGTCGAGGAGGCGATCCGGGGTCGCCGCTCGACGCGGGCCTTTCTGAAGGATCAAGTGCCGCGCGAACTCGTCGCGCGCATCCTCGAGACGGCGAACCGCGCCCCCTCGGGCTCGAACATCCAGCCATGGAAGGTCTGGGTGGTGGACGGCGAGGTCAAGCAGCAGATCTCGAAGGAGATGCTCGAAACGTTCTTCACGGCGGGCGAGGGCG
>DAORNH010000008.1:3539-10682 GCA_035440865.1 Hyphomicrobiaceae bacterium | reverse complement strand
GAGCCATATCTCGCGCGCCGCCGCGCCTGTGGCTGGGGTCTCTACAGCACGCTCGGCATCACGCGCGACGACAAGGACGGAATGAAGAAGCAGCGCGCCGAGAACTACGATTTCTTCGGTGCGCCGACGGGTCTCATCTTCACGATCGACAAGGACATGGAGCTCGGCTCGTGGCTCGACACGGGCATGTTCATCCAGTCGATCATGATCGCGGCGCGCGAGTTTGGCCTCGAGACGTGCCCACAGGCGGCGCTCTGCAACTTCCATACGATCCTGATGAAGCGCTTGGGAATTCCGGAGACGGAGACCGTCGTCTGCGGCATGGCGCTCGGCTTTCCTGATCCCGATGCCAAGGTGAACTCGTTCGTCACGGATCGTGAGCCGCTCGAGGTTTTCGTGCGTTGGGTCGATAAGCTTCGGACGTAGCTTCGGCCAGCGGCGCAGGCTTTGCAGGCGGGCGAGCGGGCTTGCGCGGCCCTGGCACTGACGGGGCAGCGCTGCGATGATCGGGATGGCCAGTCGTCAGCGATACCGGCTTGGCCGCGAGGCGGCGCGCACCTCTGGGCTTTGCCGACGCTGGCGCCGGTCCGACGGGGAGGACCGTAGCGCCTCTAACTTGCTGCGAAATATCGGTTTTTTCCCCGTCTGGACGATCGCCGGCCTGCAGGTGGCGGCCGGTATCGAGGAGCGTCGAGACGTACTCCTCATAGGTGACGCCGGCCGCGCGGGCGCGCGCCAATCGAAACATCATGATCGAGTGCGACGGGTTCTTCCAGGCCTCCTTGTGGGCCTTTCGCCAGCGGTAGCGCACGAAGAGGTCGTTGACCGGCTCGTCGAGCGGCGGCCCGCCGTTGTGGCCGAGGCCGACTGTCAAGCCACGGCGGATCAAGGGAGATGGCGGTTTCATACGGCGTTGACAGGGCTCACGATCTCAGGCCTGGCACCATCTCGGCGGCGCGCTTCGGCCTGGTTAACTTAGCATCGGCACGGCCCATCGCCAGAGCCTCTTTTTGGGGCATCCGCAATCAAACTCGAAAATCCTTCAACGATCCGTCTTGCAGTGGACGCAGAAGCGGCTTAGGAACGGCGATCGATTTTTTTGGCCGGACTATCGGGCCATCCGCCTCAGCGCATGTCGCCGGCGCATGATCTCGGGCCTCCACCCAAGAATCGATCACCGGCCGTTTGCCAGGACGAACCGGTGTTCTGAACGAGTTCCGGAGATGGACAAAATGCAAGGCGGTACTGTCAAGTTCTACAACGACCAAAAGGGCTACGGCTTCATCAAGCCTGACGACGGCGGCAAGGACGTGTTCGTTCACGCCACCGCTCTCGAGCGGGCTGGCATGGGACCGTTGACCGAAGGTCAGAAGGTAATGTTCGACACGGCGACCGATCGCCGCTCGGGCAAGATCGCCGTCGCCAACATCAAGGCGGCCTGATCTGAGGTGCGAGAGACCTGGCCGGCGATTGCCAGGCCGGTCTCTCGCTTCCTCTCCTCTCTCGAATGCCGCATTCACTTGATCGATTTTCATGAGCCTCGAGCGCTCAGGGGCCTGCCGTGACAGACCCTTCCGCCGCGCCCGGGCCAGACCCAACCACGCCAGCCCCGAATGTGATCGTGCCGCCCGGATGGGAGCGCGCGCATGACTGTTCCGTCTCTTTCGCGATGGCCAATCTTGCCGGCCTTCTCGGTATTCTCCCGATCACGGCCCTGCTCGGCTGGGTTTTCTCCGTCGTGTGGACGTTCGACCGTCTCGTCCTCGGCGCCGCACTGGGCCCGCTCACATTTCTTGCCGTCTTCCTCGTCGGCATCATCGCGCACGAGCTGTTGCACGGCGTGACGTGGACGCTGCTGGCGCGCCAACCTCGGCGCGTCGTGCGCTACGGCTTCAAGTGGACGACGCTTTCGCCCTACGCCAACGCCTTGGTGCCTCTGCCGGCGCGTGACTATCGCATCGGCATCATGATGCCTGGGGTCGTGCTTGGTCTCCTCCCCGCGTTCGTGGCGATCGCGACGGGGCATGGTGCGCTCATGAGCGTGGCCATCCTCATGACGATTGCAGCGGGCGGCGACCTCCTGGTGCTGTGGCTACTCAGAGGCAAGGCAGCGCAAAGCCTCGTCCTCGATCACCCCTCGAGGGTCGGCTGCCTCGTGCTCGACGTGCCGTCTGACCCGTCCACGGCCCGGACATGACTGGCCCGCAGAGCGTCATTTCGCTGTACGCGCGGGGCGCGCGCCCATAAGTTCGTCCGATCCTGCCGTCGCCCGTGACGGCGCACGTCAAGGAGCCGGCCATGCCGATGGATGAGGCGCAGCGCAATTTCCCGCTCGAGGACATCGACCGCGAGTGCGTGTTCCACCCCAACACGTCGATAACCGACCACATGAAGAAGGGGCCGGTCATCTATTCGGATGGGCGCGGTGTGCGCATCCGCGACCAGAAGGGCCGTGACATCATCGATTGCGGCGCCGGACTCTGGTGCGTCAATATCGGCTATGGCCGCCCCGAGATGGCCGAGGCTGCGAAGAAGGCTGTCGAGAGCCTCGCCTATCATCACATCTTCGGCGGTGCCTCCAACGAGCCGGCGATCCGGCTCGCCGAGAAGGTGCTGAAGCTCTTCCACGAGCGGGCCGACGCGCCGCAGATGTCGAAGGTGTTCTTCGGCATGGGCGGCTCGGACGCCAACGATACGAACTACAAGCTCGTGCGCCTTTACAATGCGCTGCGCGGGAAGCCGCAGAAGAAGAAGTTCATTGCGCGCCTCGGCGGCTACCACGGCCTCACCTTCGCCGCGGCGAGCCTCACCGGCATCCCCGCCTATCACAAGGCCTGGGACCTGCCGATGGGCGACGTCGTGCACGTCTCCTGCCCGCACTATTTCCGCTACGGCAATCCGGGCGAGACGGAGGAGCAGTACTGCGACCGCCTCGTCGCCGAGATCGAGGGCGTGATCGCGCGCGAGGGCGCGGACACGATCGGCGCCTTCATCGCCGAGCCGGTGATGGGCACGGGCGGCGTGCTGATCCCGCCGAAGGGCTACTTCGAGAAGGTGCAGAAGGTTCTCGCTAAGCACGACATCCTGTTCGTCGTCGACGAGGTGATCACGGGCTTCGGCCGCACCGGGCACTGGTTCTCGACCGGCGGCATGAAGCTGAAGCCCGATATCGTGACCCTCGCAAAGGGCATCACATCCGCGTACTTCCCGGTTTCAGCCTCGGTAATCGCCGCGAAGGTCTGGGACGTGCTGGCGAAGGCCTCTCCCGAGTACGGCCCGGTGATGCACGGCTTCACCTACTCGGGCCATCCGGTCGGTGCAGCGCTCGGCCTCGTCAACATTTCGATCATGGAGCGCGAGCGGCTCGTCGAGCAGGCGGCCGAGGTCGGGCCTTATTTCCTCAAGGGCCTGCGCGAGCGCATTGGCGATCACCCCTTCGTCGGCGAGGTGCGCGGCATTGGCCAGATGATCGCGGCAGAGTTCGTGGCGGACAAGGGCAAGAAGCGCTTCTTCGATCCGAAGGCGGGCGTGCACCGACTGGTCTCGGCCAAGGCCTTCGAGCATGGCGTGCTCTCGCGCGCGCTGCCGTTCATCGAGGTGACCTCGTTCTCGCCGCCGCTCTCCATGACCAAGGCCGAGGCCGACGAGGCGGCCGACCGATATGCGAAGGCACTGAAGGAGGCGACCGACGACCTCGCCAAGCTTGCCAAGCCAGCGTGAAGGGCCAGAGCGAGCACGATAAGTCTTTAGCGCGGCAACCATTCCTCTGACCGGCTATCGAGGACCCTCGACTTCGCTTCCCTACCCCTTGCGGGGGAGGGATCGAGGGTGGGGGGTACGCAGCATTGTTTATCGTGCAGCGCCCCGGCCCGTCGTGCACTACCCCCATCTTGTCGTGCACCACCCCCATTCTCAGCTCTTCCCCCGTCGAGGGGGAAGGGAGCAGTGTCGACGACCGGCGCCAGCTGGAGCGGCCGTCGGCTTCAGGCGTCGGGCTCGTCGCCTTCGGCGATCACGGGATTGCGCAGCACGCCAATCTTCTCGACCTCGACCTCGACCACGTCGCCGGGCTTCATCCACACGGGTGGCTTCCTCGCATGGCCGACGCCTGATGGCGTGCCGGTCGCAATGAGATCACCCGGGCGCAGCGTCATGATCTCGGAGAGGAGCGAGATGGTCTTGGCGACGTCGAAAATCATGTCGGACGTATTCGCGTCCTGCATGACCTTGCCATTGAGGCGCGTCTGGATCCTGAGGCCCTTGGCACCGGGCGGCAGCTCGTCCGCCGTCACGACCATGGGACCGAGCGGGCCGGTGCCGTCGAAATTCTTGCCCGCGGTCCATTGCGTGGTCTTGCGCTGATAGTCGCGCACCGACACGTCATTCATGAGCGTGTAGCCGAAGACGTGCTTGAGCGCATTCTTCTCGGCGATGTGCCGGCCCTCCTCGCCGATGACGATGACGAGCTCGCACTCGAAGTCGAGCTGCTCGGAGACCTTCGGACGGATCACCGGTTGGCCATGCGCCACGAGCGAGCTCGGCGCGCGCAGGAAGAAGGAGGGGTACGTCGGCGGGGCGTGGCCGCCCTCCTTGGCGTGCTCGAGGTAGTTGAGGCCGAGGCAGACGACCTTGTCGATGAAGTCGAGTGGCAGGTCGGCGCGCACCTTCTCGAGCGGCACCGTCGGCAGGTCCGGGTTCTCGCGCAGGATCTCCTGGAAGCTCTCGAGGCGCGGGTCCATCATGATGAGCTCGTCGAGCGACATGGGGACATCCATATCGGCAGCGTCGCCGAGCAGGCGCACCTTGTTCCCCTCGACGAGGGCGAGCTGAGGTACATCATCGTCGTCAAGCGTCACGTTCATGAAGCGCATGTGAGCCTCCTCCGGCTGTCGCAGTCTCGGTCCGAAAATCGGGTGTGGCCGTCAGTCGATCTTGAAGCGCTTGAGTTCGCGCACGAGCGCGGTGAGGCGGTCGGCGATGTCGAGGCCGGTCTCGACCGAGAGGCGCAGGGTGGCGCGCTGGGTGAAAAGCTTGTTCAGCCGCTCCTGCTGCTCGCCGAATCCGAAGAAGAGCTCCTCGGGCGCGATGATCTCGCCGTCCTCGACGGCGCACATGACGTCGTAGGCGTTCTGCGAGGCGAGCACGAGCATGCTCGCGATATCGTTCATGAGCTGGTGGAAGGTGCGCGCGAGTGTGGGATCGATGCGCGGCCCGTGCACGCCGAACTTCATAGGCGAGGAGGCGGCACCGCCCTCGCCTGCGAATAGCTTCGGATTGCGGTAGAGCCGCTTGAAGATCTCCTGCAGCCCCATGCAGCATGATTCGAGATCGCGGAGCGCTGTCTGGGCCTTGCGGCGCATCCGCGTGCGATCTGGCGTCTTGTCGTGGGCGACCCAATTGACGGTGGCGATCGACGCGATCGTGCCGAGAGCTGCCAGCGCGGGAAGCACGGCCGCGATCGGATCGGGCGCGATCCTGCTGTCGTTTTGGTCCGGCTTGTCGGTCACACGGCTCACCTGTCGGGACGAACATGGCGATGGTCGGGCCGAGCGCGATGTTTTCGACATCGAATCGCGCTCATTTCACCCATCACCGTCAACAGAGGCCGCATTCCGCTGACCCGTCAACCCGTCTGCTTGCGCTTGCGGGCTGCGAGCTTGTCCTGGAGCGTCAGCCAGGCGAAGACGCCGGGCATGAACCAAGCCTTGCCGCCGACCACGGGCACCATGCCCGGCGGACGGAAATCGAGCGACGACTGGCCATCGGCATTGCCGAGCACCTGCAGCGCGGCCTTCTGGCCGGCCCAGCGCGCCCACACCACGCCCGAGCCGCAGTAACCGGTCGCGTACTGCATGCCGGAGCGCGAGAAGATGCGCGGGACCATGTCGCGGTTCATGGCGACGTAGCCGAACCAGCTGTGCGTGATCGGCGTGCCGGAGAGCACCGGGAAGATGTCGGCGAGCGCGCGGCGGAGGCTCTCGGTCGGACGGGGGCTGTCGCCGGTGATGGTGCCGTCTCGGCCGCCGAACAGGATGCGCGTACCATCCGGCGACGGGCGGTAGTAGTAGTGCAACTTGCGCGTCTCGGAGCACATGACGCCCTTGGGCATCAGCTCGCGCATCAGGTTGTTGGAGAGCGGCTCGGTCGCGATGATGCGGCTGCGCACGGGGACGAGGCGCCGGCGCAGCCATGTATCGGCCTTATCCGTGTAACCGTTCGTGCCGACGATCACCTGGTCGGCGCTGACCGTGCCGCGGGCCGTTGCGACCTCGTGGCGATCGCCCTCGCGGCGCATTCCGAGGACCGCCGTCTCGCCGTGGATCACGGCTCCGGCAGCGATGGCGACGCGCAGCATGCCGGCGTGAAACTTCGCTGGATGCAGGCCGCCGATGTCGTTGCGATAGAGGCCGCCGTGATAGAAGTCCGTGCCAAGATACTGATGCTGTTCGGACTTTGCGACGGCGCGCGCCTCGATGCCGAGCGTGCGGGTGAGCATCTCGGCGTCGCGGGCGAGGTCGTCGTAGGCGGCAGGCGATGAGGCCCCCGTGAAGCGCCCGGCGATCTTGAAGTCGCAGTCGATGTGCTCGCGCTGGATGAAGGCAGCGAGATCGTCGCGCGCGGCTTTGGACTCGGCCTGGATGCCGAGGGCGCGGGCCTCGCCGAAGGTCTTTGTCAGCTCCTTCATCGAGGGGCGCAGATTGCCGGAAGCGATGCCGCCGTTGCGTGTCGAGGCCCCTTCGCCGGGACGCATCTTGTCGAACACCTGCACCGAGCGGCCTGCGCGCGCGAGCGTGATGGCGGCGCTGAGGCCGGTGTAGCCCGCGCCGACGATGACGACGTCACACTTAGGTCGAACCGGCGAGGTCGGCAGCATGGCGGGTGGCGCCGCATCCCACCAGTAGGGTGCCGTCTGGTGCATGTCGAAACTCCGGGGAAGGGCCTCAGATTTGTGACAGGACGCACCACTCGGGGGCATCCATGTCAAGTCGTTAGACGAAGGTTGCAATTTTGCATTGCACAATCATGTTGCATTGCACAATGACTGGGACTATACACAAGCACACATCGAGCGCGGCCACCGTGTTGACTAGTTCCCGGCCGGCAACGATGAGTTTCCAGCGCGAGCGAGCGAAAGGACAGCCG
>DAORNH010000008.1:3142-3513 GCA_035440865.1 Hyphomicrobiaceae bacterium | reverse complement strand
CGATTTCATGAAGGCCGCCTCCGAGGCCCGCATCCCCGAGGGTGTGCAGCAGATCGCCGAGGATACGGTCGCCAAGACCCGCGAGGCGTACGCCCGCATGGCCGTCGCCACGAAGGACAGCGCCAAGGTCGCCGAGGAAGTTTTCCTCGCCGCGCACGCCGGCGCTCGCGTCATCGGTGAGAAGATGCTCGCCAACACAGCCGCCAACACGGAGGCGATGTTCGACGCCGCCCAGGCCATCGTGAAGGCCAAGACGCTTCCCGAGGCCGCCCGCCTGCAGGCGACCTTTGTTCAGAGCCAGTTCGCGATTGCGGGCAACCAGGCGAAGGAGCTCTTCGAGCTTTCGACCCGCATCGCCCAGCAGACCTTCG
>DAORNH010000008.1:607-3117 GCA_035440865.1 Hyphomicrobiaceae bacterium | reverse complement strand
CCGCCAGATGGAGCAGCTGAAGAAGGTCGGCTGATCGCCGATCTCAGCAGCGGGGCAATGCCCCGACGGATCCATCTCCGATCGGGGATCCGGGCCCGCGAGCCATGCTCGCGGGCCTCTTTGTCATTGATCGATTGCCAGGCTGCCTCGCTTCCGGCGGAATTATGGAGTGTCCTCCTGTGTCCGCCCACGTTCTGATCGTTGGTTGCGATTGATCGGCCTACGTGCGAATGGTGCGTGGCGCGGCAAGAAGACGGCTGAAGCCGGAGCGATTGGCCGATCACGTTCGGCCCGTCACCGCGCATGCAGTGGTCGGGTTCGGCAGCCTGGGATCGCCACTCGATGGCGCGTGTCACCAGGCCCGGCAGTTGGAGGACAAACAGAATGTCACTGCGGAATTGGCTGGCAGGGTTTGCCCTGCTTGTGGCCGCGGTTGCGACCAGCGTAATGCCCACAGAGGCACAACGCGGGCGACCGCCCGGCGGCGAATGGACTATGCTCGGCGAGAAGGAGGTCGGCTTCGGCGTCGATCGAGATGTGATTGAAGTCGGCCGCAGCGAGGGCCGTTTCAAGGCGCTCAAGCTGATCGTGCGGAAGTCCGATGTCTTCCTGATCGACCTCAAGGTCACGTACGGCAATGGCCAGCAGGAGGACCTCGCGGTCAATCAGCTGATCCGCGCCGGCACAGAGACGCCGATGCTCGACTTGAAGGGCGAGGCCCGCGCCATCCAGCGCATCGACATGGTTTACCGCAGCCGCCCGGGCTACGCCGGCCGCGCGGTCGTCGAGGTCTGGGGCCTGCAGCATGTCCGCGTTAAGGATCGCGTGCCCCCGGGCTACGCCGAGCTCGACGTGCAGACCTTTGACGTGCGCAAGGACGAGATACGCATGCCGGTCGGCTGGAAGGAGGGCGCCTACAAGGCGATCCGCCTCCGCGCGCTCGATGAGCCGCTCTTCATCCGCCGGGTGCAGATCCGCTACGAGAACGGCTACACCGAAGACATGCGCGTCCGTCAGGCGATCGCACCCGGTGAGATGACCTCGGAGATCGACCTCGCCGGCGAACGGGCAACGCACATCCGCGAAGTCATCGTGAGCCTCAGACCGCAACCGAGCGCGCGCGGCAACGCGACGCTGCAGCTGCTCGGCGACAGCAACCGCCGCTTCGCCATCCCGCCGGGCTACGGCGCCCCTCCGCCGCCCCCGCCCCGCCCGTCTTACGGTCCGGCGCTCTCCGCCGTTCCCCGTGGTTGGGTGCTGTTCGGCACGCAGACGGTCGGCTTCAAGGCCGAGCGTGACACGATCGCGGTCGGCCGCGAGGTCGGGCGCTTCGACAAGATCGCCTTCCGCGTGTCCGGCAACGACATCCTGATGCGTGACATCGAGATCGTGTTCGGCAACGGCGAGACGCAGCGCTTCCCGATCAATGCCGAGATTCGCGCAAACTCGATGACGCCGGCGCTCGACATCGGCGGTACGCGGTTCATCCGCGAGATCAACATGACCTACCAGGCGAAGCCGAACTTCAAAGGCCGTGCCACGGTCGAGGTGTTCGGCGAGTATGCCGCCAGCTGGGTCTCCGGTGACGCCAAGAAGCACAACGACGGCTGGGTTCTGCTCGGCTCGCAGCGTGCCGCGATGCTCAAGAATGACGTCGACACCTTCCAGGTCGGTCGCCAGTGGGGCACGTTCCGCGCCATCCGCGTGACCGCGAAGGGTCACGCAGTGCGCGTCAACTGGCTGCGCGTCACGTATGCCAACGGCGAGACCGAGGAACTGCCGGTCAACCGCGAGCTGCGCGGCGGCGAAACGTCCTCGCCGATCGATCTGCGCGGGCGCGAGCGCGTCATCGAGTCGATCGCGATCAACTATCGCTCGCGGCTGAACCTCGGCGGCGAGGCCGTGGTCGAGATCTGGGGCCTCCATTGAGGTCTGAAGATCGCTCCACGAGATGAGACTTTGGAAGGCCGCCTTCGGGCGGCCTTCTTGCGTCGGCGGTCAGTTCGCGCGCGGCTTCAGAGCCTCTGCCAGGAGCCGCACATCTCCGCCGAGCCAGCGGTGGCCGGGCGGCATGTCGACCCTCGGGCTCTGCAGTCGGTCCGCATGCCGGATCGCGTAGAGCTCGAGCCAACCGGCGCCGGGTTTCAGTGGCCGCTCTTGTGCGGCGCCGGCACGCTTGTCGAAGGGGCCGGAATCGAGAAGCCCCGCACGCGTGCGTTCCGCCAGACGATGCAGCGCGTCATCGCCGAGGGACGCCCAATTCTCGCCGCGTGCCGACGCCAGCTCAGCCATCGTGACGAGCGGCATCAGCGCGAAGGCATGATAGTAGAGCGCCCGCGATTTTCGCTCGAGCTCCATCGGCAGGAAGCCCTCGGCTGTGATCTCGCGGGCAGCGTCCGCGTAGATCTCGCGCGCGAGTTTCCAGTGCCGCTCGCTATCCGTCGTGGTCGCAGTCGCCGCGAGTCCTGCGCCGAGCCAGTACCAGTGATTGTTCCGCTTGCGGCCGCGAT
>DAORNH010000008.1:359-597 GCA_035440865.1 Hyphomicrobiaceae bacterium | reverse complement strand
GGCCCGGACGTCTACACCGCCGGCACCCTGTTCCCGCGATCGTCGAAGAAGGCGCGGGAGAGGTCGGCGAGGCGGATCAGCCAGGCGTCGATCGCGCGGCGCTCCACCTCGCTGGCGTGCGGACGCACCTTCACCCAGGCGAGCGCGAGGCCGACGAAATCGAACTTGCGCTGATATTCGGCCTGGCGGGTTTCCATGCGGCCCGTGAGCGCGCCGGCATCGGCCCAGGCGGCGAGCC
>DAORNH010000008.1:0-239 GCA_035440865.1 Hyphomicrobiaceae bacterium | reverse complement strand
TGCGGCGGCGTGTGCGGCTTTGAGCTTCGGGTCGACCTCGCTCCCCTCCTTGTCCGCGTAGAAGCGCGGGAGAGCGATCGTGGTCACCGCGGGCGGCGGGGGCGCACAGGCGACAGCCAGATCCGCGCCGGCGAACGCGACCAGCAGCAGGGCTGGCATGCCGCGCGGCAACACTGCGAACCGTGATCCGGCCATCGCGCTCTCCCTCTGCCTGATCATTGAGCCTCAGCAGAAAGGCG
>DAORNH010000007.1:33500-41814 GCA_035440865.1 Hyphomicrobiaceae bacterium | reverse complement strand
GGCCGCCTCGGCAGCGAGGACGCGTCCCCGCGGGTCGCCCGGCAGTTCGGCGAGGATGGCGAGGAGCGCAGGTTCGGCCCGTTCGACGAGGGCGGCCGCATCGACGGTTCCGCCGAGCTCGAGGAAGCGATAGTCGATCGCTCGCACGACGCGTGGCAGCTGCGGGCTCCCACGGACCGAACCCGACAGCGCGTCGAGCACGGCGAGCGGAATGGGCGCGTCCACCTTGGATTCGCGAAGGAGACCCGCGGCAAGCTCGGCCGCACCACGCCCCTTGGCCGACGTCGCGCAATAACTCGACATCACCAGCGCCTCGGCGGCAAGCGCCGGCACCAGCGACTTCATATGCGCGGCAACGGGCCGGGCACGGGCGCAACCCGTCTCCCGCTCGCCAAGCGCGATCTCTGCGCGCGCGAGCATGAGCGCGACGAGCGGATCGGACGCGTCCACCGCCTTCGCCCGCGCGACGATCTCGCCGACGAGCCCGGCCCGCCAGAACGCCTCAAATCGGATTGCCTCGAACTGCTTGGCCCCCTCGGGAGCCGGCGCGCGGTGCGTCCACACCTGCCGCCAGAGCGCCTGGAGCGCTGCCGATCGGCCTGGATCGGGGATCGCGCCGACGAGCCGTTCGATGGTCGGACCGTCGGCTCCTTCCCAGAGGGTGGGTGGCAGCCCGCCCCTTGCTGTTGTCGGAGCCACCTTCGAAGCCGCGGGTCCGGACGGGGCGAGAAACGCGGGCGTGCCATCGGGCGGCGCCAGCGGCGCGACCGTCACGCCATCGTGGGCCCCGCCAGACGGAGGCAAGGCCGAATAGCCGGGCGACGCAGGCGCAGCGTATGTCGGCGGACCGGCATCGGCGGGACTGGGAGCTGATGCCCCTCGCGGGGCCGGACCATAGCCTGCCGGCGGGTAGCCCGGCGGAGCACTGTCACCGGGCGACGGTGCGCCCTCGGGATCAGGGTAACGTCCACCCATCGGCGGCAAAGCGGGTCGCGGGTCTGACGGCAACGGCGGAGCACCGCGGCTCGGCTTACGTGCCGCGTCCTTCTCGGCGAAGGGGTTCCAGGCATCCTCGGCGTGAGAGGACCCAAGCGGGGCGAGACCGACGGCGGCGGCGAGCAGCGCAATCACCGCAAGTGCACCGGCTGCGCGGCCCGAGCGAGACCGGGTGAGCCTGCTATTCACGTCCATCCGCCCCCGATGCTTCCTGCCTCCGGCCGGAGGCGCCACCAATGCACGCCGAACGCCGCCTCACTTGCGCACCTTGACGCCCGGCACGGGACGAGTGACCTCCCGCTGATCAGGCTCGAAGTACTCGGACATGATATAGAGACCGCCGAAAGTCACTGCGGAGAGCAGCCCGACAACCACGAAGAAGCGGACGAGGCTTGGCATGTGAGACCCTGGCGTTGCATGAGTAATCGACGATCAGTTTGACGCCAATATGGCCGGCGCGACCACTGGTCAAACCGTGAGCAACGTGGTTCCTACGACGAACGATCCGCCCGCTGCGGCAGGCCCCTGACGACAAAGGCGAACTCAAAATGACACGGGAATCATACCATATCTTGGTGGTTTCCACGACCAGCGCCGGAAGGACCCAAGGCGGCACATGACCGAGGAGGTGATTCGGACTGGTGGACGCCGCGCGCGCATCGATGATCCACGGGCGCCTGCGATCGTTGCCGGGCTGGGCGGGCGCTCGATCGTCTTGGTCGGCCTCATGGGCTGTGGCAAGACGACCATCGGTCGGCGGCTCGCCCTGCGCCTCGGCCTGCAGTTCATCGATTCGGATCGAGGCCGCGATGAGCGTCAATCCGCAGTGGGGCAAGACCATCCCCGAGATCTTCGCCGATCACGGCGAGCCGTATTTCCGAGAGCGGGAGAGCATGATCATCGCGCGTCTGCTGCAGACCGCGCCTCGCGTGCTCTCGACCGGCGGAGGCGCCTATATGAGCGCCGCGACCCGCGCCATGATCCGCAGCCACGGCGTGTCGATCTGGCTGAAGGCCGAGCTGGCAATCCTGCAGCGCCGCGTGGAGCGGCGCAGCAACCGGCCGCTCGCCAGCAAGCTCGCCGAGCTGATGGTGACGCGCTATCCGGTCTACGCCGAGGCCGACGTGACGATCGAAAGCCGCGAGGTGCCGCACGAAATGATTGTCGACGAGATCATGGCAGCTCTCGTCCGCCGGCAGGCGGACCACGTGGAGGTTGAACCGTGACGTCTCCGAGCCCGGCCGGTCCGGTGCGCAAGGTACACGTAGCCCTCGGCGCGCGAAGCTACGAGGTGCTGATCGGCGGCGGGCTGATCGAGGCGGCGGGGTGCGAGATAGCCGCGCGCTTTCCGCGGGCCGCCGTTGCAATCGTCACGGACGAGACGGTGGCCGCGCACCATCTGGCTCGCCTCGAGAGGGCGCTCGCGGGCTCTGTCACCGTGCGCGGCGCACTCGCTCTCCCGCCAGGCGAGCGCAGCAAGTGCTTTACCGAGCTCGCCCGGCTCTCGGAATGGCTGCTCGAGCGCGGCGTCGAGCGCGGCGACCTCGTCATCGCCCTCGGCGGCGGCGTGATCGGCGACCTCGCGGGCTTCGCAGCGGCGATCGTGCGGCGCGGCGTACGTTTCGTGCAGATCCCGACCACGCTGCTCGCCCAGGTCGACAGCTCGGTCGGCGGCAAGACCGGGATCAACACCCCGCAGGGCAAAAACCTCGCCGGCGCCTTCCATCAGCCGAGCCTCGTCCTAGCCGACACGGACGTGCTCACGACCCTCCCCCAGCGCGAGCTGAAGGCGGGCTACGCCGAGGTGGCGAAATACGGCCTCCTCGGCGACGCGGCGTTCTTCGCCTGGCTCGAGGCCCATCATGCCCGTGTCCTCTCACACGATCGCGACGCCCTGACGCACGCGATCGAGACGAGCGTCGCCATGAAGGCGGCGATCGTCGCTCGTGACGAGACCGAGACAGGCGACCGCATGCTGCTCAATCTCGGGCACACGTTTGGCCACGCGCTCGAGGCCTGGGCGGGGTTCTCGAGCCGCCTCCTCCACGGCGAGGCGGTGGCGATCGGCATGGCCGAGGCGTTCCGGTATTCGGAGCGCTGCGGGATCGCTCCGATGGCTGCAGCACGGCGCGTCATGCAGCATCTCCGGGCCGTCGGCCTGCCGACGGAGATCGCCCACATCCAGGGCAACAGTCTCCCGAGCGTCGACGAGCTGATGGCGCTGATGAGCCAGGACAAGAAGGTGCAGCGCGGCCAGCTCACCTTCATCCTGGCCCGGGGCATCGGCGAGGCGTTCGTGACGCGCGACGTCGACCGAGCCGACCTCGTCGCGTTCATGACCGAGGAGATCGCGCGGCCGGCGTGAGAGTGCGCTCACCCTGCCCGATCGGGGATCTCGATATCGAACGTCGCCCCCTTCGGCACGTCGTCGCGGAGCGAGATGCGGCCGCCGTGCGCTGCGACGAGCTCCATCACGATCGCGAGGCCGAGCCCGGTGCCGCCCTTGCGCGTCGAGCCCTGGAACGCCTGGAAGAGGTGCGCGCGCGCCTTTGCCGGCACGCCCGGCCCGTCATCCGCGATTGACAGTGTGACCATCGGCCCCTCGCGCCGCCCGCCGATCACGATGCGATTGCGCACTTGCGCCTCCGCCTCGATCGCCTGGATCGAGTTGCGCATGATGTTGGTCAGGATCCGGAATAGCTGATCGGGATCGGCATCGATGACAAGGTCGTCCGGCATCTCGACTTCGAAGGCGACCTGCGCGCGCGGCAGCCCGAGCCCCTCGCCGACCTCGCGGGCAAATTCCTTGAGGGCGAGCCGCTCGCGCTTGGGCACAGCCTCCTCGGCGCGCCCATAATGCAGCGTGCTGTTGGCGAAGTTGATCGCCCGGTCGAGCGAGGCGATCAGCTTCGGCGCGAACTGCTGGACGGTCGGGTCGGGTAGCGTCGTAAGCCGATCCGAGATGAGCTGCGCATTGGCCAGCATGTTGCGTAAATCGTGGTTGATCTTGCTCATGGCGAGACCAAGGGCCGCGAGCCGGCTCTTCTGGTGGATGACCTGGCTCAGCTCCTGCTGCATGCGGCGGATCTCGTGTTCGGCCGTGCCGATCTCGTCGTTGCGCCCGCTCGGCTTGATGAAGGCCTGCTGATCCTCGGGGTTGGCGGCAAAGCGCACCACGTTGTCGGCGATGTTCATGATCGGCCTGACGAGCAGGCGGTCGAGCACCAGAAAGATGAGGCCGGCCGTGATGATCGAGATCACGATCGAGAGGGCGAGGATGTTGAGCCCGAACTGGATCATCGCCGACTTGAGCGGGCCGACGGGGAGCACGACGTCGATCACGTCACGCTCGGGAGACGCGGCCATGCCCGAGTGGCCGATGATGCGGATGTAGGTCTCGCTCGCGAGAAAGTACGTGATCAGCGCATCGTAGGCGGCCTCGATCCGCCGTCCGGATACCACGGGGCTTGTGCTGCCTGCGGGCTGCATCTCGGCGAGGTTGTAGGTGCGATCGACGATGATCGGCCCATCGGCCGGCAGCACCAGGAGGCGCTGGTCGGCCCGGCGGACGGCGACAGCCCTGACGCGCGCGCCTTCGAGCAGCTCCTTGCGCAATGTTGCCGGCACCTGACCGCCCGGAACCGCCTCGAGCGCGAGTGAGGCGAGGTGCGCCGACTTCAGGCGGTCGTTCAGCCAGTCGAGCCTGAATTTGGCGATGGAGGGAACGAAAATCAGCACCTCGGCCAGCATCACGAAGAGCACGGTGAGGCGCAGCAGCTTGGTCGAGAGGCCAGGACGGCGCAGGCGATCGACGACGCCCGCGAGCACGCCGCGGCGGACGGCCGATGCCGCCCCCGCGTCCTCGCTTCCGCCTCGCTCCACCCGTGCGTCCACGCTCTCTCCCGACGATTGTGATCCGCGCCGCCACCTGCGGCGCCGCCCCCGGTAGACCAGCGGCCAGCTCAATAGCCAACGGCGCACCCGGCCACATCCCGTCGGGTGCGTCCCGTTCAGCCGAAGACCCGCAACCAGCCGACGACCTTGCGGGCGAGCGGGCTGCCTGCCTGAGCCGCATAATAACCGAGAGCCGCCCGTTTGCTCACCTCCGACAGCGTCGGATATGGCGAGATCCACTGGGTCATCTGCTTGATATTCATACCCTGCGACAGCGCGAGCGACCACATTTGGATTAGTTCACCGGCGTGCTCACCGACGATCGAGGCGCCGAGTATCTTGCCTTTCGCGCTTGTCACGACCTTGATGAATCCGTGCGTCGCCCGCTCCGCCTGGGCACGATCGTTGTCGTGGAAGGGAAAGCGGTAGACGTTGATCTTACCATGCGCCTTGCGCGCCGCGTCCTCGGCGAGCCCGACATGGGCGAGCTCGGGGTCGGTGTAGGTGACCCAGGGCACAATGTCATCACGGGTCTTCGCGGGCAGGCGGAAGAGCGCCCGGCGGAAGACGATGCCGGCATGGTAGTTGGCGACGTGCGTGAACTGCAGGCCGCCGACCACGTCGCCGATGGCGAAGACCTTCGAGTTTGACGTCACCAATCCCTTGTCGACCTGGATGCCGCGCTTGTCGAACTTGACGCCCGCGGCATCGAGATTGAGGTCGGCGAGGTTCGGCTTGCGGCCAGTGGCGATCAACAGGTGACTGCCCTCGACGATCTCCTTGGCCTCACCCGTCGCGATGGTAACGCGGACGGCAGCCGGCCCCGCACCGCGCTCGAGCATCTCGACGCGCGCGCCCTCGCGTATGACCAGGCCCTCGGCGCGGAGGCTCTTGAGAACCACGTCTGTGAGCTCGGGATCGTCCTTGCCGAGTGCCTTGAGGCCCTCGAGCACGGTCACACGGGCGCCTAGCCGCAGGTGGGCCTGCGCGAGCTCCATGCCAATCGGCCCGCCGCCGATGACGATCAGGTGGTCGATCTTCTGCTGGTTGTCGAAGACCGTCTCATTTGTGAAATAGGGCACGTTGACGAGTCCCGGGATCGGCGGCACGACCGGCGACGACCCCGTCGCGATCACGAAGCGGCGCGCCTTCACGGCCGTATCGCCGGCGATCACCGTCGACTTGTCGAGGAAGCGGGCCGCGGCCTGGATGACGCGGACGCCGAGCCCCGTGAAACGCTCGACCGAATCATTAGGCGCGATCGCCGCGATCACGCCCTTCACGTGATCATGCACCGCGCGCGGATCGATCGCCGGGACCACCGGAGCAATGCCGAACGGTGCGCTCGATCGCATGGCGTGCGCGCGCCGCGACGCCGCGATCAGGGCCTTCGATGGGACGCAGCCGTAGTTCAGGCAGTCGCCGCCCATCTTGTGCTTCTCGATAAGGACGACGCTCACGCCGAGCTGGGATGCGGCGGCAGCGATCGAGAGCCCGCCCGAGCCGGCGCCAATCACGCACAGATCGGCCTTGATCTCTTCACTGTAGGAGCGCGCGCCCGGCGGAACGGCCGGCGCATCAGGGGTCGCTTTACGCTGCATGGCGGGCTCTCCACTTCTCGATGGCGACGGGAATGAGCGCGACGACGCTCAGCAGGATGAAGGCGGCGATCAGCTCCTTGGTGATCAGCGCCGAGGTATCGATGCTGTAGGGGCAGGCGACGTCCGGATTTGCCGGTGTCTTGGCGAGGCAGGCCTTGTGGACGGCGTTTTGAGCCTCGACCACGGAGCCGAGGCCGGAACCGGCCGTCGCGTAGGCGAGCGAGCCCGGGATGATCCCGAGCGCGGTGCCGAAGATGAACGTGCGCAGTGGCACGCCGAGCAGCGCTGCGGCGAGATTGATCACGACAAATGGGAACGCCGGGACGAGCCTCAGGAAGAGCAGATAGCTCATCGCGTTGGCCCGGAAACCTTCGCGGAGCTTTGTGAGCGCGGGGCCGGCGCGCCTCGCCAACGGTTCACCGAGAGAGGTGTTGGCGATCAGGAATAGGATCGTCGCCCCCGTCGTCGCGCCGAGTACGATCGCCGGTGTGCCGAGCTTCCAGCCGAAGAGCAGGCCGCCGGAAAGCGACATGATGAGCGCTCCGGGAAGCGACAGCGCCACGACGGCAATGTAGGCCGCCACAAAAATCGCGAGCGCACCGAGAAGGTTGCTCTCGATGAAGCCCTTGAGCAGCTCATAGTTGAGGCCGATCGTCTTGAACGAAAGATACTGGTGCCAACCGCGCCAGTAGGCGACGGCCATCACGGCAATCAGCGCGACTGCCGGCAAGAGGCGCCGGAATGAGCCCGTCGGAACACTGGTCTGTGGCGCCATGGTCGGCGTCTCCGGGCGAGGGTCAGCGCGCAACATCGTTGAGGCTCCAGTCATAGCCGTAATCGTAGATTCGGGTTAGGCCTTCGAGCTTCTGCTTGAGCGCAGGGTCGGCGTAGACACGCACGTGCTTGAGCACACCGTCGGCCGAGCCGCCGAAGTCGGCCTTGAACCAGTCGTAGATGTTGGAGGCATAGACGCGACCGCCCTCGACGCGAATGCCGCGCGGATGATTGACATAGGCCTTGGCACCGGCCTCGAGCTGGGCTTCGAGCATCGCTCCGGTAAAGGCCGTCGTCATCAGGTTCGGGCAGCCGACAGAGGCGCAGTTCACCGCGTAGTGCACACGCGGGTCCTTGAAGATCGCCCGCAGGATCACATGCTCGATGTCGTCGAGCGAGAGGTCATGGCCCATGACCTTGACGACCTTTGCCTTCCATGGCCCGCCGGTGATGCTGGCGAGGATACCGCCGCCGAGGCTGATGTCCTTGATAGACGTCACGGGGTACTTGTCGAGAACGATGTCGATCGTTTTCGCGTTATAGAGGTTCGACCAGAAGGCGAACTGCTCTGGCCGATCGAGCTTGGCGACATCGACGACGACGAGGCTGCCGATATAGGCCTTGAGGTCGGTGTGGCCCTTGGCTTTGAATGCCTTGTAGTCGACGCGATTGAGCCCGTCGGCTCCAGGCTTGACGTGCTCAGTCAGCAGACGCGCCCACACTCCATGGTCGACGGCTGCGGCGCTGCCCTTGGCGTAGCGCGCGAAGGTCGCCTCAATGCTCTCGGCGCGCGCCGCGGTTGCCGTGCCGGCGATGACCGAGACAGCAATCAGCGCCCCGCCGAGACGAGAGCAGAGCGATCTCAATGCCCCACTCTCGTTCGGCCTCCGATCCGTCCCTGCAGAGATGGGCATCGTGCTTCCTCCCTTTGATTGGTGTTGCGGACGAACTAAGCCGGCGTTTGCGCCAATTCGTCTGAACGCACAGTTAGCTCATTCGGAGCCATGCGGAAGGCCGCCTCCCCTAAGCGTGAACAGGCGCGACGAGAC
>DAORNH010000007.1:26966-33490 GCA_035440865.1 Hyphomicrobiaceae bacterium | reverse complement strand
AGCGCGCCGAAGCATCCGATCTTCGTCGAGCTCGACCGCGTCGCTCCCCGCTCGGATGTGTTCGAGACGCTGAACCAGACAGCGCCGCGCGCCGACATCTTCGACACGCTCAATCAGACCGCACCGAAGCAGCCGGTGTTCATCTGGATCGACCGCAACGCGCCCTGACCGGAGCCGTGATCCGAGGGGCGCAAATGCCCCTTCACTCGTACGGACGTCAAACGTCAATCCCCGATAGTGCAGCTGAGACCCAATACTGCAAACCGAAAGGACCCAAGCCATGAAGACGATCATCTCCGCCATCGCCGCCGCCGCCGTCGTCGCGATCTCCGGCCCCGCTTCCGCCAAGGGCGTCTTCGAGACGCTCGCCGAGAGCGCGCCGAAGCATCCGATCTTCGCCGAGCTTGACCGCGTCGCTCCCCGCTCGGATGTGTTCGAGACGCTGAACCAGACGGCGCCGCGCGCCGACATCTTCGACACGCTCAACCAGACCGCGCCGAAGCAGCCGGTGTTCATCTGGATCGACCGCAACGCGCCCTGACGACGTTCGGCCGGCCGCCTCTCCTCCCATCTCCCCGGTCGGCCACAAGGGGCCCGGCGCATCGCCGGGCCCCGCTTTGCGTGGTGCTACGAGCCCAGGTGGCCAGTTTCTGACAACGCCAGCTCAGCCACATGACGCCACGCTCAACCGCACGCCATGCCCATCTCGCGGATGTTCCTCGCCGCATGCGCGCCCAGCAGACCGGTGAGACCTTAGCCGCCCCTCTCAACGGCAAGCCCAACTAGGCTGCTTAGGCGAGGATCATCAGCGTTGCACGGCTCCGCCCCTCGTCCAATACTCGCGCCATGCGAAAGCCGACCGCTCCCAACCCCGTGCCGCCCTCGCCTATCGAGCACTTGTGCACCCTCATGGCTGTAGGCGATGCCACTCTTACCCGTGGTGATGCCGTTGTCGTTTCCGAGCTGCTGTTGGGACGTCTGTCGCTGTTGAAAGGCACCGCTCAATCGCCGTGATTGGACGAAACGATCCGCCAATGACTTGGTTGTTCCGCAAGGGACCAATGCCCGAGCTCGTCGTGCGAAGTCGGCCTCAGGCGAAGAAGTTCGCTCTGACGCGCTCGAGCCAGAGCTCGGGTGCGATCACGAGGCCGCCCGAGTTCATGCCGGGCAGGTACGCGCTGCCGTCGTGGCGGCAATAGGCGAAGCCCTGCTCGGACGCGATCGCGAGACCGGGCAGGTGGTCCCAGGGCTCGGTCCGCCGGTAGAGCAGGAAATCGAGCTCGCCCGAGACGAGTCGCGGATATTCGCGGCCGGCGTAGAGTGCCGTTTCGCAAGGCCCGACACGCGGCAATCGCGCGGCCATCGCCGCCTGCTCCTCGGCCGAGAGATAGCGTCGGCCGATAGCGCCGCGAAAGGCCGATAACTCAGCTGGCGGCACCACGCGTACAATGCGCTCGTGTGGCCCGTCGCCGTGCACCCTGAACGCGCCGGCGCCCCGCTCGGCAGCATAGAGCGTGTCGCTCGCCGGGCCGTAGATCCAGCCCGCTGCGAGCTCGCGGCCGGAAACAAGCGCCACCATTACGAAGAACTCGGGCTTTCCGGACGCGAACGCGCTCGTGCCGTCGATCGGATCGATGACCCAGACCGGGCCGTCGCCATCGAAGAGTCCGCGCCGGGTCGGATCGGCATGAACGGCCTCCTCGCCGACCACGACCGACCCCGCAACAAGCGCAGACAGGGCCGGCGTCAGCGCCTCCTCGGCCGCCTTGTCGGCAACGGTGACGAGATCCCCTGGTCCTGACTTCTCGACGACGTCACGCTCGCCGAGATTGCGCCAGCGCGGCAGCACCACGCGCTGGCCCACCTCGCGCACGATGGCCGAGACGCGATCGATGTCGATGAGCGGCATTGCCAAGTCCTTGTTATGCGCGCGCCATGCCGCTCGTGCGTCATCAGAGCTTGAAGGGCACGACCTTCTGCTTCTGCCGGCCGAGACCCTCGATCGAAAGCTCCATTACGTCCCCAGCCTTGAGGAATGTCGGCGGCTTCATGCCCGCGCCGACACCCGGGGGCGTGCCCGTGGTCACGACGTCACCCGGCTCGAGCACCATGAACTGCGAGACGTAGTGCAGGATGAAGTCGCACTTGAAGATCATCGTCGCCGTGGAGCCGGTCTGCATGCGCTTGCCATTGACGTCGAGGTACATCGGCAGGTTGTTCACGTCCTTGACCTCGTCGGAGGTGACGAGCCAGGGACCGAGCGGGCCGAAGGTCTCGGCACTCTTGCCCTTCATCCACTGGCCGCCGCGCTCGAGCTGGAAGTTGCGCTCCGAAATGTCGTTGCAGATCGTGTAGCCGGCAATGTGGGCGGCCGCATCCTTCAATTCGACGTAGCGGGCGCGCTTGCCGACTACGAAGGCGATCTCGAGCTCCCAGTCGAGCTTTGTCGAGGCGCGCGGGATCATCACGTCGTCATTGCAGCCGACGATGCAGTTGGCGAGCTTGTAGAAGATGATCGGCTCGGCTGGGATCGGCGCGCCGACCTCCTTGGCGTGGTCTGTATAGTTGAGGCCGATCGCCACGAAGTTCCGCACACCACCGACCGGTGCGCCGAGGCGCACGCCCTTCGGTGCCTCAGGCAGCGACTTCGGATCGAGCTTGCGCAGCTTGTCGAGGGCAGCCTGCGAAAGCGTGTCGCCGGTGATGTCCTTCACGTGCTGCGAGAGATCGCGGATCACGCCGCCGGCATCGACGAGACCGGGCTTCTCGGCGCCGGGCGCGCCGAAACGAACGAGCTTCATGGGAGCATCTCCTCGCAGGACCAGGGGAACGTGTTCTTGATCTCCTATGCCTACGTCGCCCGGCCTGCCGCGTCTACCGCGATGCGCGCGAGGGTGCCGGGCGCGGACAGAGGAGCTTGCCGAGGCGCGAGAATTCGCGCTCGTCGGGAAGTGCGCGGATCAGGCTCAGCAACTCGCGCGCGGCCGTGGCCCCCAGTCCGCGCTCGGCATTGGCGAGGAACTTCGCCTCGATCTCGGCAGGCGTCAGCGGCTCCTGCGGATCGCCCTTCGGGTATGCCCGCTCGCGGACGATCGTGCGCCCGTCGGCGAGCGTGATCGTCACACGGGCCGGAAATTTCGCCGGGTAAAGGGTTGTAAGCGCGGGATCAGCAATCGTTTCCGTCCGCGCCAGCAGCGCCTGTACGTCGGTTCTGTTGACGCGCTCGGTCGTGAACTGGGCCTGTCCCACGGTGCCATCGAGAGCCGCAACTGCGACGCAGTAAGGCACGCTCACCCGCGCGCCCATCTCGGTCGTGACAGCCTTTGCCGAGAAGTGCGTGCGCACCGTCTCGTAGGTCTCGTTGCGGATCGAGACGATCGCGCGGGGATCGGGTCGCGCCTCGCGGACGGCATCGAGCGTCGCCTGAATGGCGCTATGGCTCGCGAGGATTGACGGGAAGAACTTGAAGCCGTTCTGGAGGATTTCCCACGTTTTCCCGAGGCCCGCCGTGAGAGCTGCGGCCTTCGGCTCCGCCGAGAACGCGGAGAGGTAGCCCTTCTCGTGCTCGAGAACCGTCGGCGGGCTCGTCGCGCCGATGCGGGCGAGCCGGGCCGACAGAACGCCGTTGAAGGCCGCCTTGCCCGGATGCAGGCTCTTGGTGAAGTCGCCCGAGGTAAAGAACGTGTTGAGGCCCGCGGCCTGCGTGCCGGCATGTCCGAGCGCGGTCCGGGCACCCGCCGGGTCGAGGCTCATGGCGGACGCCGCCGCGGCTGCGGCACCGAACGTGCCGTTGGTGGCGGTCGAATGCCAGTAGCGATAGTGCGTCGGCATCACGGCCATGCCGACGCGGACCGCCGTCTCGTAGCCGGCGACGACCGCCGTAACGATGCGCCGGCCATCGAGATGCAGCGCCTGCCCTAGTGCGAGTGCCGGCGGCACCACGACCGAACCGGTGTGCAGCAGCGCCCGCTTGTGCGTGTCGTCGAAGTCGGTCGCGTTGACGAGAATGCCGTTGCCGAATGCCGCCAGCGCCGGGTCTGCCGCGACGTCACTGCCCCAGATCACGGCTTCGGGCCGCGACGCGAACGATGTGACGAGCGTGCGGACGATGCGCGCCTTCTCCGGATCGTCCGCCGCCGCGCCGATGGCGCAGCCGACGGCGTCGGCGATCACGTTGCAGGCTTGTGCGACGACTGGCCCCGGCAGCTGCTCGAACGTGAGGTTTGCGACGAAATCGCCGAGCGTCTCGGTCGGGCCCTTGGCAGCTTTCATGCTCGACATTTTGCCCCCTCTTGGCCTCAACCTCGCACATTGCGAGGCGCGGCCCATCGCGCAAGTGCGCGCGGCAGCTCCGCCAGGTGATCGATCACGGCGTCCGCTGCCAGCTCCGCGACCGGCACCCGGCTGTAGCCGAACGACGTGAGAATAAGCCCGCCGAGCCCTGCTGATCGTGCGGCGCCGGCATCGGCCGCCGAGTCTCCGACGAGCACCGCATCGCGGGCGGCGACGCCGAGCTCATCGAGCAGCCAGTGGATCTGCCCCGGCTCGGGCTTTCTCGGTTTGCCGTCCATCGCGCCGATGGCGGCGTGGAAATAGTCGGCGATGCCGAGCGCGCGCAATGCTATGCGAGCCACGTCGTCGGCCTTGTTGGTGCAGAGCGCGAGCTTCACGCCGCGCGTTCTCAGTCCGCCAAGCACCTCGTGAGCCCCGGAATAGAGGCCGCGTCCCTCGCTGGAGACGACACGATAGCGCGCCATGAAGCCTGAGAAGATTCGCGCCAGCTCGTCCTCGCTTGCCGTCCGGCCGGCCGCATCGAGCGCGCGGGCGATCGCAACCCGCCCGCCGCCGCCGATCATGCCGTGCACGGCCTCGACCGGAAAGGGCGGCACGCCGATCACGGCAAGCCCCGTATTGAGCGCGTCGGCGATGTCGGCGGCGCTGTCGACCAGCGTGCCGTCGAGATCGAAGATGACGGCCGCCGGCAGCGGCCCGTCGATGGCGATCGGTATCGTGCGCGTCATCGTGTAAGCGCCACGATGCCGGGGAGATCGCGCCCTTCGAGCCACTCGAGGAAGGCACCGCCCGCCGTCGAAACATACGTGAACTCATCCGTGACGCCCGCCGCGTTGAGTGCCGCGACCGTATCGCCGCCGCCCGCGACCGAGACGAGCTTTCCTGCCTTCGTGAGCCGCGCCGCCTCGCGGGCAAGCGCGAACGTCCCCTCGCCGAAGGGCGCGATCTCGAAGGCGCCGAGCGGTCCGTTCCAGAGGATCGTCCGGCAGGCGGCGATCACGCTCATCAGGTGGGCCACCGACTTCGGCCCGACATCGAGGATCATGGCGTCGGCAGGCGTCGCCGTGACGAGGACGACGCTCGAGGCCGCATCCGCCTTGAACTCGCGCGCGACGACGCCATCGACGGGGAGCACGATCTCGGCGCCGCGCGCCTTGGCCGCCGCCGTGATCTCGCGCGCCGTCTCATGGAACTCGGGCTCGGAGAGCGACTTGCCGACCTCGATACCCTGCGCCTGGAGAAACGTGTTTGCCATGCCGCCTCCAATGATCAGCTTGTCGACCTTGGCGACGAGGTTCTTGAGCACGGGGATCTTGGTCGAGACCTTGGCGCCGCCGACGACGGCCGCCGTCGGCCGCTCCGGCTTCTCGAGGGCGCGACGCAGCGCGGTGATCTCCTCCATGAGCAGCGGTCCGGCATAGCTCGGCAGCAGCCGCGCCACCGCGTCGGTCGAGGCGTGGGCGCGGTGCGCACAGGAGAAGGCATCGCCGACGAACACCTCGCCGAGCTTCGCTAGCTCGGCCGCGAATGCGGGATCGTTCTTTTCCTCGCCCCTGTGGAAGCGAAGGTTCTCGAGAAGTGCGACGTCTCCGTCCTTCATCCCGGCGGCAACTGAGCCCGCCGCGGCGCCGATGCAGTCGGCTCCGAATGCAACGGGCCGGCCGAGTGCCGCCTGCATCGCCGCCGCGATCGGCCTCAAGGAGAGTTCGGGGTCAGGACCGCTCTTCGGGCGCCCGAAGTGCGAGATCACGATCACCCGCGCTCCGCGTTTCGACAGGTCGCGGATGCCCGGAAGGAGGCGCTCGAGCCGCGTCGCGTCCGTCACCCGGCCGTCGCGCACGGGCACGTTGAGGTCGGCGCGGACGATGACGCGGCGACCGCGGACATCGGCCCCGCTCGCAGGCTTGAGCTTGTCGAGGTGCATTGCTGTCTCCAAACGGTAGCGGGTCACGCCGCAGTCGGCGACATCGGCGGCATGCGCCCTGCCGATACGCCGAGAGCGACGGGTAACGAGTTGCTCGCGGGCCGATCAGGCCTTGCCCGAGCCGGATGTCCGCGCGCCTGTTTTGTCGCGTGCGCTGCCGGGATCGCTCGAATCGCGCTCCGGAAAATCGACCTTCGGATCGTCTCCGTCGAGGCGGATCTCGATCACTTTCTTGCCCTCGCCGGATGCCTCCGGCGCGCTGCGCGCAGCACCGGTTCCCGCCGGCATGACCACTCGCGCCGGCATG
>DAORNH010000007.1:26414-26739 GCA_035440865.1 Hyphomicrobiaceae bacterium | reverse complement strand
CCGATGTCGACGGCACTCGCCACTCGAAGGCATCGAGGCGGCCCGTTGCCGGCGAGATCGGCGCCCAGCGGTCCGAGACGACGCCGTCCGCGGTCCAGGCGGGATCACGAGGCGCATTGGCCGCGCGGCCGAGCCATTCGCGCGCCTTGCCGCGATTCTCACCGTCCTCCGCCTCGATGCGCGCCATCAGCGAGCAGACGCGCTGTGTCTGGCGCTCGCCCGAGAGCGCCTCCAGCACCCGGCGCGCCTCGTCGAAGCTCTTGGCCTCGAGGGCCGCAGTCGCGAGCGCGATCGGCGCCTCGATCGAATGCGGGGCGAGGCGGAC
>DAORNH010000007.1:18530-26371 GCA_035440865.1 Hyphomicrobiaceae bacterium | reverse complement strand
GGAATAGGCGTAGGCCGTCGCGAGTTCGGGGTGGGGCGCGCGCTGCCACGTCGTCTCGACGATCTTGGCGACGCGCGCCGGATTGCCGCGCGAGGCCAGCACCCGGGCGCTGATTGCCGCGGCCGGCACGAGATCAGGTGCGAGCCGATGCGCCTCGAGGGCGAGCGACAGGGATTTCTCGCTCTCATCCTCCTCGATCGCCTGGGCCTGCGCTGTCAGCAGCACCGCCCGGCGGCGATCCGCCGTCGGCTTGTCGATTAGCGTGTTGGTCCGCGCGCTCGACAGCGTCGAAAGCGCGCCCTCCCAATCGCTGTCTCGACATTGCAGCTCGAAGAGGGCCTCGGTCGGCCAGGGCAGGCGCGGATTGAGCACCATCGCCCGCTCGGCGAACTGCCGCGCGGCCTCCCGCTCGCCTTCCTTCTCGGCTTCGAGGTAGAGGCCGCGCAGGCCGAGCTGCTCGGTATCGGGTGACGAAAGCATCGCCTCGAAGATCCGCCGCGAGGTGCCGCGGTCGCCCGACAGCTGAGCGGCTTGCGCGCGGAGCAGATGGGTCAGCGGCTCGTTCGGCAGCGATTTCCGCGCCTGCTGCGCGTACCGCAGCGCCAATTGCCGGTCGCCCGCGCCGACGGCGATCATGCCGCTCGACAGGGCGTCGAGCCCCTTCTGCTGGCGGCGCTTCATGAAGAACTGCCCGACAGCCGCCGGGCTCTGCCAGACATAGCGGAGCAGCGCCCACGCCATGACGGCGAAGGCGATGAGCAGCGATAGAATCACGACCGCGCGGAACAAGCTGATGTCGAGCGCGCGGTCCTGCCAGCGTATGGCGAGCGTGCCCGGCCGCTCGGCGAGCCAGACGAGGCCGCTCGCGATCACTCCGCACAGGATCAGGAAGAGGATGACGCGGATCATTGCTTGGCCCCTTTGTCAGCGGGCGTCGCAGCCGCGGGGGCCGCAGTCTTGGCGCCGAGCGCGGCCTTCAGCGCGTTGTCGATCGCCGCGAGCGCACCGTCGACGGCATGGCGCGCTTCCACCTTCTTCAGCCAGTCCTGCGCCGGAGCCGCGACCCGCGCCTCTAGGCCCTTGGCCTCGGCGAGCACGTCGGCAACGCGGTTCTCGCGCAGCGCCGTTTCCATGCGGGCGATGATGCCCTCCGCCGACTTGTCCTCGGGCGGCGCCGATGTCCGCCGGACACGGACGACCGACTTCGCTCCGGCCAGCAGGCGATCGACGACACCTGCGCCCTTGGGCTCGGCGTCGATGTCGAGCATCGGCCCGATCAGCGCGTTGAAGTCGCGGCCGAGATCGGCGAGTGCGGGCACGCCCTTGTCCTGGAAGCGCTCGAGCACGGAGAGATCGAGCCGCGTACCGGCGACGCGCCGCACCTCGGCGAGCTCGGCCTTGTAGCCCTTGCCCCGATCCATCGCGCGGCGGAGGTTGGCAAGCTCGAGCGAGAGCACGATGCGCTCGGCGTTCGTGCGCCGATCCTCCTCGCCCCGCACGACACCTGCAACGTTCGTATCGAGCGAGGCGACCTTGGCCGCGACTGGCGCGATCGCCGCGGCGATGTCGGCGGGCTTCGCCACCGCCTTCAGTCGCGTATCGAGATCGCTCTTCAGCGTATCGACCGTGGCGCGCAACGTCGCGGCATCGTCCTGCAGCCCTTTGAGCAGCGTCGCGAGGCGCTCGACGCCGACCTTGAGATCGTCCGCCCTCTGGCCGACGCGGACCGTGTCGGAGCGGATCGCCGTCACCTCTTTGTCGAGGCGGGTGGCGCCGGCCTTGGCTGCCTCGCTGGCTTCGCCGACCGACTGGGTGCGCGTCGCGATCTCGAGGGAGATGTCCTTACGCAGCGCGCTCAGCCGCGTCGAGAGCGCCTCCTCGAGATCGGAGAGCTTTCCGGCGATGCGCACGAGCTCGGGGATTCGCCCCGCCTTCTGCGGGTCGGCAGCGGCGGCGGCCGAGATCGAGGCGATCGTCTCCTCGAGCTTGGCGAGCTTGGCCGCGAGCTCGGCCCCAGTCGCCTGCTTGGCGACGGCCTCCTGCAGGGCCTTCGTATCGGCCGCGAGTCTGGCGTGCGTCGCGTTGAGCGCTGTGAGCGCCTTCGCCAGCTCCTCGGCGCGCTGTGCCGCTGCATCGCCGACCGCGAGCCGTTTCGCAACGTCTGCGGGTACGGCGCTTGCCGCCGCCTTGCCGGCGACCGCCGCCTCGATGGCGGCAAGCCGACTCTTCACTTCGTCTGGTATCTGAGGCGTCACGGGGCCAGCCGGCGCGAACAGCGGATAGCCGAGGCTCGGCGCGACCTGCGACGCGCCGCCGAGCGCGAGCACGCCGCCGACGATGCCGGCGAGCGTGTGCGAAACGAGACGACCAAAGCCGCCGCGGGCGGGTGGTGGTGTCGCTGCGGCAACATTTGGTGCGATTGCGGGTCCCGCGGTCGCAGCATCACCGGGCTTCGCATCCGACGGCTTGGGAGTGCCGGTAGCACCGGGTTTCGCGTCCGCGGGACGGGCCGGATCACCGGGCTTGCCGCCGCTCACGGGTGTGGCCGGGGGCGGCACGGGCTTACCTTCGGCCTTGACCTCCGTCGCCTTGATGTCGATCGTCGCAAACGGGCGCTTCTGACCTGAACTGTCCGCCGCCTGAGGCTTCTGATCCTTCTTGTCCGCCATGGGACTGCCCTCCTGCGCTTGCGCCCGACATTTGGCTTGGGGCACGCGGGGGAACGCACACACCTGAAGCGCAACGGACGCTGTGACCTGATGCTGCGTCCTTGTGCCAGGAAGCCGAGCCCATGGCCAGGGGGTCCACGACGATCGGCTAACCCGGGATGAGCGTTAACAGATCATCGAGCGTCGGATGGGCCGCGACAGCGACCAAGGTGCCGCCCAGCGGTGCGAGTGCGGCGGCAACGCTCGGCGATAAGCACAGATGGTGGACGCGCCGCGCCGCGACCCCGAGCCCGGCACTGGACATCAGTTCGACATAGATGCGGGCCGTGCGCTGCGACATCAGGATGACGGCTTCGATCCGGCCGTCCGCCAGGTCGCGGGCGACCGCCGGCTTGAAGGTGCGCACTGCAACCATGCGATAGACCGTCTGTCGCCGCACATCGAGACCGGCGAGCCGCAGCTCGCCGGCAATATCGACGGCAACCTCTTTGGCCGAAAGATAGAGGAGTGGCCCGTCGGCCTTCACTCCCTGTGACCGGATCATGCCGATGAGCCGGCTCGCCGTACCCGGCCCGGCCACCACGTCCGGCGCGCCGAGCTCTCGCGCGCGCTGCCCCGTCGATTCGCCGACGCAATAGATTGTCCGCCGGCATGCCGCCGCAAGCGCTGCCGGCTCGCGCGCGAGAGCTTCGAGCGCATAGCGGCTCGTGACGATCAGGCCTTTCGCATTACCGAGATCCAAGGCCTCCGGCAGGTAGGCTACCTCGAGCAGCGGCGCGATCACGGGCGTGTGGCCGAGCGCCTCGAGACGTGTGGCGAGAGCGGCGGCATCCTCGGCAGCGCGCGTGACGAGAATGCGCATGGATGTTCAGGTTCCCGCCGAGAGGAACCCGGGCCCGGCAGTCCGCAGTACCTCCTCGGCAGCGTCGCGGCCGAGGCGCTCGGCATCGCTCGCGCTCCCGTCCCTCGACGCGCGCACCACCTTGCCGCCGTCGACGGCCAGAATCTCGCCTCTGAACGTCACGCGACTGCCCTCCAGACGGGCGAGCGCCGCGATCGGCGTCCGGCAGGAGCCGTCGAGCCGAGCGAGAAACGCGCGCTCGGCAGCAAGCTCGATACCCGTCGGCTGATGATGGATGGCGGCAAGACGAGCGCACATTCCGGCATCGTCGAGCCGCGCCTCGATGCCGATCGCCCCCTGCGCGACCGCGGGCAGCATCTCCTCGGGTTCGATGGCGGCTCGCGCATGCTGGTCGAGACCGAGCCGCTTCAGGCCGGCCATCGCCAGGATCGTCGCCATGGCTTCGCCTTCGCGGAGCTTTCGCAGCCGCGTCTCGACGTTGCCGCGAAACGGCACGATTCGGAGATCAGGCCGGAGATTGCGCAGCTGCGCCTGTCGCCGGAGGGAGGATGTCCCGACCACGGCGCCTGCCGGCAGCTCAGGGATTCTCGACGCCGTCGCCGTGATCAGCGCGTCGCGGACGTCGGCGCGCGGCAGGTAGGCAACGATGCCGAGGCCCGCGGGCAATTCCGTCGGCACATCCTTCATGGAGTGCACGGCGACGTCGATCTCGCCCGCGATCAGCGCCTCCTCGATCTCCTTCGTGAAGAGCCCCTTGCCGCCGAGGTCGGCGAGCGGTCGGTCCTGGATGCGGTCGCCCGATGTCTTGATGACAACGATCTCGAAGGCCTCTTCGGGAAGGCCGTGCGCCTGCATGAGGCGCGATCGGGTCTGGCAGGCCTGCGCGAGTGCCAGCGGCGAGCCGCGGGTGCCGACACGAATTTTCCTCGATTGCGTCACGTTGGTCTCCAGGCGCGCCAGTGGCTCCGGCCGTCATGGCAGCATCTATGGCGACTCGAAGACAGCTTGTGAAGCGTCCGGCCCCATCGCCGCCACGGTACGTCATTTAACATCTCGTTGACCTTGGCAGTTAACGTGACCCTCAGCGCACTCGTGTAGAAGGGTCAGGTGACGTTGCGAAGGGCAGTGACGACAATGCGGCCCGCTCAAGAGTTCACAGGGATCGGCCCCTGCCGGCGGAGTGCTCTGCCAGCAGGGGCCCTGATCCACGAGCTGCCGGGAGTATGCTCTACTCACCGCCGCGGACGCGCTGTCCAGAATTACAATTAGAATAGGTTTAAACTACTGATTTGTCGCATTATTTTTCGTTGACCTTGCTCGCCGCCTTTGAAACAAGGAGGCGCTCTTTTCGAGGCCTTGAACCTCGAGCAAGGAGGACACCATGACCAAGAGCACACTGCCCATCTGCCGGGTGATGGCCGCAACGGCCATCGCAGCCTCGCTATGCTCCGGCCCTGCCGCGGCCCAAGGCGAGGTCAACATCTATTCCTACCGCGAGCCGAAGCTCATCGAGCCGCTGCTCAAGGCCTTCACGGCAAAGACGGGCATCAGACCCAAAATCATCTATGCCAGCGCCGGCCTCAACGAAAAGATGGCCGCGGAGGGCGCGCTGAGCCCGGCGGACCTCCTGTTCACGGTCGACGTCGGCCGCCTCGCCGAGGCGAAGGACGCGGGCCTAACCCAGCCCGTCAAGAGCGCGATTCTCGACACAGTTCCCGCGGCCTACCGCGATGCGGAGGGTCACTGGTTCGGCCTCACCATGCGCGCCCGCGTGATATACGCCTCGAAGGAGCGCGTGAAGCAGGACACGATCACCTACGAGGAACTCGCCGATCCGAAGTGGAAGGGAAAGATCTGCATCCGCTCCGGCCAGCACGTCTACAATACCTCCCTCGTCGCGACCATGATCGCGCATGCCGGAGAGTCCGCGACCGAAACCTGGCTCAAGGGGCTGCGCGCCAATCTCGGCCGCAAGCCCGCCGGCGGCGACCGCGAGGCGGTGCGCGACGTGAAGGCCGGCATCTGCGACATCGCCATCGCCAACACCTACTACATGGCGGCCATGCTCGCGAACCCCGAGCAGAAGGCCTGGGCGGAGAGCGTGCGCATCATTTTCCCGAACGTCACGGATCGCGGCAGCCACGTGAACATCTCCGGCGTCGCCCTCGCTCGCCATGCCAAGAACCGCGACAACGCCGTGAAGCTCATGGAGTTCCTCGCCTCCGATGAAGGCCAGCGCATCTACGCCGAGATCAACTACGAGTATCCGATCTCGGCCAAGGTGCCCGTCTCGGCGAGTGTCGCAAGCTGGGGCACGCTGAAGCCCGATGCGCTGCCGCTCGTCAACATCACCAAGTTCCGCAAGCGCGCCTCCGAGCTCATCGACAAGGTCGCCTTCGACGCGGGGCCGGGGAACTGAGGAGGCCTGCACGCCGCGGCCATGGCACACCGAGCGCCATGGCCGTCCCAAGGCATGGGCGACACCGAATTGGCATCGCCAATTGTCGGCGCTTCCGGCTAAAGTCGCCGAAAGTGATCACAAGGAGTGTCCATGTCCCAGACCATCACGCGCGGCATCCAGCCGATGCTCGACGAGGCGAGGAAAGTCGTCGACGAGATCCCGCCCGACGACGCCACGAAGCTGCACGGCCGCGACGATGTCGTGCTGGTGGACCTCCGCGATCCGCGCGAGCTGGCGCGCGACGGCAAGGTGCCGGGCGCCTTCTCCTGCCCACGCGGCATGCTCGAGTTCTGGATCGATCCAGCGAGCCCGTATCACAAGCCCATCTTCGCCGAAGACAAGAAATTCGTGTTCTTCTGCGCCGGCGGCTTGCGCTCGCTGCTCGCAGCCAAGACCGCACAGGACATGGGGCTGAAGCCCGTCGCCCACGTGATCGGCGGCTTCAAGGCCTGGAAGGAGGCCGGCGGGCCGACCGAGCCTGGCGAGCCGAAGAAGTCGTGACGGCGCTGCTTTCACTGCGAGCAATCAGCAAGCGCTATGGCGCCGTGGAAGCTCTCGCCGGAATCGATCTCGACATTCATGCGGGCGAGGTGGTGGCGATCTGCGGCGACAACGGCGCCGGCAAGTCCAGCCTGATCAAGGTCATGTCGGGGGCGGAGGCGCCCTCCGCTGGCAGTCTCGTTCTCGACGGCGTCGTTCAGCGCTTCGCCTCGCCGGCCGATGCGCTCGCCCGGGGCATCGCCACGATCTACCAGCATCTGGCGCTGGCGCCGCGGCTCTCGATCGCCGAGAACGTGTTCATGGGCGCTGAGCTGACGCGCACTCTCTTGCCGGGGGTCGCGATCCTCGACAAGCGGGCCATGCGCGCTTCGGCGCGCGCCTACCTCGCCCGGCTCGCGATCAGTATCGACGACATGCGCCGCCCGGTCGAGCGGCTCTCGGGCGGCCAGCGCCAGGCCGTCGCCATCGCCCGTGCACTGCGCTGGAATGCCCGCATCGTCATCCTCGACGAGCCGACGGCGGCGCTCGGCGTCAAGGAGACCGCCGTCGTCCTCGGCCTCGTCCGCAAGCTCACCGAGGAAGGCCGCACCGTCGTCCTCATCTCGCACGCCATGGCCGACGTCGTGGCGGTCGCCTCGCGTGTCGTGATCCTGAAGTTGGGCAGCAAGATCGTCGATCGCCAGCTCGGCGATCTCACCGCGCCGGCATTGGCCGAGATGATCGTCGCCGGCCGCGAGAGTGTGAGAAAGCCCGGCTAGACCACGCCCTTGTCCTTGAGGCGACCGATCTCGGCATCGCTCATGCCGAGCAGCCCCTTGTAGAGCTCGTCGGTGTTCGCGTTCATCGGCGGACCGAGCCACTCGACTGAGCCCGGCGTATCGGAGAGGCGCGGCACCACGTTCGGCATGGCGATCTCGCCGACGCGCGGATCGTTCATGCGCAGGATGTTCTCGCGCGCCGCGTAGTGCGGATCCTTGAAGATGTCCGAGATCGAATACACCGGGCCGCACGGCACCTGGAACTTGTCGCACTCCTTGATGCAGTCCGCGAGCGTGAACTTTTTCGTCCATGTCTCGACCCAGGCGTCGACGTCTTTGCGCTCGCGGTCGCGGTCGACGATCTTCTCCCAGCGGCCACCGGGGGCTGCGAGCTCCGGTTGGCCCTGGGCTTCGGCGAGACGGGAGTAGATCTTGTCGGATGTGCAGGCGATGGCGATCCACTTTCCGTCCTTCGTCGGATAGTGGCTGTGCGGGCAGACGTTGACCGTACCCGGCCCCATGCGCTCACGCTGGTAGCCCTTGTACTGGTAGGCGGCGGCGAGCTCGTCGAGGATGCGGAAGACCGGCTC
>DAORNH010000007.1:17290-18520 GCA_035440865.1 Hyphomicrobiaceae bacterium | reverse complement strand
GTAGAGGCCGATGTCGATGTACTGGCCGCGGCCCGTCATGTCGCGGGCGCGCAGCGCGAACATCACGCCAAGCGCCCCATAGAGCCCGGCAAGGTAGTCCGGGATCGTCGCCGAGCCGGGCGTCGTTGGCGGAAGCTCCGGGAAGCCCGCAAGGTAGGAGAGGCCGCCGAAGGCATTGCCGATGCGCCCGAAGCCGGGACGGGGCGAGTAGGGGCCCGTCTGCCCGAATCCCGAGATGCGCACCATGATGAGCTTGCCGTTTTCCTCCTTCAGCGTGTCCCAGCCGAGGCCCCACTTCTCGAGCGTACCCGGCTGGAAGTTCTCGACGAGCACGTCGGCCTTGCGGATCATGCGCTTCAGGAGTTCGGCGCCCTCTGGCTTCCTCAAGTCGAGCGTCGCGACCTTCTTGTTGCGCGTCTCCTGCATCCAGGGGAGCGAGTCACCCGACGGCGTCATCGTGCCGAACTTCCGGAGGGCATCGCCGACGCCCGGAAGCTCGAGCTTCCAGACCTCGGCGCCGAACTCGGCGAGCTGCGTCGAGCAGAAGGGCCCCGCGAGGAAGCTCGACACGTCGATGATGCGGATGCCCTGCAGGGGCTTCACGGTCGGATGCGGGGGCGGCGGCGCGGCGCTCGTGGTCATGGGCGGGCTCCTTCGAGGCAGTGTTGGCTCGCGGCAGCAGTATCGCGCGGCGACGGGCAGGCCAATATTCACTCGGGTATGGCAGCCCCGCGGCAGTTCACGACGCCTTGGCGTGCCGCGCGTACTCAGGCCGCGCCTTCACGCCGGCCGCATACTTGAGTGCTATCTTTTTCAGTCGCTCGGGTGCGAAGTCGAGCTGGGCGAGCGCCATGCCGCGATCGAACACCTCGGAGTAGTGCGCGATGAGGCCGCCCTTCATCTGAAGCCGTGAGATGCCGCCGAAAGCGACTCGAGCACCTTTCGCATCAGGGAGCGTCGAGGTGTAGCTGAAGCGGTAACTCGCGTAGGCGAACGGGTTGCCCTCAGCGATATCGAAGAAGTCCCAGCGGAAATCCTTCCCGCCCTCGTAGAAGTGGGCGAGCATCTCGACGATGCCGGCGCGCCCGGGCTTGGAGGGGCCGAAGAAGTAGTCGTCGTAGACGCCGTCCGCCGTGAAGCAGTCGGCGAGCGCGTTGCCGTTTCCGGCCTCGACGGCCGCGGTGAACTTCTTGAGGAGTGCCTCGAGCGCCATGATCGCCTCCGTGCTGA
>DAORNH010000007.1:14063-17196 GCA_035440865.1 Hyphomicrobiaceae bacterium | reverse complement strand
GTCGTACATGACGATCGCCCCGGCCATGGCAACGTTGATGCAGAAGCGCGTCGGGATCTTCACGACATGGTCGCAGCGCGCGATGAGCCCGGGTGAGAGCGATCCCTGCTCGGGTCCGAGCACATAGGCGGCCCGGCTCGGATGGCGGAACTCGGGGAGGTCGACGGCGCCTTCGATGAGCTCGATGCCGACCAGTTCGCAGCCCTCGGGGAGCCGCATGTCGCCGACCGCCGGCCACTCGTAGTGCGGCAGATGCTGCTGGCCTTTGGAGGTATCCGCGCGCGCTTCCAGCGCCTGGTAACGTGCGCCGATCGTGAAGGTGAACGCGGCGCCGAACGCGTGCGCGGATCGCATCATGTTGCCGAGGTTCAGGGCCTTCGACATGCGCTCCGCGCCGACGGCGAAATAACCACGTGTCCCGGCCTCGAACGGCCGGAGCGGCGGAACTGAATTCGAGGCGGAGCGGGTCATGGTAGGGTCGATCGGGTGCAGGGCTGCAGCCACGGGATGCGCCCCAGGGCTTGCCCGGCATGTATGGCAACATGCGGTCGCAGGCAACGGCCTGCAACGCGATCTCGGTCGGCAATCCGGTCCGTTTTCCGGCCAGAGAGATGACAGCTGCGGCCCGAGGACGTAATGTCCGCGCATGAGTGACATCCTGAACAAGATCACCGAGTACAAGCGCGCCGAGATCTCGGCGGCAAAGGCCGCGACGCCGCCGGCCGTGATGCGCGAGCATGCCAAGCTGGCCCCGCCCGTCCGCTCTTTCGCGGGCGCCATCGAGGCGCGGCTGAGCGCCGGCGAGACGGCGCTCATCGCCGAGATTAAGAAGGCCTCGCCGTCGAAAGGGCTCATCCGCGCGGATTTCGATCCCCCGGCGCTCGCGCGTGCCTATGCCGAGGGCGGCGCCACCTGCCTCTCCGTACTGACGGACCGGCCCTCGTTCCAGGGTGCGCCCGAGTACCTGATCGCGGCGCGCGAGGCGTCCGGCCTCCCCGTGCTGCGCAAGGACTTCATGCTCGACACCTACCAGGTCGCCGAGGCCCGCTCGTGGGGCGCGGACTGCATCCTGATCATTCTCGCCCAGGTGAACGACGCTGTCGCCGCCGACCTCGCCGCGGCGGCCCGCGATTTCGGTATGGACGCCATCGCCGAGGTGCACGACGAGGCCGAGCTCGAGCGCGCCATCAAGCTTGGTTGCCGCCTCGTCGGCATCAACAATCGCAATCTCAGGACCTTCGAGACGACGCTCGAGACCTGCGAGCGTCTCGCCCCGCGCTTGCCTCGGAACCGCATTGTCATCGGCGAGAGCGGCATTGCGAACAATGCCGACGTGGCCCGTCTTGCCCGCTCCCGCATCCATACACTCCTCGTCGGCGAGAGCCTCATGCGCCAACCCGACGTGGCCGCGGCGACGCGCATGCTGCTCAGAGGCCCGGTATGAGCCGCCTCCAGATTTCCATCGGCGTCCCGGCTCACGGCGCCGCCCGCATGGTCGACGTCTCGGAGAAGGCCGTCACGCAGCGCACGGCCATCGCCGAGGGGTTCATCGCCATGGCGCCGGAGACCCTCGCGCTCGCGACCAGCGGCAAGGCCAAGAAGGGCGATGTCATGGCGACGGCCCGGATCGCCGGCATCATGGCGGCGAAGCGCACGCACGAATTGATCCCGCTCTGCCACCCTCTGCTCCTCTCGAAGGTCAATGTGGTGCTCGAGCCCTCGCAGTCGCCGGTCGGCATCGCCGTCACGGTCGAGGTCGGCGTCAGCGGCCAGACGGGCGTAGAGATGGAGGCGCTGACCGCCGCAAGTGTCGCCTGCCTCGCGATCTACGACATGCTGAAGGCGGTTGACCGCGGCATGGTGATCGGGCCAGTGCGCCTCGTCGAGAAGGTCGGCGGCCGCTCCGGCCACTGGCGCGCCGACGACGCAAAGGGTGTCTGACGCCATGGCACTCCTCGCCGTAGACGCCGCGATCGAGCGCATCCTGGGAGGCGTCGCGCCGTTGACGCGCGACGTCGTCAGGCTCGAACAGGCGCGCGGCCGGGTGCTCGCCGAGACGCTTGCCGCGCGTCTCACTCAACCGCCATTCGATGCCTCGGCCATGGATGGCTTCGCCGTCCGCGCCAGTGACGTTCGCAAACTGCCGGTGCGGCTCGCGATCCTCGGGGAGGCAGCCGCCGGTCACCCTTTCGGCGGCCACGTCGGGCCTGGCGAGGCCGTCCGCATCTTCACAGGCGCGCCCGTTCCCGACGGCGCCGACGCGATCGTCATCCAGGAAAACGCGACCATCGCCGGCAGCACCGTCACGGTGACCGAGGGCGTGCCCGAGGCGGCCAACATCCGTCGCCGCGGCTATGATTTCGCCGCCGGCTCGCCCCTCGTCTCGGCAGGCCGACGGCTCGGTCCTCGTGAGCTCGCACTCATCGCTGCGATGGGTCACGGCAGCGTGCCCGTGTTTCGCCGCCCCCGCGTCGCCGTCCTCTCGACCGGCGACGAATTGGTGCTGCCCGGCGAGACGCCCGGACCCGGCCAGATCGTCGCCTCCAATCATCTGGGTGTCGCCGGACTTGCCGAGCAGGCGGGCGCGGAGGTGCGCTTCCTCGGCATCGCCAAGGACAACGCGACGAGCATCGAGCATCACGTCGCCGAGGCCTCAGATGCCGACATCCTCGTCACCATCGGCGGCGCCTCCGTCGGCGATCACGACCTCGTCGCACCCGTGCTCGAGCGCCGTGGCCTAAAGCTCGACTTCTGGAAGATCGCGATGCGGCCGGGAAAGCCGCTGATGTTCGGCCGGCTCGGCGACATCCGCATGCTGGGGTTGCCTGGCAACCCCGTCTCGGCCCTGATCTGCTCGCGCGTGTTCCTTGTCCCCCTCATTCGCGCCTTGCAGGGGATGCCGAACGGCGGCGACGGCGTGACGGCCGTGCGCGCAGCCGTCGCGCTCGAGGCCAACGGGCCACGTCAGCACTACATGCGCGCGGTTGTCCGGCGTGGCGGCGATGGCGCGGCAGAGGTCGCGCCCGTCCGCTCGCAGGACAGCTCGCTCCTCTCGCCGCTGGCCGAGGCCGATGCGCTGATCGTGAGGCCGCCCGGCGCCGCGGCTGTTCCTGCCGGCGGGATTGTATCCGCG
>DAORNH010000007.1:964-13952 GCA_035440865.1 Hyphomicrobiaceae bacterium | reverse complement strand
ACATCCTGAGCCGGCTCGTTGCCGAGTATCAGTCCTATTCCCGCCACTACCACACGCTCGAGCACGTCGCCGAGTTCATCGACCACTACCGGCGTCTTACGCCGAAGCCGGCGGCGGCTCATGGCATCGACGACGCCACATTCCGGCTCGCCATCTACTTTCACGACGCCATCTATGACGTCACGGCCAAGGACAACGAGGAGAAGAGCGCCGATTGGCTCCGCACGCAGTGTGGGGCGCAGGCTGTCGACGATGCTGTCATCGCCAAGGCCTGCCGCTATGTGATGGCGACGAAGCACCTGGGAGGCGGTCCCCGAGACCTGCTGCCGGACGAGGCCTACTTTGCCGATCTCGACCTCGCAATCCTGGGCGCGCCCGCCGAGCGCTACCGGCGCTATGCCGATGATATCCGGCGCGAATATCACCAGTTCGACGATGCGAGCTATGCGAACGGCCGCGCCGGCGCGCTCCGACATCTCGCCGGAGTGACCCCCGTCTTCGCGACCATCGGCCGGTCGCTCAGCGTGCCGTCAGACTGGGAAGTGCGGGCACGGGCGAACATCGCGGCCGAGATTGCAACCTTGAGCAGCGAGGCCAAGCGTGGTTGAGGTGCCATCTCCGTCGCTCCAAGACGGCTATACTGATGTGCCGCCGGGCAAGATCGCGGCAGTCGTCACGCACCTCGCGATGGATGCCGATCCGGGTCCGCGGCAGGCCGCGTCACGTCCGGAGCTGTCCATCGCGCGGATCGATCAGCCACGTGCCGGCTGGTATCGCGACCTTTTCCGGCGCGTCGGCGCTGAGGATTGGCTCTGGTTCTCGCGGCTGGCCCTCGATGATGCCGGCCTTGAAGCCATCATCAGAAACCCTTCCGTCGAAGTCTACGCTCTGAGGGAGCGCGACAGGGACGAAGGGTTGCTCGAGCTCGATTTTCGTGACACGGGCGCCTGTGAGATCGCCTTCTTCGGCGTGACCGGGCGGCTTCTCGGCACCGGTGCGGGGCGGCACCTCATGAACTTCGCGCTGGCGACGGCCTGGTCGCGGCCGATCGCGCGCTTGACCGTCCACACCTGCACGCTCGATCACCCTGGCGCACTCGCGTTCTACCTGCGCTCTGGATTCAAAGCCGTCCGCCGCCAGATCGAGATCGCGGATGACCCGCGCCTGACAGGTCTCCTGGCGCAGAGTGCCGCTACGCATGTGCCCATCATCCGCCATGACGGCATCGTGAAGGCGCGGTGATTTGCTCCACCGCCCGCGAGCGGCTAGGGTCGTCATCGCTCACGCCGAGTACGGAGACACAGGTGATCGACTTCAGCGATGACGCGCCGATCCTCGTTTTCGGCGGTCCGTACTCGAATGTGCGTGCCACCCGGGCAATGCGGCGCCGTGCGCTGGACCTCGGCATTCCAAGCGAGCGCACGATCTGCACGGGCGACGTCGTCGCCTACTGTGCCGAGCCGGCGGAGACCGTCCGCGAGATCCGCGACTGGGGCATCCACGTCGTCGCGGGCAACTGCGAGGAGAGCCTCGCTAACGACCTCGGTGATTGCGGCTGCAATTTCGACGAAGGTTCGGCCTGCAACCGGCTCGCCAAGAGCTGGTTCGAGTATGCCTCGCAGCGCATCGGCCGCGCGGACCGCGATTGGATGCGCGCCCTGCCGACAGCGCTCCGCTTCTCCTACGCAGGCTTGTCGTTCAAGGTCGTCCACGGCGGCAATGCCGGCATCAGCCGCTGGGTGTTCGCCTCCATGACCGACGTTCTCGCAGAGGAGACGGCGCTCTCCGCGAGCGACATCACTATTGCCGGCCACTGCGGCGTCCCGTTCGTCGCGGAAGGCCATGGCTGCACCTGGTTCAACCCCGGCGTTGTCGGCATGCCGGCGAACGACGGCACGCCGGATGCGTGGTACGGTCTTGTCTCGTCGACGCGCGACGGCGTGCACCTCACGACGCACCGCCTCACTTACGACCACGCCGCTGCCTCCCGCTCGCTTCTTGCAGCAGGCTTTGCCGACCCATATGCGCGCGCACTCGTCTCGGGCCTCTGGCCGAGCCTCGATGTGCTCCCGGACGTGGAACGCGCGGCAACGGGTCGGGCGCTCACGGACATCGATCTCCGCGTGACGAAAGCTCCTCGATCAGGGCGACAGACAGGTGCGCCTTCGGTCGCGGCCGAGTGAAGGTTGCAGTGAGTTCGGTTGCCATCAGGCGCCGTCGGCGAGGCTTGATAAATAGCGCTCCATAAAGGTCCGGTCGCGTACGCGCCCCACCGCTTCGAGCACATAGTCGGCGATCATCGCCCCGGCCAGACCATCGATCGCCTCGATGGCGGTGCGTAACGCGCCGAGTTCGTACGGGTCCGACGTCCGAGCCTCGAACCAGACTTGACGAACGAGAACGCCGGCCGGCTCGAGCTTCACGAAACAGTGCGAGCCGAAGCCGAAGCACCAGGCGTCGTCCTCGTAGCTTCCATACGGGTCACGCGCCCCGCCCGAGAAGCCCGCCATCGACGTCGCGACGAAGCGGCGAACCCAGGGCAACAGTCGCTCGAGGATCGGCGCCACCGCATCGACGGCAAGGCCCGTCGCCGTGAAATCGACTTTCGGAGCTTGGATCAGGTGCACGCTGGTCCAACCGATGCCGTCAGGTGCGACGTTGTCGCGGCCGGCCTTCTCGGCTGCGGCGACATCCGCGACTGCCGCATCGAATGCGGCCAGCGGATAGAGGTTTCGCAGACCCCAATCATCCTCGTGAATGTGGATTGTCTGTTCCATTCGCATGCTCCCTCGCCGATCCGCGCCTGCCCTTGAGCGCTCGCCCCCCATCCTCTACAAGCGCGCCAACACCCTGATGCGCGTCCCTCAAAGGAGTCCGCCCATGGCGAACCCCCAGTTCGTCTATCACATGCACAAGGTCTCGAAGACCTATCCCGGCGGCAAGACCGTCCTCAAGGACATCTCGCTGTCGTTCTTTCCGGGCGCCAAGATCGGCGTCGTCGGCCTCAACGGCGCGGGCAAGTCGACGCTTCTCAGGATCATGTCGGGCGAACTCGACGATTTCGTCGGCGAGGCCTGGGCGCAGGAGGGAGTGAAGGGCGGCTACCTGCCACAGGAGCCGCACCTTGATCCTGACAAGACCGTGCTCGAGAATGCCATGGAGGGCGTCGCCGAGAAGAAGGCGCTGGTCGACCGCTATAACGAGATTGCCGCCAACTATTCGGACGAAACAGCAGCCGAGATGGCCGAGCTGCAGGACAAGATCGACGCGCAGAACCTCTGGGACCTCGACGCGCAGGTGGAGCAGGCGCTCGATGCGCTGCGATGCCCGCCGGGCGAGAGCGCGGTCGGAAATCTTTCCGGCGGCGAGAAGCGCCGTGTGGCGCTGACGCGGCTTCTCCTCGCCAAGCCCGACCTTCTCCTCCTCGACGAGCCGACAAACCATCTCGATGCCGAAAGCGTCGCCTGGCTCGAGCGCTACCTGAAGGAGTATCCGGGCTGCATCATGCTGGTGACGCACGACCGCTACTTCCTCGACACGATCACCGAGTGGACGCTGGAGCTCGATCGCGGCCAGGGCATCCCCTACAAGGGCAACTATTCGAGCTGGCTCGAGCAGAAGGCGAAGCGCCTCGAGGTCGAGAAGGGCCAGGAGGAGGCCAAGCAGCGCACCCTGAAGCGCGAGCTCGAGTGGATCCGATCCTCGCCGAAGGCCCGCCAGGCGAAATCCAAGGCGCGTATTCAGGCCTACGACAAGCTCGCCGAGGAGGCGGGACGCGAGGACGTCGGCAAGGCGCAGATCAAGATCGCGCCAGGCCCGCGTCTCGGCGGCGTCGTGGTCGAGGCGAACGGCCTCGCCAAGGGCTTCGGCGACCGGCTGCTGTTCGAGGGGCTCTCGTTCAAGCTGCCGCCGGGCGGCATCGTCGGCGTGATCGGACCGAACGGCGCCGGCAAGACGACGCTCTTCAAGCTGCTGACCGGCCAGGAGAAGGCCGATGCGGGCACGCTCCGAGTGGGTGACTCTGTCCAGATCGGCTATGTCGACCAGAGCCGCGACCATCTCGACGACAAGAAGACCGTCTGGGAGGAGATCTCGGGCGGCCTCGACATGGTGAAGCTCGGCGAGAAGATCGAGGTCAACTCGCGCGCCTATTGCGGCTGGTTCAACTTCAAGGGGCCGGACCAGCAGAAGAAGGTCGGCATGCTTTCGGGCGGCGAGCGCAACCGCGTTCACCTCGCCAAGATGCTGAAGACCGGCGGCAATCTGCTCCTCCTCGACGAGCCGACCAACGACCTCGACACGGAAACCTTGTCGGCGCTCGAAAGCGCGCTCGAGGACTTCCCGGGCTGCGCCGTGGTCATCAGCCACGATCGCTTCTTCCTCGATCGCCTTGCGACCCACATCCTCGCCTTCGAGGGCGACAGCCACGTCGAGTGGTTCGAGGGGAACTTCGCCGACTACGAGGAGGACAAGAAGCGCCGCCTGGGCGACGCCGCCGTCGAGCCGCATCGCATCAAGTACAAACGCTTCGAGCGGTGAGGGCGATCGCTCTCGCGTTTGAGCCCGGGGCACCTTGATCACGATATGAACACGACCTTCGTCACTGCGAGGAGGGAGGCGGCTGCATGGCCATCACACGTGGTCGGAACAGCACGAGCGTATCGAGATCGCTCGCTGCAATCCCACGCGCTGGTTTTCGGCATGACGCTGGACATGCCGCCGACCTGCATGCTCGAGGCGACTGCTGCTGCCGGAATTGCAACCTTGGCGCAAACATCGAATTGACCAATGCTTGGTCCCTCTCCGGCATGACCTCATCATGCTACGAATGCGCGTGGCCACGAATTGCAGGGCATCGAACCAATTTCGCGCCCAAAGCGTCAGAGTGAGCGCAAGCAACTCCTCGAGGGCATCGAGGTCTGTTGCTCCATGCCAACTGTCGAGGGAATACAACTCATGTCGATCTGCAGAAGTTTAGCGGTCGCGGCCGTCATCGGCATTGCCGGAGCTACCCCTCTGATGGCCCAGGGAACTTTTCCACCAGGAGGCCCGACGACGAAGCCGGTCCCGAAGGAGCCGCCCAAGGCCGTCCTGCCAGGAACGGCTGCCCCGGTAGCGGTCCACTACGTCATACGGGGCAAGGGCCGGATCAGGAGCACTGGCGCTGTCGTCTGCGATTCCGAGACGGGCAAACACTTGCCGTCGGAGGGAGGGGTCTCCTGCAACGGCGTGGCCATGGCCGCCGGCACGATGTTGAGATTGACTGCCGAGCCCAGGAGCGGATGGCGATTCAAGGGGTGGGAAAGCCAGCAGGGGCTCTGTGCCGGCGTGAAGCAAAGCGCCTGTCTCGCGCCTGCCAGGCAGGCCCTGCTCGTCGCCGTCTTCGAGGTCGATCCGGGCGGCTCCGGGGCGATCACGATCGGCAAGTCGACCGTCTCGGTCCACATCCCGAATGCCGGCGGCAAGGTCGCCACGGCCCCGTTTGCGCCAGCGACGATCGCCTGCACGAACGCGTCGGGCAAGGCAACCGGGAGCTGCGTGGTCGGGGTCCCCAAGGGTGGCACGATCGAGCTTACCGCCACGCCGGACGGCACACACACCTTCCTCGGATGGTCGGGGACGGGCCTCCCCGCCTCCTGTCAGGGCAGCAATCCCAAATGCGTCCTCGCGCCGACGGCGCCGGCGACGACCGTCACAGCCATGTTCGGGCCGCTCGAGGCGACGCTCGCAATCTCCGAGGCACCAAAGGCCATGTCGCTCTCGACGGGAGCTCCGTCGAAGCTCGTCGGCATCTCAAACGAGCCAAGGCTCTTCAAGGGCCAGCTGGTTCGCAAGGGCGGTCCGGGGATCGAGGGCGAGTCGGTCGAGCTTAAGCTCGGTGACTACGGATCGTGCACGGCAAAGACGACCATCAACGGCGCGTTTGCCTGTTCCATTCTCCCAAAGGCGTCACCGGCCGAAGCCGCCAAGCGCGTTGGCGGCAACGTCATCCCCGAGGCGCGGCTGATTGCGACGGGCAAGCCGGTCCCGATCACGGGAATGAAGGCAATATTGATCGTCGACCAGGACGGCTATACGCGTGACACGCTCTCCGCGCTCATCGTCGAGGCGGCACTCAAGAAGGCCATGCCGGGGGGCATCCTGTTGCACAACTATACGAGGAACGATCTGCGCGAGGAGCCGGAGCGCAAGCACTTGGCGATGGCGTCGCGGATCTACCTGACTAAGGAGCTCTCGGAGACGGACGCGATCAAGTTCGACCTGCCGTTCATGGGCAGCAAGCCGTACTTCTACTTTGCGAACAACATGCTCGTTCGGTTCGGGGCGCCAAGCGTAAAGGGCCCGGCCAACGTTACGGTCGGGGTCTCGATGTCCGGCCACAACGGCAGCGGGCCCGCCCTCTTCGGCTTCTGCTACGCGACAGAAACGCTCGACAAGCCGAAGTGTTGGGCCGGCGCCGACGGCGCGGCGCCCGATCTCACCGGCATCACGCTCTCGGGGCAGATCGAGCTGAAGCTCGTCGTCAATCTGGACGGGCGGGTCGGTATCACGCTCGCCAGCTCGACCGTGAAGATCGACTTCGACTGCGGCGGGCTTCTGTCGGCGGTGTGCGGCGACGTTCGGGACGCTATGAACTACGGCCTGAGTAAGCGGATCAAGGATTTTGTCGTCAACGATATCCTCACAAGCAAGGTGCGGGTCGCGTTCGCTCAAATCGTCGCCGAGCGCGGCAAGATCTCCACGCTCAAGGCGGTCGAGATCGACGGCGGCGGGAATTTGATCATGCGCGGGACGCCGAAGCTCGCGCACTGAGGTGCTCCGGGCGCGGGCGGGCTCAGCTTCCCCACGCCTCGCCCGCGCGCCGTCGGAGCACGCGCCAGAGCGCGGTGACGCCGATGAGCGGGACGACGGAGAAAATCCCGTAGGTCAGAGCGTAGCTGCCGGTGAGCTTTGCGAGCAGGCCGAAGACACTCGGACCGAGGACGACGCCAGCGAAATTGAACACGAGGACGCCGCCGGTCGCGATACCGACGTTGACCGGGCCCACCGTCCGCGCAACCTCCGCCATGTAGACGCCGTTCCAGCCGATCAGGCAGAACGCGAATGCCGCGAGTAGCGGTACGATCGCTGTCGCCGACCACCCCGGACCGATGCATGCCGTCATGACGGCGAGCAGCGAGGCGAGGATACCGATTGCCATCAGGATCTCGATGCCGCGGCCGATCCGGTCGGCGATGAGGCTCCAGGCGATGCGTCCGACGGCGCCGCCGGCCTGCATGATCGAAGCGACGACGCCCGCCGAGACGAGGTCCCACTTCATCTCGGCAACGAGCATGGTGATCACGTAGGACATCAGGCAGAACTGGAACGAGGCGAAGGTGCCGCCCATCAGCGAGAGCGAGCGCAGCGTCGGATTGGCGAGCGCGAAGCGGGCGCCTGCCAGGAGGCCGCCGCTGATGCGAGCCGAGGGATCACGGTCGCCATCCCACTGCGCGCGCCGCGGCAGCATGACGATCGCGAGCAGCCCGAGCAGGCCGGAACTCACGACAATCGCCCATTGCCAGCCGATGCGCTCGGCCAAGCGAGGCAGGAGCAGGGCCGCGAGCACGCCGCCGATCGGCACGCCACACTGCTTCAGCGCAAAGACGAGGTTCTGCCGCGTGCGTGGCCCATGCTTCATGAGGAGATGCGACGCCGCCGGGTTCGTGAGTCCGTAGCCGACGCCGATCATCAGCGAGGCGATGGCTGCAACGACGAGCGAGCCACTCGCCACCCCGATCATGCCGAGGCCCGAGACAATGAGTGCCGCCGTGCTCGCGAGCACCGCGCCGTAGCGGCGCACGATCAGGCCCGAGATGTTAGAGAAGGCGGATGCCGCGAAGTAGATGAAACTGATCTGCACGCCGATCATCTCCGGGCCGACGCCGAAGGACGGCGCGGCGCGCGGCGCCAATGTCGGAAGCGAGAGCACGGCAAACGTCGCGAGCAGCTGCACCGCGGTCACGAGGCCGAGCAGCACGAAGCCGGTCGAGGTCGCCGCTTTTTCGCTCGCCCCACTCATTGCTCAGAACGCCCCGATGGCCGTCTGCGAGCGGCCGAGCACGAGGGCGTGGATGTCGTGCGTGCCTTCGAGCGTGTTGACGACCTCCATGTTCATCAGGTGCCGGATGATGCCGTAGTCGGCCGAGATGCCGTTGCCGCCGAGCATGTCGCGCGCGGTCCGCGCGATCTCGAGCGCCTTCCCCGCGTTGTTGCGCTTGACCAGTGAGAAAAGCTCGGGCGTCGCGAGGCCCTCCTCGGCGAGGCGCGAGATGCGCAGGGCCGCCTGCAGGCCAAGCGCGATCTCGGTCTGCATGTCGGCGAGCTTCTTCTGGATCAGCTGGTTGGCGGCGAGCGGGCGGCCGAACTGGCGGCGGTCGAGCGTGTACTGGCGTGCTTGGTGCCAGCAGAACTCGGCAGCACCCATGGCGCCCCAGCTGATGCCGAAGCGCGCGCGCGACAGGCAGGAGAGCGGCGCGGCGAGACCCTTCACCAGCTCGAGGCGGGCAGAGGCCGGCACCGCGACGTCGTCCATGACGATCATGCCCGTCGGCGAGGCGCGGACGCCGAACTTGCCCTCGATCTTCGGCGTCGAAAGGCCCGCGGCTCCGCGCTCGATGACGAAGCCGCCGACGCGACCGTCGTCGTCCTTTGCCCACACGACGAGCACATCTGAGATCGGTGACTGCGTGATCCAGGTCTTGGTGCCTGAGAGCCGGTAGCCGCCGCCGGGAGCGCTCCGCGCCCGCGCGGCCATCCCCGAGGGGTCGGAGCCATGGTCGGGCTCGGTGAGGCCGAAGCAGCCGATGCGCTCGCCCGCGGCCATGGCCGGCAGGAGCCGCGACTTCTGCGCCTCGCTGCCGAAGGCGTGAACCGCTGCCATTGCGAGCCCTGACTGCACACCGACGGCGCTACGAAACGCGGTATCGACGCGCTCGAGTTCGCGCATGGCGAGCCCGTAGGCGACGTGGCCGAGGCCCGGACAACCGTAGCCTTCGAGGGTGCCGCCGAGAAGACCGAGGCTCGCGAACTCCTTGTGCAGCGCCGGATCGAATGTCTCGTCGCGATGCCAGGCGGTGACAAGTGGTGCCAGCCGATCGGCGGCGAAGCGCGCAACCGTATCGCGGATCGTCCGCTCGTCGCTCGAGAGCTGCTGGTCGAGGAGGAAGGGATCGGACCAATCGAATTCCGTGCGCATGCCTTGTCTCCCAGCTTCACGGCTCATATGCCGATCGCCGCGCCATCACTCCGCGGATCGGCGCCGCCGGCGCGCATACCCGTCTCGGGATCGATGGTAATGCCGTGCGCGTGGCCCGCAAGCTCGCACCAATCGGGCCAGCGATTGACGCTGTGGCCGCGCCGCTCGAGCTCGGCAATGGTCGCGGCCGGCATGCGCCCTTCGATATGGAGCGTGTCGCGCGGCTCGCCGAGCACGAACCGCCCGGATAGGAAGCGCGGCGCCTCGAGCGCCTCCTGGATGTCGAGGCCGTGCTCGATCATGGCGAGGTAGGTCTGCAGCTGGATCTGCGGCTGGCCGTCGGCGCCCATGCAGCCGACGACCGACCACAGCTTGCCGCCCTTCAAGCCGAGCGATGCGATCAGCGTGTGCAGCGGCGTCTTGCCGGGCTCGAGGCGATTGGGGCTCGCCGGATCGAGCGAGAAATAGGCCGATCGGTTCTGCAATACGACCCCGGTCTTGCCGGCGACGACGGCCGAGCCGAAACCCCAGTAGAGGCTCTGGATGAGCGAGACGGCGTTGCCGTCGCCGTCGACGGTCGCAAGATACGTCGTGTCGCCCTTGAGGCTTCCATACGACGGCACCTCGTCCCAGGCGAGCGCCTTCCTCGGGCGGATGAGGCGCCGGCGCTCGTTCGCATACGCTTTCGAGACGAGCATCTCGGTCGGCACGGGGCTGAACTTCGGATCGGCGAGCCAGCGATCGCGATCGTGATAGGCGATCTGCTTCGCTTGGACGAGGAGATGCGTCCAGTCGGCACCCATCATCGGCTTCTTGTGGAGTTCGAGCGGCTCGAGGAGGTTCAGCATCTCGAGCACGGCGAATCCCTGCGTCGGCGGTGGCGTATTGAGGATCGTCACATCGCCATAGCGGGTCTCGAGCGGCATACCCCAGCGAGCGTCCTGGCGGGCAAGGTCGCTCGCACGAAAGTGTCCGCCAGACTTCTGCGAGAAGCGATCGAGCTCAGACCCGACGGCGCCCTCGTAGAAGCCGCTCCGGCCGTCCGATGCGATCGCCTCGAGGGTGCGCGCGAGGTTCAGATTCTTGAGCATGGCGCCAGCGCGCGGCACCGCGCCACCGGGCATGAAGATCTTTGCGGCCTCGCTCGAAAGGGCGAGATCGGCTTTGGTCGCCTCGATCCAGCTTGCGAGGCGCGCGGTCACGGGGAAGCCGTCGCGGGCGTAACCGATCGCGGCATCGAGAATGCGTGAGAGCGGGAGCCGCCCGTGTGCGCGGTGCGCCGCATCCCAGCTCGCGACCGCGCCAGGGGTGGTCAACGTCGCCGGCGTGACGCCACGATAGGGCAGCTCCTTCAGGCCCTTGCTCGTGAATTGCTCGAGGCTCGCGCTCGCCGCGGCCCGTCCGCCGCCATCGAGATAGCGCGCCTTACGAGCCTTGGCGTCCCAGGTCAGCCAAAAGGCATCGCCGCCGACGCCCGTCATGTGCGGGTAGACGACCGAGAGCACGGCCGCGGTTGCAATGGCCGCATCGACGGCCGAGCCGCCCGCGCGCAGGACGTCGGCACCGGCAGCCGAGGCGAGCGGGCTCGGCGACGTCACCATGCCGCGGGGCGCCAGGGTGACGGGGCGCCCGGTTCGGATTTCCATGCCACAGCTCCGGAATTGCTCAATGGGCCCGTCGCTCATGCCATGAGTGGCGCCGAGGCGTCACGCCGTCATTGCCGCGGATCAGGCTTGCGGCGCGCGACGGCGAGACAGGCGAGTGGCACGGCGATCGCTCCGAGGGCCGCGGCAGGGAGCAGCCCCGCCCCGCCGAAGGATGCCGAAGGCGGTGGAAGCTTCGCGCGGAGGCAACAGGTCGACGCCTCAGTCCCCCCAGATACCACCCCGCCAAGCACCGGCAAAAATGTTGCCAATGCGTTACCTATGGGCGATCCAGATTCGCAATCAGTAGGCCCTAACTCATTGGCGCACCGTGCTGAATAAACGTGCGAACACCTATGTGATTGAAATCAAATTGTAATCTCAACAGCAGCTTTGAAGCGGCAACGATGATACTTAAACGGTTGGAATGGTGCCGCCATCGATCACATGTTCGCTGCCAGTGATCGAGGCAGCAAGAGGTGACGCGAGGAACGCGATCAGATCGGCAACCTCGCGGGGCTTGGCGGGTCGGCCGATCGGAATGCCGCCGAGCGAATCCATAAGTCGTTGACGAGCGGTCTGCTCGTCGCTGCCGGCCTCCGCCGCAAGGCGGCCAACGAGTGCCTTGGCCGCGGTTGTCTCCACCCAACCGGGCGATACCCGCACCACGCGCACCCCTTTCGGGCTCACCTCTTTGGAAAGAGCCTTGCTGTAGTTCGATAGTGCAGCCTTTGCTGCGGCATAGGCGATGGTCGACTCGGGTAGCGGCAACTGGCGCTGGATCGATGTGACATGAACGATCACCCCAGAGCCTTGCTCGATCATTGCCGGCAAGAGCGCTCGATCAAGCCGCACGGCCGCCAGCAAATTGAGGTTGAGCTCCTTTTGCCACTGCTCATCGTCGAGCACCGCGAACCCGCCAGCCGGCGCGGATGAGCCGCCGACGACGTGGACAACGATGTCAACGCCTCCAAGGCGCCCGCTGACCGCATCGGCAATTGCCTTGCAGCCTTCGGCGCTGGTGATGTCGGCGGCAACAAACATCTCGTTGCCAGAAAGCTCGATATTCGATCGCGCCGTGGTCAGGACTTTGACACCAACCTCTCTTAGCCGAGCAACAACGGCTTCACCAACACCCTTGGTGCCGCCGGTAACGAGCGCGCGAAAGCCATTAAGTTGGAGATCTCCGCTCATGGCCGGATCTCCAGTGAAACGATCCAGTCACCTTCGATTTCAAAGATGTGCTCCAGATTAATTGGGCTTCCCGGGAAACTGCCCGACACCTTGCCCGTCACCACCACTTTCGCGTCCAGTGACGTCATACTGAGTGGTTCGACAGCGTGATGATATTTCTCGCCGGTTTCGACCCGCCACGCTTTGATGGCCGCCACTCCAGTGATGGTCTTTCCCTCGTCGCGCACGACGGCGTCAGCAGCGAAGCACTGCTCAATCGCCGATAGGTCACGCGCATTCTCCGACACGAAAAAGCGATCGATGGTCGCCGGCAGCGTGATGCTCATGGCGTTTGCTCCTTTGCGCTGCATTTGCTCGAGATCGAAGATGTGCATATGGTCGCCTAATGGCAAGAACATACAAAAAAGTAAGGTACTCACCTGATCGTAAGGATCGCGGCCACACGCCAGCGTCCGCGGCCGAGGGCGTTGAAGAGGCACTTGAAGTGCTCGAAGGGCGCTGGAAGCTTGTCATTCTTTTCCAGTTGTTCGGCGGCAAGCTCGTGCGCTTCTCTGAGCTTGAGCGGGCCATCCCGTCGATTTCCCAGAAGATGCTGATCCAGCAACTGCGGCAGTTGGAGAGCGATGGTGTTGTTCGCCGGATCGTGCATCACCAAGTGCCGCCCAAAGTCGAATACGGTCTGACCGATTGGGGCGAGGCACTCTGCCCGGCGCTCGACGAGTTGCTCAAATGGGCTGCATCGCGTGAGGTCTTCAAGGGCGCTTCAAGCCCCGAAGCCTGAGGTTCTGGTCGAGCTGCTCTGGAACAATTTCGACGCTCTATTCATCGTCAGGCAAGCTGCTGCCGGTGCAAAGTGATCCCGCGCGTTACGAAAACCTAGGATCACAATAGCGAGATAACGGATTGATTTAGC